>JAIRXC010000214.1 GCA_031268515.1 Propionibacteriaceae bacterium
CGGCGGCCAAGACCGGCACGTCGCCCGCCCGTTCGGCGCGTCCGACGAGGCTGGCTAGCCAGGCGGCGTCACGGCGGCCCTGGCCGACGGCGGCCAAGGCCCCGACGATGGATCGCACCATGGAATGGCAGAAGGCGTCGGCCGTCACTTCGACCTCGACGCGGCCCGGCCCGGTCCGGCGCGGTTCGACGGCGAGGAGGCGGCGGACCGATGTCGCTCCCGGCCGGGCGCGGCAGAAGGCGGCGAAGTCGTGGAGGCCGAGCAAAGCTGATCCGGCGGCGGCCATGGCCGCCACGTCGAGGCCGCCGCGGAGCGAGACGGTGTGGCCGCGGGCCAGCGGGTCGTAGCCTTCGGGATCGTCGCAGAGGCGGTAGACGTAACGGCGCCAGAGCGCGGAGAAACGGGCGTCGAAACCAGACGGCGCCCAAGCGGCCCCTCGGAGGGCGATGTCGGCCGGCAAGGCGCGGGGCAGCCAGCGGCGGAGCGCCTCGACCGCCGTGAGGGCAGCGCCCCGGCTGGAGGAAACGAGGCGGGGCACGTCAAGGTGGCAGACCTGGCCGCGGGCGTGGACCCCTGCGTCGGTCCGCCCCGCCACGGTCAGGATGGCTGGCTCAGGCAGCCGTAGGAGCTGGCCGGTCCGCTCCTCCAAGACTCCTTGGACCGTACGCAAACCCGGCTGCTTGGCCCAGCCGGCGAAAGCGGCGCCGTCGTAGGCCAGGTCGAGCCGGACACGGGCCTGTTCGCTCATCGGGGCTCTCCTTGCCGCTGTTCGGAACTGTCCGGACTCCGTCGTCCTTCCAACTGGCCGGAAACCGCCAGGCCGGCAATCGATTCCGCGCTGCGGCGGGCCGCTGCTTTAGACGGTGGCGGGATAGGCGCGCGAACCGGTTCCGCCGGGCTGGCCGGGTTGGCCGGAGCCGCCGCTTTCGGGCCGGCGGCCGGCGGCAGCCGTTCGTAGACGAGCTCGCAGACAATGTTGCCTTGGGCCAAGCCGCGGGCTTCGTATTTCGTGACCGGCCGTTCGCCCCGGCCCCCGGGCCGGCGGATGTAGGCGGGGTCGGCGTCGAGGACCGCGGCCATGGCCAAGGCGTAGTCCGGCCAGTCCGTGGCAAGGCGCAGACGGCCGCCTACGCGCAGACGGCTGGCGGCCAAGCGGGCGAAAGCGGGGGAGACGAGGCGGCGCTTGCGATGGCGGGCCTTGGGCCAAGGGTCGGGGAAGAAGACCCAGATCTCGGCGCAGGAACTGGGTCCTAGGAGGTGGCGCAGCCCTTCGACGCCGTCGCCGGCCACCAAGCGGACGTTGTCGGATTCGACTGCCGCCAAGGCTCCGACAGCCGCCGCCAAGCCAGCCTCGAAGACTTCAAAACCGATGTAGTTGACATCGGGGTGTCCGACGGCCGCCGCGGCCAAGGCCTCACCGTGGCCGCAGCCGATTTCGACGATGAGGTCGCCACCTCGTCCGAAGACGCGGCGGAGATCAAGGGGCGGTTGGGGAGGGATCGCGGCGGCGTGGCCGGACCGCTCAAGGCCAAGGAGGTAGCGGGGGCCGTCCAAGTCCAGCCAGCGCCGCTGCGCCGCAGTCATCCGAGGGCTGCGACGGACGAAGGACGTGATCGGCTGGGCCAGGTCAGTCGCGGCGGCGTTCACGGCCCTAACTTTAACCCCGGCTGGAAGCTGGCGTCCCTTTACTTGTTTTCTTTAGCGGCGGCGATGACCGCGTCGGCCAACTGCTGGGGCAGCAGGTCATAACCGTGGAATTCACGCTGGAACGTCCCTGTGCCCTGGGCCAGGCCACGCAGGTCGATGGCGTATTTCGCCAGCTCGCTTTGGGGGATGAGCGCCCGGATGACGGCGTGGTGGCCGCCGTCGGAGTCAGAGCCGAGCATCTGGCCGCGCCGGCCCGAGATGTCCGTCATGACGGCTCCGAGATATTGTTCGCCGACCGTGATGGTCACAAGGTCGATCGGTTCCAACAGCGCGCACTTGCCGGGTTTGGCGGCTTCGCGCAGGCCGAGGGAGCCGGCTAACTGGAAGGCCATGTCGGACGAGTCGACCGAGTGGGACTTGCCGTCGACCAGCCGGACTCGGACGTCGACCAGGGGGTAGCCAGCCAAAACGCCCTTGTCCAACTGCGTTCGGACGCCCTTTTCAACGGACGGGATGAATTGGCGCGGGACCGCCCCGCCGACCACCTGGTCCGCGAATTCGAAGCCGCCGCCGCGTTCCAGCGGCTCAACTTCCAGGTTGCAGACCGCGTATTGGCCGTGGCCGCCCGACTGCTTGACGTGGCGGCCGAGGCCGGCCGACGCGGCGACGAAAGTCTCCCGGTAGGCGACTTTGATGGGTTGCTGGGCGACGTTGACGCCGTAGCGGTTCTTCAACCGGTTCAGCAACAAGTCACCGTGGGCTTGCCCCATCGTCCACAAGATGGTTTGGTCTGTGGCCGAGCGCTCGACCCGGACCGTCGTGTCTTCGACCGCCAGGCGAGCCAGCGCCGTCGGCAGCTTGTCGTCGTCGTTCCGCGTGGCTGCGACGACGGCGATTGGCAAGAGCGGTTCTGGCAGTTTCCAAGGGTTCGCCAAGGCGGGCTTGTCTCTAGAAGACAAGGTGTCTGAGGTTTCGGCTCGGCTGAGCTTGCCGACGTAGGCGATCTGGCCGGCGCTGATCTGGGTGATTGGTTTCGTCTCGACGCCGTCGGGGACCGACAGCGGCCCGGCCTTCTCCACGTCGTCGTGGTCCAGGTGGGCGGGGTCCGTCCGGCCTGTGAAAAGGCTGCGGCGCCCCGACACCGTGATGAGGTCGTCGGCCTTGAGGGAGCCGGAGAAGACTCGGATGAGGGAGAGCCGGCCGGCGAATTGGTCGGAGGTGGTGCGGATGACTTGGGCCAGCAAGGGGCCGTCGGGGTCTCCGATTTCGGCTTCGGCCGCCTCGACCACGCCATTTTTGGGGACCGAGACGAGCAGGCGGTGGCGGGCGGGCACCGGGAAAGAATTCTTGATGACGGTCAGCAGCTCTTCGAGGCCGACGTCGTCGAGAGAACTGACGGGCACGACAGGATAAAAATTGCCTTTGTAAATTGCCTTCATGAGGTCTGCGATGAGCTCTTCTTCTTTGAGCTCGCCGCCTTCGAGGTAGCGGTCCATGAGGTCGTCGTCCTCGGACTCTTGGATGATGCCTTCGACAAGGGCGTTGCGATAATCGGCGATCGTCGCCAACTCGTCGGCCGTGGCGTCACGGCGTGTCCTCGTGCCGCTGGCGTAGTCGTGGACCGACTGCGAGACCAGTGAGAGGTTGCCGGTGATCTTGCTGTCTTGCGTCAAAGGGACATACGCGGGCTGCACGGCTTGGCCCCAAGCCGTCTGGAGGCTGTCGAGGGCGTCGGCGAAGTCGGTCCGGCCGTCGTCCAGCTTGGTCAAGGCGATGCCGCGGGGCAGCCCCGCCGCGTCGCACTCCTGCCACAAGGCCTCGGTGGCCGCGTCGATGCCGTCCGAGGCTGAGACGACGAAGATCGCCCCGTCCGCCCCGCGCAGTCCGGCCCGCAGTTCGCCCACGAAATCGGGGTGGCCAGGGGCGTCGAGAAGCGTCACCGTGACGGAGCCGACCTTGATGGCAGCCACCGCCAAGGCGGCGGCCCGCTCCGGATCGGCCTTGTCGCCCCTGTAGGCCGGGACGCGAGACTTGATGAGGTGCTCGAAGAGGGTGGTCTTACCCGACCCGTTCGAACCGACGAGGACGACATTGCGGAGGAGAGAGACCCCCGAGGCATTCACCGATGAACCCATGGCACGCAACCCTGCCATGCCGGAGTCGATCAGGCAACCGCAAACGGCCTGGAAATCGGTCGGAAAGGCGCCGCGGCCCGATGGCCACAGGGCTTGCCGGGCGGGTGTCAGCCTGGGGCCGTTTCGCCAGCGGGGGCCGCAAGGCCGACGGTGGCACGGCACGCGGGCGCGCAAAAGAACCACGCCCCATGAGGTAGGATGCTGCCGACCTTAACACGTGTGAGCGCACGTGTGAGCACACACCCGCGTATGGATCTTGTGGAAGAAGCTGGTGAACTCAACCGACACGACGAGGTCTGAGGAAGGGAAGCCGTCATCGACGCCTTCCCTTGATCCGTCTACGCCCGCGACAGGGCTCCCCGGGGCTGACGGCCCCGTTTCCGCCGCCGGGACCGTTCCTCTGGAGACCGGGCCGGCCGCGCTGACCGAAGGTTTCGCGCCGGATTCTGCGGCCGCCTATTTCCCGGCTTGGGCTGCCTCCGCCGACGCCGGCGTCACTGCTGGCATTGATCCTGCGGCGCCCGTCGCCGCCGCGTCTGACGGCGACGGGTCCAGCCCGCTGCCAGCCGCCGCTTTGCCAACTGCCGCGGACACGCCAGCCGTCGCGGCTGTCGCCCCGCCTGGCGCCACGCCGGCCGCGCCTGAGGGCTTGCCGGCTGTTGAAGCCGCCGCCTCGTCTGAGATCCCACTTGCCGCGGCTGCGGTCGCCGTTCCCGCTGAGGCTCCGGCAGCTGGCGCTGAGAGCGCCGCCGGGCCTGAGATTGCGCCGGCTGCGGCTGGGGTTGAGGACGTGCCGGCCGTTTCTCCGGCTGGCGTTGAAGCCGTCGTCCCGGCTGAGGCTCCGCTGGTTGTCTCCGAGCTCGCCGCTGAGGCTGCGCCGGCTGCGGCTGGGGTTGAGGACGTGCCGGCCGTTTCTCCCGCTGGTGTTGAAGCCGCCGCTCCGGCTGAAGCCCCGCTGGCCGCCCCTGACAGCGCCGCCGCGCCTGAGGCCACTACGGCCGTCGCCGATGATTCCCTCCCGGTCGCCGCCGCGCCGATTCCCCCCGCTCCCAAGCCTGGCCGCCGCAGGGCCAAGACTGTCGTCCTGGTCAGCTTGGCCGTCGTCATCGTCGCCGCCCTGGCCGGCGCGGCTGTCTTCGCCGCCGCCTACTACGGCGAGCGGGCAAAACCCGGCGTCACCTTGGCGGGCGAAAGAGTGGCCGGGCAGGACGCCGTCCAACTCAAGAACACGGCCGCCGCCATCGGGCAAAAACTCCGCCTCCCCCTGACAGTCTCCGGCAAGACCGTCGAGGCGACCGGCCGCGACCTCGGCGTCACGGTCGACGCCGCCCGCTCCAGCGACGCCGCCTTGGCCCAAGGCCGTGGCGCCGCCTTCTGGTCTGCCTACAACCCCTTCGTCCCCAAGACCGCCTCCCTCGCGTTGCACGTGGACGAAAGCGCCCTTCAGTACTACCTCGACGACAGGTTCGTCAGCGCGGCCAGCGCCGCCGCCGAGCCGCGGGTCGCATACGACGAGGCGGCTGGCCGCTTCGTCGTCACCCCCGGCCACACAGGCCAGACGGTCGACACGGCGCCACTGCTCGCCGCCCTCGGCCACTACGCCGCCGACGGCTCTGACGCCCTCGCCCCCCTGACCCTTACGGTGAAGCCCGACCTGCCCCAGATCAGCGACGCCGCCGCCGAGGCCGCCGCCAACGCCGCCAACGCCCGTCTCGGCCTTTCCATCGTCATCGACAACGGCATGAAAGGCCTGGCCGCCCGCAGCTACCAGATCCCCGCCGCCCTCATCGCGGCTTGGACTGTGGTCCAACCTCAACCGGTCGACGGAGAGGTCGAGCTCAAGGTTGACAAGGCCAAAATCGAAGCTGAACTGCCGGCGCTGCTGGCCGAGGCCCTGACTGTCGCCATGCGTCCTCAGACCACCTTGGTCTATCCCGGCACGACAAACGTCATCGACATCGTCGAGTGGGGCATCGACGGCACCAAGATGACCGATCCGGCCTCTGCCTTGGCCGCGGTCACGGCGGCCCTGGAAGAAGGCCGCGACGCCGCGGTCACGGCGTCGGTCGAAGTCGTCCCCTTCGAGGAGATCACCAAGGAACCGCCTCAGAACTACGGCGAGCCCAACGGCGCCAAGTGGATCGACATCAACAAGTCAAATTTCACAGTCACCCTCTACGAGGGGACGACAGCGGTCCGTTCCTTCCTCGTCTCGATCGGGGCGGGCGGCAAATACGAGACCACGGACGGCGTCTTCTACATCTACCTCAAGTACGACCACCAGGTCATGCGTGGGCCGCCCGAAGATCCTTACGTCTCCCCGACGGACTGGGTGTCGTATTTCAACTCCGACATCGCCTTCCACTCGGCTCCCTGGAACGAGCCGAACGGCTGGGGCAGGAGGGTCTCGCACGGCTGCGTCAACATGAAAACCGCCGACTCCAAAGCGGTTTACGATTGGGCGCCGCTCGGCACCAAAGTCGAGGTCCATTACTGAAGGCCAAGCGCCTGACGGCCGTGGCTTCACCGGTTTCCGAGCCCTCGCTTTGACCGGATGCCGTCGTCACGGGTAGCATGTGCGGTCGCTGCGCTCCGCCTTTGCGGCCGCTTCGGCTGGCCGCGTCTTAGGAGCGCTCGCGTCATCGTTCGGTCAACGCATGAGGAAGTTAGGTCTGAAGCGTGTCTACCTACAGCCCGAAGCCTGGGGCAGTGCCCCGTAACTGGCACGTCATCGACGCCGAGGACGTCGTGCTGGGCCGGCTCGCCGTCACCTGCGCCACGCTCCTGCGCGGCAAGCACAAGCCGGTCTTCGCGCCGCACGTCGATGTCGGCGATTTCGTCGTCGTCGTCAACGCCGGCAAGATCGCCCTGACCGGGCATAAGCGGACCGACAAGTTGGCGGTCCGGCATTCCGGTTATCCGGGCGGCCTGCGCGCCGTTTCCTACGGCGCCCTCCTCGCGTCCGATCCCCGCAAGGCCGTCGAACGCGCTGTCTGGGGCATGTTGCCGAAGAACAAGCTGAGCCGTCGGCTCTTGGGCAAGCTCAAGGTCTACGCCGGCCCGGAACACCCGCACGCGGCGCAGCAGCCCAAACCCTTTGCCATCACCCAGATCGCCCAGTGAAAGTTGTGAGGCCAACCAGTGACTGAGACCGTGACCGAGACGCCGATCCAGGAAGAGGACAACACTTACGTTGGCTTCACCGATGAGCAGAACCGCGTCATCTCGTATCGCTCGGAGGCGAATCCCAGCCCCGTGCAGCCAGGTGGCCGCCCGGCCATCGTCCAAAACAGCTACGGCACCGGCCGCCGCAAGGAAGCCATCGCCCGAGTCCGCCTCGTCCCCGGTTCCGGCCAGTGGTCCGTCAACGGCCGCTCTCTGGAGGATTACTTCCCCAACAAGCTCCACCAGCAGGAAGTCAAAGAACCCTTTGAGACGGCTGCGGTGACAGGGCTTTACGATGTCTTCGCACGCCTCGGCGGCGGCGGCGTGACCGGCCAGGCTGGGGCCTTGCGCCTTGGCATCGCCCGCGCCCTCAACGCCGCCGACGAGGAAGCTTCCCGCGCGTCCCTCAAGAAAGCCGGCATGTTGACCCGCGATTCCCGCGTCAAGGAACGCAAGAAGGCCGGCCTCAAGAAGGCCCGCAAGGCTCCGCAGTATTCGAAGCGCTGACCCGTGGGACGCCTGTTCGGCACGGACGGCGTCCGCGGCTTGGCTAACGGCGAGAAGCTGACGGCCCCACTCGCCCTGGGGCTGGCCGCCGCTGCCGCCCATGTCCTCGGAGCCGGCCACGGCGGCCGCCTCCAGGCGCTGGTCGGACGCGACACGCGCGCCTCCGGCGAGTTCCTCGAAGCCGCCGTGACGGCCGGTCTGGCCGGCGCCGGCGTCGACGTCATCAGGGTCGGCGTCGTCCCCACCCCAGGCATGGCCTGGCTCGTGGCCGAGCGGGGAGCGGCGCTCGGCGTCATGCTGTCGGCTTCTCACAACCCAATGCCGGACAACGGCATCAAGTTCTTCTCCCGCGGCGGCGTCAAGCTGCCCGACGATGTCGAGGATTTGATCCAATCCGAATACGAGGCGCCCAGCCGGCTGTCCCGCCCGACGGGGGCCGACGTCGGACGGGTGGCAGATGACCCCGGCGCCATCGACGCCTACATCGCCCACCTGTCTGGCAGCGTGCCCGCCGGTTGCCTGGCCGGCCAGCGGATCGTCGTGGATGCGGCCAACGGAGCGGCTTATCGGACTGCTCCCGCGGCGCTGCGCGCGGCTGGCGCCGAGGTCTCCCTCATCGCCGCCAGCCCCGACGGCCTCAACATCAACGACAGCTGCGGCGCGACCCATCCAGAAGCGCTGAGACAGGCTGTGACAGCCGCTGGAGCTGATTTCGGGATCGCGGTCGACGGAGACGCCGACCGCTGCCTCATGGTCGACCACACGGGGGCGGTTGTGGACGGGGACCAGCTCCTCGCCATCTTGGCCCTCGCCTTGCGCGAGGAAGGCCGTCTCCACCTCGACACGGTCGTCGCCACCGTCATGAGCAACCTTGGCTTCATCCAGGCGATGCGGGCGGCCGGGATCGCCGTGGACCTGACGAAGGTCGGTGACCGCTACGTCCTCGAAACCATGAACGAAAACAATTTCACATTGGGTGGAGAGCAGTCGGGGCACATCATCTTGAGCGACTATGCGACAACGGGCGACGGCGTGCTGACGGGCCTCCACGTGGCGGCCCGGGTGGCTGCGACAAAGCGGCGCCTGGCGGATCTGGCCGGCGTCGTGACCCGCTTGCCCCAAGTCAGCGTGTCCGTCCCAGACCTCGACCGTGCCCGCGTCAACCTCGACCCCGAGGTCAACGTGGCAGCCAAGGCAGCGGCGGCCCGCCTTGGCAGCCATGGCCGCTTGCTTCTGCGTCCCTCGGGGACCGAACCGGTGGTCCGGGTCATGGTCGAGGCCCCGACGGCCGAGGAGGCCGATGAGGTGGCGGGCGTCTTGGTCGAGGTCCTAAAACGCCGTCTTGCCCTGTCCTAAGCCGCTGTCAGCCAACCCCTGAACTCCTGTCAGCCGATTGCGCCTTCCCCGTCCCTCAGGCGCCGCCGCCGGCAGCGAAAAGGCCCTGCGGTTACGCCGATTTGGCCGCTTGAGCCTTCCTCGGCCGCCTTCAGACTCGCCGTATCCGCACCCATTCGACGCTGTGGTCGGGGCCCTTGCCGATGACGACCGTGGCCCGCCCCCGGGTCGGTTTGATGTTGACCGCCAGGTTGACGCCGTTGATTTGGTCCCAGGTCCGGAAGGCCAGTTCCATCGCTTCGGCTTCTGGAACGGCCGCGAAGCGGCTGAAATACGAGCCGGGGTCGGTGAAGGCGGTCAGCCTCAGCTGCCGGAAACGGTCGAGGAACCACTGTCGGACAGCCGTGTCGGGGGCATCCACGTAGACGCTGAAATCGAAGAAATCGCCTACCGCCAAGCCGGTCCGGCCGTCGGGTCGGGGGCGGGCGGGTTGGAGGACGTTGAGGCCCTCGACGATGAGGATGTCGGGCTGCCGGATGACAGCGCGTTGGCCGGGCAGGATGTCGTAGCGCAGGTGGGAATAGACCGGGACCGTCGCCTCCGGCCGGCCCGACTTGACGTCCATGATGAAACGCAGCAAGGCGGCTTGGTCGTAGGACTCGGGGAAGCCCTTGCGTTCCATGAGGCCCAGGCGTTCCAACTCGGCGTTGGGCAAAAGGAAGCCGTCGGTCGTCACGAGGTCTACGCGGCGGGCCGGGTGGCCGTGGGAGAGCAGCTCGCGCAGGAGGCGCGCGGTGGTGGACTTGCCGACGGCGACCGAACCGGCCACGCCGATGACGAAGGGGGTGGGCTGCTCGCGCAGCCCGAGGTACCAATTGGAGTGGCGGTTGAGGTTGCCGAAGTGGTCGAAATATACGTTGACGAGCTCGGTCAAGGGCAGATAGACCTGGCGGACCTGGTCGAGGGAGATGGGGTCGCCGATGGCGCGTATCTGCTCGAGCGCCGCTTCTGTCAGCTCCAGTTTCCGGGCGCGGGCCAACTCGGCCCAGTGCGGGCGCTGGAGCAGAAGGTAGGGGCCGAAGGGAGCGTCGTCGGGGGCAAGGTCAGCGGCCATGGTCACTCCTCGGTGGGAACGCGGGCATCCGAAACGGCCATCAGACTTCCAGTCCAAACGGCTGCGCGCAAGACGGCGGGGCCGGTTAGGGTGTCGCCGGCCGGCGGCGGGGCCGGTTAGGATCAAGCCCATGTGCGGCATTGTGGGATACGTTGGTCCGCGCTCCGCTGCGACGGTTGTCGTAGAGGGGCTGCGGCGCATGGAGTACCGCGGCTATGACTCGGCGGGCGTCGCGGTCGTGGCGGACGGGCGGATCAGCCTGCGGAAGAAGGCCGGCAAGCTGGCCAACCTCGAAGCCGAGTTGGCCGCCGAGGCTTTGCCGGACAGCCGCCAAGGCCTCGGCCACACCCGCTGGGCCACCCACGGCGCGCCGACGGACGTCAACGCCCACCCCCACCTGTCCTACAACGGCCGTGTCGCCCTCGTCCACAACGGCATCATTGAAAACCACGCGGCCCTCAGAGAAGAGCTGGAAGCCGACGGCGTGCGCTTCGTCTCCGAAACCGACTCGGAGGCGGCGGCCCACCTCCTCGGCCGGGCGGTCGAGCGGAATCCCAGCCTGCTCGACGCCATGCGGGAGGTTTGCGGCCGCCTCCAAGGCGCCTTCACACTCGTCGCCTTCGACCTGGCCCAGCCCGGCCGGATCGTCGCCGCCCGCCGGAACTCGCCTCTGGTCGTCGGGGTCGGCCAAGGCGAGGCCTTTGTCGCCTCCGACGTGGCCAGTTTCATCGGCTACACAAAGGAGGCCATCGAACTCGGCCAAGACCAAGTGGTCGAGATCACCGCCGACTCTGTCACGGCCCTGACTTTCACGGGCGAGCCGGCTGTCGTCCGCCCGTATGCCATCGCCTGGGATCTTTCCGCCGCCGAGAAGGGCGGCTACGACTGGTTCATGCGCAAAGAGATCTACGAGCAGCCGAAGGCCGCCGCCGACACCCTGCTCGGCCGGATCGGACCCGACGGGACCCTCTGCCTCGACGAGATGCGGATCGACCCCGCCGTGCTGCGCCTAGCCGACAAGGTCATCATCGTGGCTTGCGGGACGGCCTACCACGCGGGGCTGATCGCCAAATATGCCATCGAGCACTGGACCCGCATCCCCTGCGAGGTCGAGATCGCCTCGGAGTTCCGCTATCGCGACCCCATCGTCACGCGCACGACCATCGTCGTGACGATCTCTCAGTCCGGGGAGACGGCGGACACCCTAATGGCGATACGGCACGCGCGTGAGCAGCAAGCCCCGGTTGTGGCGATCTGCAACACCAACGGGTCCAGCATCCCGCGCGAGTCGGACGCCGTCCTCTACACCCGCGCCGGACCGGAGATCGGCGTCGCTTCGACCAAGGGTTTCACGACTCAGATCATCGCCTGCTACCTCCTCGGCCTCTATCTGGCCCAGGAGCGCGGCCTCAAGTACGGGGACGAGATCCGGCAGATTGTGGCCGAATTGTCGGCCTTGCCGGCTCAGATGGAGCAGGTGCTGGCCAAGCTGGCCGAGGTCGGCGACCTGGCCCGCGAGTTGGCGGACGCGCCGTCTGTCTTGTTCATCGGCCGCCACGTCGGCTATCCCGTCGCCTTGGAAGGGGCCCTGAAACTCAAGGAGATCAGCTATCTCCACGCCGAGGGCTTCGCCGCCGGCGAACTCAAACACGGGCCCATCGCTTTGGTCGAACCGGGTTTGCCGATTTTCGCCGTCGTGCCGCCGCAGGGCCGCGACCAGCTCCACGACAAGGTCATCTCCAACATCCAAGAGGTGCGGTCGCGGGGAGCGCGGACGATCGTGCTGGCCGAGGAGGGCGATGTCGAGGCCGTCCCCTACGCCGATCACGTCATCTCGCTGCCCGTCGTCTCGACCCTCTTCCAACCGCTCGTCGCGATCATCCCGCTGCAGTTTTTCGCCTGTGAGATCGCGACACTCAACGGCCACGACGTCGATCAGCCGCGCAATCTGGCCAAGTCCGTGACGGTCGAGTGACAGTGTCCGACGATTGCGTTTTGCAGTTTCGCCGCGTTTTCGCCGCTGTCGGCGAGTGCGGGACGCGGCTTAGCGACGGCCGGGCTGGCTGGCCGTGATCGTCGGCGTCGGTGTGGATGTTTGCCCGGTCGAGCGCTGGACGGCGCTGGCGGCCCGACGCCCCGGGCTGGTCCGCCGGCTTTTGACCGAGGCCGAGGCGGCTGTGCCCCCGGAGAGCCAGGCGGCTCGTTTCGCCGCCAAGGAAGCGCTGGCAAAGGCTCTGGGCGGTCCGTCGGCCCGCTGGCACGACGCCGAGGTGGCAACCGACGCCTCTGGAAAACCATATTTTATTTTACGGGGTTCTGCGGCGGCCGCCGCTGAGCGTCTCGGCGTGGCCCGGACGCATCTGTCGATCAGCCACGACGCTGGCCTGGCCGTCGCTTTCGTGGTCTGCGAAACGGCGTCTTGAGGCCGGGCCATGAAGACAGGTTCCAAAAGTCAGTTTTCCGGGGTCGGGGCCGCTGGCAAGATAAGTGGTTTAGTTGTCGGACCTCTGGCAACCAGGGGGTTTTAGGGAGAGCGGAGCAGTGAAACCCATCCATACGGCAGAACAGGTCCGCCAGGCCGAACAGGCCGCCGGGGAGGAGCTGGCGAGCGGACGGCTGATGGCCAAGGCCGCCGCCGGCTTGGCCCGCGCGGTGGCGGCGGAGCTGGCCAGACGGGGCCT
>JAIRXC010000216.1 GCA_031268515.1 Propionibacteriaceae bacterium
ATGAGGCCCATCGCTTCGTCCGGGCGCAGAGACAAGGGCCGAGGCAAGACCTCGGCGTTGCTGAGGTAGACGAGGCCGTCGCCGTCCACCGCCTCAAGGTCCACCTCGATGAGGTCGCCGGGCAGGCCGCCCGGCAAGCCGCAGAGGAAAGCCACAGAAAGGTCGCGGCGGAGTTGGTCGGGTGGCAGGTCGAAAGCGGCGGCGGCCTCGGCCAGGGATTGGCCGGGGCGGCTTTGGAAATACGGGATGAGCAGGAGCAAGCGGGCGGCTTGCTCGGCCGAGGCGCCAGCGCTCCCGTCGGGAGCAGCCACCGGCCCGTGCGGGGTTTGAGCCGCCGCCGCGTTGGGGGCAGCCGGGTTGAAGCCGGAACGGCCGGGCACGGCAAAAGGCGCCGGTGGTAGGACGGCAGAAGGCGCGGCCGGGCCGACAGCCGAGTGGCCACGGCCGGCCGGAGACGCGCCCTGGCCGGCGGCGGCGACCTGGCGAAGGCGCTCCAATGTTTGGACCCGCAGTCCCGGCGGTCCAAGGACGATGACGCCGACCCCAGCCGAGCAGGCTTCGTCGACAACCTCAGAGTCTCGGCTGTAGGGGACGGCGACCGGCTCGTAACCTTCGGGGACGGCGACCGGCTCGTGTCCATCGGGGACGGCGGCAGTTGGCCGGCCGCGGCGGCGCAGAGCGGGGGCGGCGTCCGGACGGATGGCGAGCAGAGCCTCGCCGACCGGGCTGGGTTCAGCGTCGAGGCGGGCGTATTCGGCCAATTCGTCTTCCGAGGCCGCCGCGTAGGGGGCCTCGCCGGACAGCAGGCCAGGGGCTCCCTCGACGCGGGACAGGCGGTAGCAGCGCAGCCCCGCCGCCCGGTCACGGCCGAAGACGTACCAACTGCCCTGGCGCAGTTGCAGCCGCCACGGTTCGAGGACGCGGTCCTTGCCGTGGTAGGAGAAGCGGATCGGGGTGCGGGTCAGCCAGGACTGCCAGAAAGCGGCGAAGGCGGGTTCGCGGGTCGGCAGGGCGGGGGCGACGGCGGCCACCCGTTCACCGCCGATCTCGGCTCCGGCGGCCCGCAGCTTGGCGATGGCCCGCCCGGTCGCCTGGCCGAGGGCGGCGCCCTGCCAAACCGGGGCGGCCAGGCCAAGCAAGGTTGATTCGGCGGCCGTCAACTCAAGGGCGGGCAGTTCGTAGTCGGAACGGTGGATGCGGTAGCCGTCGGCCTCGTCGCTCCAGGGGTCGGTCGGGCCGGTCTCGATGGGCACACCGAGCCGTCGCAATTCGTCCTTGTCGCGTTCGAAGGTCCGGAGGAAGGCCGCGTCGGTCAGGCCGGCGTAGCCTTCGACGGAGCGCCGGATCTGCTCGCGGGTGAGGCGGCGGCGGGCCGCCAAGAGGCAGATGACGAGGTTGATGAGGCGTTCGGATTTGCGTTTGGCCATGGCTGTGTCTGGAAATCTAGGTTCTGAAAAAGTCGGGTCGCGGCTGACGGGTTCATTTTGGCACGGGCCGCCGGCGGTCAGCCAGACCGACACGGCCGCGGCGTAGGCGGCCAAGAGAGCGCGGGCGGGCCAGGCCCGCCAGACCGGCACGGCGCCAACTGGTTTCCCGGCCGCTAAAGTGACGATCAGCCCCGTCTGGAAGCTCAGGCAGGCGAAGGGTTGCGCGCCAGGCGCCCGAGACGGCGTCACGGCCCCGTCGGAAAACGATTTGGCCTTGAGGCTTCGCCCACGTGTCAGCAGCTAGCTCTCGCCTGGGTGACCGGCCTCGTCGCAATCCTCAAGAGCAGCGGCAGGCTAGGGGCGGCCCCAGGCTGAAAAGCCCGCAACCGGCGCCGCGAAAAGGCGGCCCGCTTTTCCTTGAAGGAGGCGCCATGGCCGGACGGTTCGCCCCAACGCCCACCTCACGCCTTCATCTCGGCAACCTCCGGACGGCTTTGGCGGCCTGGCTGGCCGCCCGGGCCAGCGGACGGGATTTCCTCATCCGGATCGAAGACCTCGACCAGGCTCGGACCGCCGCGGCGGCGGGGGTCGCCGAAGGGCAACTGCGCGACCTGGCCAGGCTCGGCCTCAACCACGACGGGCCAGTGGTCCGGCAGTCGGAGCGGACGGCGCTCTACGAGTCGGCGTTGGCCCGCTTGGACGGCCTGGTTTATGAATGTTTCTGTTCACGCAAGGAGATCGCGGCGGCCGCCCAAGCCCCGCACGGGCCGGACGGCGGCCAGCCTTATTCCGGCGCCTGCCGGGACCTCAGCGCGGCCCAGCGGGCCTCGTTGCGCCGCCGCCGGCCGGCCGCCTTGCGCGTCCGGGCCGACGGGGCGGCGGCGGCTTTCTCCGACCAGCTGGCCGGAAATCAAACTGGCTTCGTCGATGACTTCGTGCTCCGCCGCGGCGACGGCGTCTTCGCCTACAACTTCGCCGTCGTCGTAGACGACGCCGCCCAAGGCGTCGACCAGGTGCTGCGGGGAGCCGACCTCCTGGTCACCAGCTTGCGCCAAGTCTGGCTGGTGAAGCAACTCGGCTGGCCCGTGCCGGAGTATGCGCATCTGCCCTTGGCAGTCGGCCCGGGCGGACGGCGGCTGGCCAAGCGGGACGGCTCTGACGGACTCAGCCGTCTGGCCGCCGCCGGCTGGAGCGCCGAGTCGGTCACGGCCGTCTTGGGCCGATCGCTGGGCTTGGACGTGCCGGAGGCGGCGGTCCGGCCGGCCGATCTGGTCGAGCGGTTCGCCCTCGACCGCATCCCCGCCGCCGAGTGGACCGTGGACACGGCCGCCTTAGCCGCCGCCGGGCCGGCTGGGTTGAAACCCGCCGCCCCGGACGCGCTGGTTTGACCTGCGAAACACTTTGCCCCCAGCCAGCGGCTGCCGCTCCAGACCTTCGGACACGCTGGCTTGGCCTGCGACCCCGCGCCCGGCGGCGACGGCAAGTTCGCTGCGGCCGCGGCCTTGAGACCGCCGGCCAGGTGGCGGCGCCGGTCAGGCGAAGAGGACGTCGACGACGAAGACTGAGGCGTCACCCTTGGCGACACCGATCTTCGCGGCCCCTTCGGGATAAGCCAGGTCGGGCGGGGCGACGAGGATGACGCGGCTTCCCTGCGTCACTCCAACCAGCCCTTCTTGCCAAGCCGCGATAGTGCCAGACAAAGCGCCTGCCACGGCTGAATTGCCGTAGGTCTGGCGGATGAAGCGGAAGTTGCCGTCGGGGCTCCAGGCGTATTCCGTGTAGTTGACCTGGACTTGGGAGGCCGCCGTGACCGCCTCGCCCGCGCCCTGGACAACGGGTTGGACCGTCAAAGCGGTCGGGAAGACGGCCCCGGCTGGCAGGCTCAGGGTCGGTTTGCCCGTCTCGCCGCCGACGACAGGCAAACCGGCGGCCGCGGCCACCTGCTCGCCGGCGGGGGCGCTCAGAGGGGCCTCGATGATGTCTACGACGAAGACGAGGCTGTCGCCTTCTTCGATGCCGATGCTCGTCATGTCAGAACCGTCGTAGCCGTCGCTGCCTGGCATCGCCAAGAGGACCCGGCTGCCGACGCGCTGGCCGGCCAAGCCCTTGGAGAAGCCGGCCACGACCTGGCTGAGGTTGAAGGTGACCGGGCTGCCGGCCACGAAAGAACTGTCGAAGACCGCGCCGGTCCGGCCGTTGACGCCGACGTAGTCGAGTTTGACCAGGCCGCCTGACGGCACCGTGGCCCCGTTGCCGTAGCTCAGGACCTTGTTGCGAGACTTGTCGATCGCCCAAGGAGCCGGAACGGTCACGGCCGCCGGGTCGCCGAAGGCCGTGTCAACCACTATGTTGTCAAGGCTGCTCGACGGGTCGATTGGCTCAGGTGTCGGCGTCGGGCTCGGCTCGGCCGAGGCGTCCCCTTCGTCCGGACTGGCTTCGGCAGTCGGGTCCGGCGAAGCCGACGGAGTCGCTTCGGACGATGGGAGGGAGGGGCTGGCGGACGGGTCGTCCCCGTCGCCGCCAGAGCAGGCGGCCAAGCCCGCCACGAGGCCCAAGCCTAGGATCAAGCCGGCCGCGGGCGTCAACCAGTGCGATGTCACCAGGGCAGGGTACCCGATCCCGAGCCCCGAGACACGTTGCGGCCGGCGGGCGCACGACGCGACTCGTCTCTAGCTGTGACTTCGGACCGCGGCCCATTCGCATAGCCGTCGCAGACGGGTCCCAAGATCGCCTGCTCGCCGTACTCTCCTTAGAACCGCTGCCGAAATCTTTATCTGAGCTCATTTACGGGCGTCCTCGGGCAGTGAGAAGCACCTCGAGCAAGCCACGCGGCGCTTCGTCGATGTCGTACGGCAAATCAGCCGAGCGCCGCAACTCGCCGCTGGTCATCCAAGCGGGTCGCTCAGAGATGATGGCGAGTTCCGGATACCGTTCCAAAATCTCGGCCTCCGAGCGCGCTTTCAGGACGCCCCGCAAGATTCCAGTTTTCCCTTTGCCATACGCTATGAGGAAATCATGCTTCTAGGCGGTCTGAGTGGCAATCGCCCAGAGGCGGATTCTCAGATCGCCAGGTTGCAGGCTCTCTTCCAGCAGGTGCGGCGCCGCGGCCGTTGCGACGTAGACATGCATCGGAAAGGGGCCTGACCGAAGGCTGAAAAATGAACTTAGCCCGCGTGAAGGCGGCCTCCGGTGAAGCCACCTCGGCGGCCTGGAGGCGCCACTCATTCAGAAAGCTAGAACTGAAAGTTGACACCGGACGCCTTCATTAATTCGATTGCTGCCAGGCAGCGTGGGGCCCAATGATCATCATCGGTGTCTGGAGTCACGGCTAAAGCCGCCGTCGAGGACGGGTTATTCATAATGGAGTTTAGATATTTCGGGACACGCCGCCTGAGAGATTGATGGAGACAGCCGGCCGAGAGAAAATAAATTATGCCTAACGTATGCCACGCGGCCGACCATCATTATTATCATACCACGGGTTTCCACGACCATGAGATCACAGAGCTGGCAGCATCCGTCCACCCCTTCCTGGCACGAAAAACCAGCTGGCACGGAAGAAACCCCAGGCTAGGCCTGTTCAAACAAGTCGCCTTAGAGGCTTATTCATAACTCGGCGTTTTAATTAGAGCACTGGCTCTTTTTCTGAGATAATTATCGTACCACCGGTAAATTTTCTCGACGGGAAAGAGCCAATGCTTTTCAAGCATATCACGGGACTCGACGACGAACGGCTTAATGAATTATACTGCCGGATCGCCGAAGCGTTCGAGTCAAGGCCGTCAAAACGCGGTGGACCCAACGCCGCGCTTTCCCTACGCACGCAATTGATCGCCACACTCATGCTGTTGCGGCACAATTTGACAGAAGAAATGACCGCCGGAATATTCGGCGTGTCGCAACCCACTATGTCACGGATTAAAGACAAAATCGAACCAGTGATAAGCGAGGCACACGCCTTCAGCGAACCAGGCCTGGAAGAACTCGCCCGAAAC
>JAIRXC010000220.1 GCA_031268515.1 Propionibacteriaceae bacterium
GTCAAGGCGGCGTCAGCGCGTCCCCCTTCGACAGTCTCAACCTTGGTTTGGCCGGTGACGACCCGGCCGCCGTGGCCGTCAACCTGGACCGTCTCCGGCGCGAACTAGGCCTCAAAGCCTTGGTCGGCCTACGCCAGGTCCACGGCACGGCGGTGGTCGCGATAACTGCCGCCGGCCTAGCTGCCAGGCGCGCCGACGTCGCCGCCGGGCAGACTGGCTCCTTCGTCCCTGGGGAAGCCGACGTCATCGCCGCCGGGCAGGCTGCTTCTCCTATCCCCGGGCAGGCTGCCGCCGTCGCTTTCAGACCGCCCGACTCAGAACAATCATCAGGGCGGGCGGACGGGTCGGCGGCGGCTGGGTTATGGCCGGCTTTCGCTGAGGGCGACGCCCTTGTCACGGCTGAACGCGGCGTCGGGCTCTTGGTCCGGGCGGCCGACTGCGTGCCCATCTTGTTGGCAGACCCGGAAGCCGGCCTTGTAGGCGCCGCGCACGCCGGCCGGGCCGGCTTGCTAGCTGGCGTCGTCGAAGCGGTCGTGGCCGCGCTGCGGTCCCGCGGCGCCCGGCGGCTGACGGCTTGGATCGGCCCCTACATCTGCCCGGCTTGCTACGAACTGCCCGCCGCCATGGCCGCCGCCGCTTGGGCCCGGCTGCCCGCCGCTCGCGCCAAGAGCGCCCGCGGCGCCCCCGCCCTCGACCTCGGCGCCGGCGCCGCCGCCGAGCTGGGCCGGCTTGGCTGCGCGGTGGTCCGCTGCGACCCTTGCACGGCCGAGGCGCCCGACCTCTTCTTCTCCTACCGCCGCGACGGCGCCACCGGCCGCCTTGGCGGCGTCGTCTGGTTGGCCCCCTGAGCCTCTTCGTCGTAGCGGCCGTTTGGGTCCTCCGCCCGGCCTTTGGCCGGCGCTTTGCCTTGGCCGTTTAGCCTGCCTGGCGCCTAGTTAGGCGGTTTTCCTTGAATCCAGCCGGTTATTTTCCGGAAAATCAGATTCGGCTCGGCCTTTTCTGGGCGTGGCAGGCTCAGCCGCGGCGTCTGGGCCGCTAGCCTCGCTCGTAGCGTTTCGATCGAGGAGGAATTATGCCGAGCAGGTTGAAGAGGGTGGCCGAATGGGCGGGCATCATCCAGCCGAGCCGCTATGACGACGACTTCGACGATTTCGACCGCGACGACGCAGTCGAGGCTCAAGAAGATGTCGAAGTGACAGCTTCTGTCCCGGAGCCGGAACGGCAGGCCAGCGTCACCCCGATTGACCAGCGCCGCAGCCGGCGCCCAGCCAACCCTGTCCGCGAGGCGGCTCGCGACGAGGTCTTCCACTCCCGTCCCCGCAGCTACGCCTCCGACGCCACCCGGATCGCCGAGAATTACCGCGACGGCATTCTTGTCGTCCTCAACTTGTCCGACCTCGACGACGCCGAGGCTTTCCGCCTCATCGACTTCGCCAGCGGCCTGAGGTGCGCCCTCGACGGCCACCTGGAGAAGATCACCTCGCGTGTCTTCTTGCTGGCGCCGCCGACCATGAAGGTGACGACCGGCGACAAAGAGCGGATCATCGGCGGCTTGGCCGCCCAAGCCTGACCCTGTCAGAAAGGCTCCACCGTCATGGCCTTGGCAGGAACGGCTGTCGCGTACATCCTGCTCGCCTATGAGTTCGTCCTCATCGGCCGGATCGCCCTCTCTTGGATACTCGTCGCCAAAGCTGACTGGACGCCTCGCGGCCCCGCCTTGATCGCAAGCGAGTTCGTCTACACAGTGACCGACCCTCCGATCAAGCTGATCCGCCGTGTCGTCAAGCCGGTCCGGTTGGGCCGGGTAGCCCTCGACCTCAGCGTCCTCGTCCTCTTCATCGTCATAGCGTTTCTCATGCGCCTCAACTTGGTGGTTTTCTTCTGAAACCCATTAGGCCGGCTCGGCCGCTGTCAACGCGTCTGCCACTGTCAAGCTCACGTCGAGGGACGGCGAGGCGCATTGAGTCAGGCGCGCGCGCTGGGGTAGCCTGACACACGCTTGTCAAGACCCGAGGATGTCGGCGCGCCCAGGCAGAGCCGGTTTCCCTATTAGCTGGTGAGGTGCCACACGCATGACCATGACGCTCGACGAGGTGCGGAAGACGCGCTTTCACATTGCGCGCCGCAATGGCTATGAAGTCACAGACGTCGACACCTTCGTGGACAAGGTCGAGTCGACCGTCGCCGCGCTGACGGAGGAAACCGAGGGCCTGCAACGGCAGCTCGCCGAAGTCAACGACAGGGCTGCCGCCGTCAATATCGAAGAGATCGAACAGCTGCGGGCCCAAGCCGGGCAGTTGACGGTCGAATCGAATGACCTGCGCCAGGAGGTGGTCCGGCTTCAAGGTTCGCTCAACCAGGCCCGCGGCGAAGCCCAGCAGGCCCAAGGCGAACTGGGCCAAACGCACGCCGAACTCCAACAGGCCAAGGCTGAGATCGCCAATCTCCATTCCCAGCTGCAAGGCGCTCAGGCCCAGGTCCAGGCCGTCCAGGGCCAAGGCGGCGACGACAAGGCTCTCCACGATGAGCTGGCCCGCCTCCGGCAGGAGTTGGCGCAGGCCCAGGCCTTCGCCCAGCAGGTGTCCCGCAACCAGCCAGGGTCCGACCCCCGCCAGCAACAGCAACTGGCCCAGTTGACGGGTGAAAACGCCCAGTTGCGCAAACAGGTCGAGCAACTCGCGGCCCAGGAGCGTTCGACTGGCCGCGGCGGTCCCGCCCAACTCATAGTGACGACCTCCCCCGAGGCCAGCGCGGCCGTCGTCCGCCTCGTCCAGCTTGCCACCGAGCAGGCTGAGCACCTCGTCTCCGAAGCCGCCCGCGAGGCTGCCCGCCGCAGCCAGCAGGTCGATCTGGAAATCCAACGGGCCAAGCAGGAAACCGACGAATACGTCATGCGGGTCAAGGCCGAAGCGAAGATGGCCGCCGACGACCTGACACGGCGCAGCACCGACGAGGCCCACCAGCGGATCGACCAGGCCAATCAATCTTCCCGCGCCCTGACCTCTGAGGCCCAGTCCCGCGCCGAAAGGACCGACAACGAGGCTCGCGCCAACGCCGAGCGCCTCGTCCAGGAGGCCCAGACCCGCGCCAACATGATCGACGCCGAAGCGGCCGCCCGCCGGGCCGAGTTGTTCCGGGCGCTGGAGTCTGAGCGTGACGACCTGTTGGCCAAAGTCGAAAAGCTCAAGAACTACGAGGCCAGCTTCCGCCAGACCATGACCGCCTATCTGAAGAGCCAGATCGAACGCCTTGACACCTACCAGTTCCGTCCCGACACGACGCCGGAACTGCTGCAGTCCCCGACCGCCCGCGCCGCCAGCGAGTGGGCTGGCGGTGATCCGACTGGCCATACGCCGCGTCTTGATGCTCTCCTGCGTGATTTCTCGACCCGCTGAGCCGGCCTTGGGTTTCCCGCAAACCGGCGCTGTGACTGCTGTCCGCCCAGGCTGCGGCTTGTCCCGACGTCTGCTTTGCGCGGCTCAGCGTCGCCATGGCTTATCTGCCGGCGGTCCGGTTCGGTCCGGCGGTCCGGTTCGGTCTTAGGCCTCTGGCCGCCGCCGGCGCGGAGCCCCGGACGAGTTCGACAAGAAGTCCGCTTCCGAAGACGTGCCTTTACGCCGCTTCGATGTGGTATCTTCTTCCAGCATTTGCGAATGGCCCGCTCGGCGGCAGGGCGGCCCGAGGAAGCGGCGAATCTGCCCAGGCGGCAGCCAGGCGGCGCCGACGAAGCTGATCCCCCGGCGAGGAGGTCCTAAATGGCAGAGTCCGGTCTGACGGAGTCCGGCGAGGCGGCTGCGCCTGCCCCGGTCATCCCTGTGGCCCCAGGCGAGAAACCTTGGACGGACGAGGAATTGGCCGAGGTCAGAGCCGAGTTGGAGGACGAGGTCACCCGGATGCGGCGCAAGCTGGCGTCCGCCGAAGCCGAATTGCACGAGCTGCTGACTGAGGGCAGTGACGTGGTCGGCCGTGATCCGGCCGATGTCGGCAGCACGAATTTCGAACGTGACCAAGGCATGTCGCTGGCTGCCAACGCCCGTGAATTGCTTGAGCAGAGCCTGCTCGCCCTCAAGTTGTTCGACGACGGCCAATACGGTGTCTGCGAGGCTTGCGGCGGTCCCATCGGCAAGGGCCGCCTCCAGGCTTTCCCTCGCGCCACCATGTGCGTCGCCTGCAAACAACGCTCCGAACGCCGCTGAGGTCCATGGCCGCGACGGCACACGCCATCCCAAGGCCCGCCCCGGCTCGGACGCCTCTTCGCCGCCGGCAAGCCGTTGGCCTTATGGCGGCTTTGACGGCGTTTGGGATCGGCCTTGACCAGGCCTCCAAAGCTTTGGTCCTGAGCCGCCTCGAACCCGGCCGCCCCATCCCTCTTTTGGACGATTGGTTCCAACTGCGCCTCTATCGCAATCCCGGCGCCGCCTTCAGCTTGGGCGAGGATTTCACTGTCGTTTTCGCCGGCCTCGCCATAGTTGTCTTCGCCGCCGCCGCCGGCTGGGCGGTCCGGCGGGTCCGCAGCCGCTGGTGGGCCGTTTTGACCGGCCTCGGCCTAGCCGGTGTGGCCGGAAACTTGATCGACCGTTTGGCCCAACCGCCCGGGCCTTTCCGTGGGGCCGTCATCGATTTCCTCTACGTCCGGGGCTTCGCCACCTTCAATGTCGCCGACGTCTGTTTGACGACGGCCGCCGGCTGCCTCATCTTGGCTGTCTTGCGGGGCTGGTCGGAAACCGGCCGGCTGCGCCTCCCCGCAGATCCCCAGCTGGCTCTTTCCGCCTCAGCTGCCCGTCCGGAAACCGGTTCGGCCGGTTTCACAGGTTCGGAGGAAACGGCGGGCTTTGGCCCTGACGGCGGGGAAGCCGGCCGTTCCGCGTCAAAGACCGCCGAACCGGCCGACGGCGAGCTTGGCGGCGGGGGAGCGGGAGGGCCGCTGTGACGGTCGCCCTCGTCCCCGAGGGACTCGACGGCGAGCGGGTGGACGCCGCGGCCAGCCGTATGACTGGTTTCAGCCGCTCGCGGATCGAACAGCTCCTGGCTGACGGCGGCGTCCTCGTAGGCGGTGTCCCCGTCCTCAAATCCCACCGTGTCCGGGCCGGCGACCTCGTCGAGGTGGCGACCGGCGAGCCGAAGCGGCCGGTTGACTTGGCGCCCCGGCTTGTCGAGGGAATGCGGATCGTCTACGACGACGCCGACATCGTCGTTGTGGACAAGCCTCCGTGGACGGCGGCCCACCCCTCTCTCGGCTGGGACGGTCCGAGCGTCAGCGGCCACCTGGCGGCGGCTGGGTTCCGCATCTCCACTTCGGGGGCGGCAGAGCGGCAGGGCATCGTCCAGCGGCTCGACGTCGGCACCTCTGGCCTCATGGTCGTCGCCAAGTCGGAGCGGGCCTACAGCTGCCTCAAAAACGCTTTCCGGGAGCGGACGGTCGAGAAGGTTTACCACGCTCTCGTCCAGGGCTATCCCGAGCCTTCGTCGGGTGTCATCGACGCTCCCATCG
>JAIRXC010000061.1 GCA_031268515.1 Propionibacteriaceae bacterium
GATTCCTCCCAAACCGGCAAAACAACCGCCGCGTCCAAGCCTGCGGCCGACGAACTGGCCGCTTCAGCCGGCCGAAGGGCGGCCGGCGGCGCAGCGGACCAAGATTGGACCAACTCGTCTATCGCTGCCGCTTCGCCCCGGAGCGCGGCGAAGCGGCAGGCCGGCGGCAAGCCGGCCGAGCGGCGGTCGGCCAACTCGCGGGCCGCGTGGCCGGCCGGATCGAGCCGCAGCCAAGCTTGGACGGCCCGGTCGGCCGGCGGGCCGACCAAGACGGCGACGCCGCCTTCGGCGGCCGGGCGGACCAAAGCGGTGGCCTGGAGCCAACGCCTAAGAGCCTCTTCGCCGGCTCTTAGATCGGCCCGGGCCAGCGTGGACTCGGCGTCCAGCAGGACCGCCGCCGCGTAGCCGCCAGGCGCGGGCGGCTCGGCCCCAGGGGTCGCGACGACAAGGGCCGGGCCGTCCGGGGCGATGGCCAACGGTTGTTCGCGGTCAGAGCGGATGACCGCCGCGGTGGGGAAAGACCGGGCCAACTCCTCGGCCGTCCGGGCCGAACCGACGGCCCCGGCCCGCCAACGGCGGGCGCCGCAGAGCGGACAAGCCCAATCTTCGGCGGCCCGGCCGCACCAGCCGCAAGTCAGAGCCCGAGCCGGTCCCGCCTCGGCCAGCGGGCCGCCGCAAGGACAACGCAGAGGCTCGCCGCAACGGGCGCAGCGCAGGTGGCGGCGGTAACCGGCGTGGGCCACCTGGACGAGGACCGGACCGGCCGTCAAAGCCTGGCGGACGGCGGCGAAAACATCGTGCGGCAGGCGGGACGTCCCGGCCGGGTCACGCCCAGCCGGCGTGCCCTGGCCGGCCACGAGGACGCGGGGGGCGATCAAGCGGCGGCCGGCGGCTGGCCGCTCGATGGGGGCAAGCCAGCCGCTCTCCAGCCAGGACTGGACCTCCGCGCTGCGGGAGAAACCGCCCAACAAGACCGCCGTCTGGTCGGAGGCCGCCCGCAAGGCGAGGACGTCACGGCTGTGCGGGTAAGGCGAACGGAGGTCCCGGTGCGAATCGTCCCCGTCGTCCCAGAGAGCCGCCAGCCCAAGGTCGGCGACGGGGGCGTAGGCGGCCGCCCGGGTCCCCACGACGACGCGGGCCTGACCGCGCAAAACCTTCAGAAAGCCTCTGTAGCGGGCAGCCGGCCCCAAGTCGGCCCGCTGCTCTGCGATCAAGCTGGGGTCGATCCGGCGGCTGACGGCTGCCATCAGGCGGGCGCAGTCCTTGGCGTCCGGCGCGATCAGGACGGCGCCGCGGCCGCTGGCCAAGACAGCTGCGGCGGCGGCCGCGAAACCATCCGCCCAATCGCCGGCCGGAGCCGCCGTGGGGATGACCGTCCAGGCCGCCCGGGGGCTGGCCCCGGCCGCCAACGCTTCCAAATAGCCGCTGCCGGCGGGGTAGGCGTCGAGCGCTGACGGCCGCAGGACCGGTGGCGCGGCGGGACCGGCCGGTTGGCTGGCGGCCTTTTCCGTGGCGGCGTGCCGGGGCGGCACAGCCAGGCGGGCGACATCGCAGAAGATCCCGCCGCAGTGGTCGGCCACCGCCCGGAACAACCGGGCTGAGGTCGGCGGCGCCACCGCCTCCGGAGAAATCAGGCGGCTGAGCGGGCTGAGTTTGCCGAGGCCGGCCGCCGGGGCGACGCCGACCACCCAGCCGTCAACCGCCCGGCCGGCGAAGCGGACTTTGACCCGGACGCCCGGTTTCACACCGTCAGCCAGCTCAGGGGGAATCGCGTAGTCGAAAGGCCGGTCGAGGTGAGGAAGGCCGACGTCGACGTAAACCTGGGCGACAAGCACCGCGTCCGCCGCCGTTTCAGCCATGTCCCCAGCCTGCCACGCCACGGCTGGCCGCACAGCTTGCCCGGGCTCGAAACCCGGCGGCCGGATCGGCCGGGCGACAGGGGCAGAGACTGGGTTTCAGCCGCGGACCGCCGCCGCCAAGGCCTCGGCCTTGTCCGTCCGCTCCCAGGTCATGGCTTCGAGCTCGCGGCCGAAATGGCCGTAATTGGTGATTTGTGAATAAATCGGCCGCAGCAGGTCGAGGGCCTCGATGATGGCGCGCGGCCGGAGGTCGAAAACCGACTCGACAGCGGCGGCGATCTGGGCTTCCGGCACGGCCGCCGTGCCGAAACAGTCAACGTGGAGGCTGACCGGGTGGGCGCGGCCGATGACGTAGCCAGCCTGGATCTCGCAACGAGCGGCCAAGCCGGCCGCGACGACGTTCTTGGCCGCCCAACGCAGGGCGTAGGCGGCCGAACGGTCAACCTTCGAGGGATCCTTGCCGGAGAAGGCGCCGCCGCCGTGGCGGGCCATGCCGCCGTAGCTGTCGACGATGATTTTGCGGCCCGTCATCCCGACGTCCCCAGCCGGGCCGCCGACCACGAAACGGCCCGTTGGATTAACGTGGACGGTCAGGCCGCGGGCGTCCAGATCGTAAGTTTCCAGGACCGGCCAGATGACGTGGGCCTCGATCTGGGCCCGCAACTCGGCCTGCCCGATCTCGGGGGCGTGCTGGGTGGACACGACGATGGTCTCGACAGCGGTCGGCCGGCCGGCCTCGTAGGCGACGCTGGCCTGGGTCTTGCCATCGGGACCCAACAAAGGCAAGCGGCCCGACTTGCGTGTCTCGGCCAGGCGTTCGGCCAAACGGTGGGCCAAATCAATGGGCGCCGGCATGAGGACCGGGGTGTCCGAGCAGGCGTAGCCGAACATGAGGCCCTGGTCGCCGGCGCCTTGGAGGTCGTAGCGGTCGGCCGAGCCGGCCCGGCTCTCTTCGGCCTGGTCGACGCCTTGGGCGATGTCCGCGGACTGGTTGCCGATGGCGACAAGGACGCCACAGGTGTTGCCGTCAAAACCCGACTCGGCGCAGTCGTAGCCGACCCCCGTGATGCGGTCGCGGACGATCGCCGCGATGTCGGCGTAGGCCTCAGTCGTGACCTCGCCGGAGACGAGCGCGAAACCGGTCGCCACCATGGTCTCGACGGCGACACGGCTCAGCTTGTCTTGTTCCAACAAGGCGTCGAGGACGCTGTCGGAAATGGCGTCGGCCAACTTGTCAGGATGGCCCTCGGTGACAGATTCCGAGGTGAAGACAAAAGCCATGGAAAAAGATGGCTCTCAGGCCTCGGGGTCGAGGAAAGGACTCGTGAACTCGAAGGTCGAATCGTTGAGGGCCTCTTCGCGGGCCGCCGCCTCCGCTTCGGGGTCGATCTCTTGGCACTCGAGCAAGCCCGCTTCGATTTCACGCAAGGCGATCGTCAAAGGCTTCTCTTCGTTGCCGGCGTCGACGAGGGGGCCGACGTTCTCCAGCAGACCCTCACCAAGCTGAGAGTAATAAGCATTTATCTGGCGAGCCCGTTTGGCGGCGAATAGAACCAAACGATATTTCGAATCGGTCTTCGTCAGGAGATCGTCGATGGGGGGGTTCGTGATGCCTTCGGGAGTCAAGGTGCTCAAAAGTCCAACCTTCGTATGCGATATCGGCGCCTCAGGCGCACTCAGCGCCCAGACCAGCGAACTCTACCAACTCTGCCACCGTCTGTTCCAATCGGTCGTTGACGATGATGATGTCGAACTCCCCCGCGGCGGCCAACTCGGTCCGCGCCGTGGCGAGACGGCGTTCTCGCGTCGCCGCCGACTCCGTGCCCCGGCCCTCAAGGCGGCGGACCAGCTCCTCCCAACTCGGCGGAGCCAAAAAGACCGAGCGGGCACCGTCGAGGCGGGCCTTGGCGGCCCGCGCCCCCGCCAGGTCGAGTTCCAAGAGAACTGGCCGGCCCTCGGCCAACGCCGCCGCCACCGGAGCCGCCGGGGTGCCGTAACGGGCCGCCCCGTGGACCTGAGCCCACTCAAGCAGTCCGTCGGCGGCGATGAGGCCGTCGAATTCAAGCTCGCTGCAAAAGAAATACGACACGCCATCTTGCTCGCCTGGCCGGGGCGGCCGGGTCGTCGCCGAAACCGACACCCAAATCTCAGGACAGGCCTCAACGAGAGCGGCGACGACGGTTCCCTTGCCGACCCCGCTGGGACCGGTCACGATGAGGGGACAAAATCGCCTCACCTAAACTCCGCCCTAAGGCAGTCGACCTGGCGATAGCCCAAGCCGCGCAACCGGCGGTTCGAAGCGATGCCGTAGCGGACCATGATGCCAGCGGCCTTCTTCTCCCCCACCCGTTGGATCGATCTGAGGAAGTCGACGACCTTCATGTTGGCGAGGACCGGGTCAGCCAAGGCTTGGTCGAAGGCGGCGGCGGAAGGCAGTTGGCCGCTGCGGATCTGCTCCTTGAAGCTGGCGCGGCGCCGGCGCGCCTCCTTGGCGGCTTGGCGGGCCTGTTCTAATTGTTCGGGCGATAGTTGAGGAATCATCGTCTCTCCTTCTCGTGTGCCCCGTGGCCGTCAGGAGATGGCGCTCCTGTGCGGCCGGGGACAGATGGCTCCCCCAGACCCGTCGGGCCGGCACGGCGACGCCGTCGCCCGGTTAAGTCGGTGTCGAGATTAGCAGGCAACAAGCCGCGCCACGGCAGGTGCCCGCCGCGTTGCCGGAGAACAATTGTGAGACGGGGCAAGGCCAGCCTCAGAGGGCCGCCTGGGCCTCTTCCGTGAAACGTACGGCGGCGGCGCGGAGGGCTTTAGGGTCCGGCCCGGCCTCTAAGACGGCGCGGCTGACAGTTGGCAAGACGACGGCGGGCGTAGGGCCGAGGAGTTGGCTCAGGACGGCCATGGAACCGCCTTGGGCGCCGACGCCAGGGACGAGGAGCGAGCCGCTGAAACGGCTGAGGTCGGTCCCACCGCCAGCGCGGGCGCCGCCGACGACAAGCCCGACCGCCCCCAAACCGCTGGCTTCGTTGCGGGCGGCCGCCGCGTCGACGACCGACTGGGAAACCGTGCCGCCGCCGGAGACGGCCGCCAGTTGGATGGCGCCGCCTTCGGGGTTCGAAGTCCGGGCCAAGACGTAAACTCCCCGGCCGCAAGCCTCGGCCCGCTCGAAAGCCGGGGCGAGGGCGCCGACGCCGAGGTAGGGGGAAACTGTGACTGCGTCCCCGGACAGAGGGCCGCCGCCTAGGTAGGCGTCGGCGTAGGCGGCCATGGTCGAGCCGATGTCGCCTCGCTTGGCGTCCACGATGACAAGGGCCCCAGCCGCCTGGGCGTCCGCGATGACCAGTTCCAACGCTTGGACGCCTGCCGCTCCCCAAAGCTCGAAGAAAGCAGACTGGGGTTTGAAACAAGCGGTCTGATCGGCCAAAGCTTCGACCGCCGACCGGGCGAAGCGCTCAGCCCCGGCCGCGCTGGCCGGCAACCCCCAGGCCGCCAGAAGGGAAGGATGGGGGTCGAGGCCGACGCAAAAAGGACCAAGGCGGCCGATTCGGGCCTTGAGGCGGTCGAGGTATGGGATCACCGTGGCTGCTCCTTCGGAGCCCCGGCTTCCGGGGCGGCTGATGAGACTGCGGGTGTTTTCGCCTCGGGCAGGGCGGAAATGGCGGCGACCAAGCCCGGGCCGGAAAAGATGAAACCCGTGCAGACCTGGACGAGCGCCGCCCCGGCGTCAAACAAAGCGGCGGCGTCGGCGGCCGTCATGACGCCACCACTGCCGATGACAGGGCAGCATGTCGAAGCGGCCAGCCGCCGGACGACGGTGCGAGCCCGCCTCGCCAAGGGCGCGCCGCTCAACCCTCCCGTTTCGCGGGCCAAACGGGCTTCGGGGCCGCGCAGGCCGTCCCGGCTTGTCGTCGTGTTGACCGCGATGAAACCGGCCGCGCCGGCCCGTACGGCCGCTTCGGCGACCGCGTCTAGTTGGGCGTCGCCAAGGTCGGGGGCGACCTTGGCGAACAAAGGGACGCCGCCGGCGACAAGGCCAGCGGCGGTTTCCGTCAAAGCCGTCAACAACTCGGTCAGGTGGGCGGCGGTTTGGAGGTCGCGCAGCCCCGGGGTGTTGGGGCTGGAAACGTTGACGGCGATGTAGTCGGCCACATCGGCCACGGCCCGCAGAGATTCCCGGTAGTCGTCAACGGCCCGGTCGAGGCCGACCGCCTTGGTTTTGCCGAGGGAGACGCCGAGGGGCAGCCCGAGGCTCTGGCGGCCCCGGACGACGCCCCAGCCTCGCAGCCGGGCAGCCAACTCGCCCGCGCCCCGGTTGTTAAAACCCATCCGGTTGATGAGAGCCTGGTTTTCCGGCAAGCGGAAAAGACGCGGCTTGGGGTTGCCAGGCTGGGGGCAAGCGGTCACCGTGCCAAGCTCTGCGAAACCGAAACCGAGGCTGGCCCAGGCCCGCGCCGCGACGCCGTCCTTGTCGAGGCCGGCGGCCAGGCCGACGCGGCCGGGGAAGTCGATCCCGGCCACCGTGACAGGCTGGCCGGGGTGGGGCACGGCGGCCCGGAGGAGCCGGTTGGCCGCGGGGCCGAGACGGCCAAGGAGGGCGAAAACAGCCTCGTGGACGCGTTCCGGGTCGCCGCCGTAGGCCCGGAAAAGGGCGGGGCGGACAGCTCCGTAGGCGGTCATGAGGGCTTTGGCGCGGATCATGCGGCGCTCGCTTGTCCGGCCGCCCAGGCCTGGAGCGAACGGACGGCGAATTCGGACCGCCGGGCGGCGGCGATGCCTTGGACGGCGGCGGTCAGGCCCTGGACCGTCGTGATGTAGGGGATGTCGCGGAGAACGGCGGCCGTTCGGATCTCGTAGCCGTCGCGTCGCGCCCGCCCAGCCGGACTGTGGCCGTGCGGGGTGTTGAAGACGAGGTCGATCTCGCCGGCCAAAATCCGTTCGACAACCGTCGGTTCTCCCGCCGGCCCGGTCCCCTCGCCGTGTTTGCGGACCGTTTCCGCCAAAATCCCATAGCGGCGTAAAACCTGGGCGGTGCCGGCCGTGGCCAAGATGTCAAAACCTAGGCTGGCCAGAGCTTGGACTGGCAAAACAGCATTTCGTTTGTCAGTGTCGGCGACAGAGACGAAAATCCGCCCGGAAACAGGCAGGCAACCGTAGGAGGCGGTTTGGCTTTTGGCGAAGGCGGCCCCAAAGCTGCGGTCGAGGCCCATGACCTCGCCCGTCGAACGCATCTCGGGACCTAAGACCGTGTCCACGGAATGGCCGTCCGGCGTCTGGAAACGGTTGAACGGCATGACAGCCTCTTTGACGGCGACCGGGCCATTTTCGGAGAGGACAGCCCCGTCGCCTTGCGGCCGAAGGCGGCCCTGTTGGCGCAGGTCGGCGATGGGGGTCCCGAGCATGACGAGGGCGGCCGCCTTGGCCAATTGGACGCCCGTGGCCTTCGACACAAAGGGGACGGTCCGCGAGGCCCTCGGGTTGGCTTCGAGGACGTAGAGGGTGTCGCCGGCCAGCGCGTACTGGACGTTGAGGAGGCCGCGGACGCCGACGCCGGCGGCGATGGCCGCAGTCGAAACACGGATGCGCTCGATCACCCCGGCCCCCAAGGAGATCGGCGGCAGGCAACAGGCCGAGTCGCCAGAGTGGACGCCCGCCTCCTCGATGTGCTCCATGACCCCGCCGAGGTAAAGCTCGCGGCCGTCGAACAAGGCGTCCACGTCGATCTCGACGGCGTCATCTAAAAACTTGTCGACCATGAGGGGCAGGTCGGGGCTGACCTCGGCCGCCGCGGCGACGTAGGCCAAGAGGGCGTCATCGTCGTAAATGATGGACATGCCACGGCCGCCTAGGACGTAGCTCGGACGGACGAGGACGGGGTAGCCGATCTCGCGGGCGATGGCGCGGGCCTGGTCAGACCCGGCCGCCATGCCGTAACGGGGGGCGGGCAACCCGGCTTCTTGGAGGACCCGGCCGAAGGCGCCGCGCTCCTCCGCCGCGTCGATGGCCTCCGGCGGCGTGCCGACGATGGGAACACCGGCCTCTTTGAGGGCTCGGGCGAGCTTGAGAGGCGTCTGGCCGCCTAGTTGGACGATGACTCCGGCGACCGGCCCGGCGGCGGACTCGGCTTGGTAGACCTCGAGGACATCTTCGAGGGTCAGGGGTTCGAAATAGAGGCGGTCGGAAGTGTCATAGTCGGTCGAGACGGTCTCTGGGTTGCAGTTGACCATGACCGTTTCGTAGCCGGCCTCAGACAAGGCCATGGCCGCGTGGACACAGGAAGAGTCGAACTCGATGCCCTGGCCGATCCGGTTGGGGCCGGAGCCGAGGATGAGTACGGCGGGACGTTGGCGGGGCGCGACCTCGCTCTCCTCGTCGTAGGAGGAGTAGTGGTAAGGGGTGCGGGCGGCGAACTCGGCGGCGCAAGTGTCGACGGTTTTGAAAACAGGCCGCAAGCCGAGCGCCCAACGCAAGCCGCGGACGACAGCCGGGTCCATCCGGCGGATGAGGCCGATCTGCTCGTCCGACAAGCCATGGCGCTTGGCGCGGCGCAGAAGGCCAGCGGTCAAATCGGGGGCGTCGGCCAATTCCTTGGCCAGGTCCGCCACGAGGGCCAGCTGGCCCAGGAACCAAGGGTCGATGCCGGTGGCGGCGTGAAGCTGGCCGATGTCCGCGCCCGCCCGCAGCGCCTGGACGACGAGGCCGAGGCGGCCGTCGTGGGGCCG
>JAIRXC010000064.1 GCA_031268515.1 Propionibacteriaceae bacterium
TGGGTTAGATGGTATTCGGCAGCGGACTGGAGGATTCCTGCGAAGCCTATTCCGAGCCCGCCCGCAAGGCTGATAACCATGTCGAGCGCGCCTTGTGTTCTGACAGCACGCTGGCTGCCAGTTTCGCTAGCGGCCGCGAAGACAAGGCTGGTCGTGAGTTGGATGGCTGACCAACCAAGGCCGACGAAAAAGAGACGGATGACAACCATGGCAAGCGAAGCGTTTAGAAGGGCAGACAGCAAAGCGGCCGCCAAGACGGCCATTGACAGGCTCATAAGGGCTCTGGGGCCATTCGAGAGCCGCTTATTCAGGGCAGCGATGACAGGCGCGAAAGCGTACATCCCGACCATGTGGACCGAGACGATGACGCCTATGGCGTTGGCTGAAACGCCAATGCGGTGGAGGTGAAGCGGCGCCGATGTCATGGCGGCGGTCATTGTGAACTGGGCCACGGCACAGGCGGCGCCAACAGTCAAAAGGCCAGGGTTCGCCACAGCCGGGAAGCGGCCGAGGTGTTTTGCCTATTGCTGTCTGGCTGGTCAGGCGGCGGGCGAAGCGCCAGCAGTGTGAGAGTGCCGACGACCATTAGAACGGCGGCCACCGCGTAAGACGATGAGTGCTCGTTGGCGCCGGCGAGGAGCCGGCCGAGCGGAGATAGGAACCCTAGGCTGGGGCCTGCAATTGACCCTAAGGCTCCTGCCCAGGTCAAACGTACGATGGCGGCTGCCCGTTGCTGCGGCAAGACCATTTCGGCGATGGCGAACCTCGCCTGGAGCATGGCGGCGGCGCCGGCTCCGGTTGCTGTCATCCCTGCGACGGTCAGGGGGGTCGAATTCAAGCTGGCCGCAAAAGAGATGAGCGCCGTGCCGGCGGTGGCGAGAATCCACCCCGTAAGCATGGCGAATCGGCGGCTACGGCGTACAGCCAGTTCATTCAACGGGCGAGCGAAAACGGCGGCCGCCAGCCACCCTGACGCCCGAATCACAGTTGCCCAGCTCTCAGACTCGGTCACCTGCTCGGCCAAAAGGATGCCGATTGACAAAGCTGCTCCGGCAGCTGCGGAGCCGAGGAATTGGCTGACGAGCAGAGGCCATTCGCGTAGCCGGTTTAACGGGTTAATTGAATTTTCCACACCACGCATAAGTCATTGCCCCGCGCTCACCGGCATCAGCCCAGCGGCCGCCGTCGGTCGTTTCAAGGTCAAGCCGAGACGGGCTTGAAGCGCTTGAGGCGCAGCGAATTAGACAGCACCGAGACCGAACTGAGGCTCATCGCCGCCGCCGCCAAAACCGGGCTGAGCAGCGGGCCGCCGAACAGGTGGAGGAGCCCGGCCGCGACCGGGATGCCGACGACGTTGTAGCCGAAAGCCCAGAACAGGTTCTGCCGGATGATCCGGATCGTGCGCTGGCTCAACTGGATGGCGGTCGAAACGTCCATGAGGTCGGAGCGCATGAGGACGATGTCGGCCGCCTCCAAGGCGACGTCGGCGCCTGAGCCGATGGCGATGCCGACATCGGCTTGCGCCAGCGCGGGGGCGTCGTTGACGCCGTCGCCTGCCATCGCCACAGTTTGCCCCTCGGCTTGGAGCTTTTTGACGGCGGCGGCTTTGTCTTCCGGCAGGACATCCGCCAACACCTGGTCGATGCCGACCGCGCGGCTGATCGCCGCCGCCGTGACGGCGTTGTCGCCGGTGATCATGACGGGGTTGAGGCCAGCCGCGCGGAGGGCTGCGACCGCGGCCCGGCTCGACGGCTTGACGGTGTCGGCCACGGCCACGAGCCCGGCCAGGCGGCCGTCGAAGGCGACGTAGAGCGGCGTTTGGCCCGCCGCCGCCAGACGGCTGCCCTCTTCGGCCCAAACCGTCTCAACCGTCTCGGCGGCGGCGTCCGTGGAATAGTCTCCGTCGCCCAAGCAATCGGCCGCTTCGGGCCTGGCCGATTGGCCGCGCTGCCGCTCGCCCCCGTCGTCAAAGGACCCAGCGCCGCCTTGGAGGACGACCGGCAAACGGGCCGCCGGGCCGCCGCGGAGGGACTGGCGGCGTACCTTGGCGGTTGCCTCCACAGACACGGCTTGATCCGCCATGAACTGCTGGTTGCCGGCCCAGACGGCCTTGCCGCCGATACGGGCGCGGATGCCCCGGCCCGGCACGGCCGTGAAGTCCTCGGCTTGCTCCAAAGCCAGTCCGCGAGCCTCGGCGGCGGTGACGACGGCCCGGGCCAGCGGGTGTTCTGAAGCCCGTTCGGCCGCCGCGGCCAGCCGGAGGAACTCAGCCGGGTCGAGCCCGGCTTCCACAACCGCCTCGGTCGCTGCCGGCCGGCCCTCCGTGATCGTGCCAGTCTTGTCGAGGACGACAGTGCGGACCTTGTGAGCTTCCTCTAAAGCTTCTCCCGACTTGATGAGGATGCCATGCTCGGCCCCCTTGCCCGTGCCGACCATGATGGCCGCCGGGGTGGCCAAGCCGAGGGCGCAAGGGCAGGCGATGACGAGGACCGAGATGAAAACGGTCAGGGCGAACTCAAGGTCGCCGGAACCGATGAACCAGGCGGCGCCGGCGGCCAAGGCGATCCCGCAGACGACAGGCACGAAATAACCGGAGATGACATCGGCCAACCGCGCGATCGGCGCCTTCGAACCTTGGGCGTCGGCCACAAGCTGGGCGATCTGAGCCAGCGCGGTTTCCCCGCCGGTCTTCTCGACGGCGAACCGGATCATCCCGTTGGCGTTGAGGGAACCTGCGTAAACCAAGTCACCTGGCCCCTTTTCGACCGGGATCGACTCGCCCGTCAACATGGACTCGTCCACAGCTGACTGGCCGGCCGTGACAGTCCCGTCGCAGGGCACCCGCGCCCCCGGCTTGACGACGACGACGTCGCCGACCTCCACCGCCGCGACGGGCAGGTCAACCTCTGCCCCCTCTCGCACGACGACAGCCCGTTCGGGGGCCAAGGCCATGAGCTTGCCGATGGCAGCCCCCGTGCGGCCCTTGGCTCCGGCTTCCAGAGCCTTGCCGAGGAGGATGAGGGCGAGGATGACGCCGGCCGTCTCAAAGTAGAGGGATTCGGCGGCCATGGCGTCGCCGCGAGCCGCCAAAACGGTGTTGTAGAGGCTGTAGCCGACGGCCGCCGCCGTCCCGATGGCGATGAGCGAATCCATGTTCGGGCTGGCTTTGGCGAGAGCGGCCAGGCCGACGGCGTAGAAGCGGTAGGAGACGGCGACGATGGGTGTGACGAGGGCCAACTCGGCCAGCGCGTGGGCGAAGGGGTGGGACGCGGGGTCGAGAGCGGACGGATAAGGCAAGGCGACGGGCGCCATGGGGGCCATGGCGAGGTAGAGGAGAGGCAGCGCGCAGCAGGCGGCCACGGCGAACTTCGCCCAGAGGACCTTGACACCCCGCTCCCGCTCGGCTTGGCGGCTGTCTGCGGCCAAGCCGGCGGGCGGGGCCAACGGCTCGTAGCCGGCCTTGGCGATGGCCTCCTCGATGTCAGCGAGGCGAAGCTGTCCAGGGTCGTAGCGGACGGTCGCCTTTTCCGTCGCCAGGTTGACTGAGACGGTTTCGACGCCTTGGAGGCGGCCGATCTGTTTTTCGACCCGTCTGACGCAAGCCGCGCAAGTCATGCCGCCGACGCCGATGGTGACGGCGCGCTGGGGAGCGTGGCCGCGGGTGGTTGTCTCGGTCATGGCTTGGTCTCCTTGCCGGGGGTCGAATTCTACGCCGAATCAGGCGCGGGGTCGGGCGGCCTGACAGGGGACAGGCTGGTTTGGTTGGCAGGCGGTTTCAATCCGGTTTGGGGATGGCGTAGACGGTGGAAAGGAACATGCCCATGCCGCAGGTGTAAAGATAGGTCCCGGGCTCGGCCGCCGCGGTTTCGACGGAGTTCTCACCGGGGCGAAGGCGGATCGTCTGGGCCAAGCCAAGGTTGCTGAAATCGACGGTCGAGGCGCAGCTCAGCCCCGTCAGGTCGAAAACCCAGCGGGTCGGCTGGCCGGCGTAGACGACCGTTTCGCTGGGGCTGTAGCCGGTGGGATCCACGGTGATCCGGGCTGTCTGGAGGCCGTCGGCGTCAAAGACGTTGGCCGTCCGGGCGGCTGGGGCGGCCGGGTCGGCGGCGGTGAGGCCGGGGGCGATGAGGCGGAGGCCGCCAACAGCGTTGAGGAGGGCGAAACCGACGACGGCGACGCCGACGCAACGGAAGAAGCGGGCACTCTGGCGGCGGCCCTTGGCCAGCGAGGCCAGGCTTCCCAAACCCATGAGGCCGGGCGCGCTGCCGAGGGCGAACAAACCCAAGGCGAGGCCGGCTTGAAGGGGGCTGCCGGTGGACAAGGCGTAGACCTGGACGGCCTGGGTGAAGCCGCAGGGCAAGAAGAAAGAAGCGACGCCGAGGAGGAAGCCGTCGCGGCTGCGGTAAGAGTCAGCGGCCCGGCCGCGGCGCAGCCAACTGGCCATTCCGGCGGGCAAGGCGATGGCGACGCCGTCCAGGCGGGGGAAGAGGCCGGTCAGCTTGAGGCCAAGCAATCCCATGACAATGGCGACGGCGGCCAAGGCGGCGCCGAGGAGGCGGCCTTGGAGGGAGAAGACCGACCCTAAGGCTCCTGTCGCTGCTCCGAGGACCGTGAAGCCGGCCACCCGGCCCAGGTTGAACAATAGTTGGGGTTGCAAGAGCTGGCGGCCGCTGGCGCTTGGGCAGCGGGCGGCGTAGCGGGCGGACAGGCCCACGACGAGCCCGCCGACCAGGGCCATGCAGGTGCTGAGGCTGGCGGCGGCGCCCAACAAGGCGATGAAGACGAGGTTGCCGCCCGCGGCGGCCCGGCCCGCGGCGTCTCCGACCCGGCTGAGGCCACCGGCCCGCCAAGCCAGCACGGCGGCTCCGAGGACCGCCGCGGCGACAAGGACGTCACGCCAAGCCGACTTGTCATGGCTGAACCACGGCTTGGGCGCCGTGCCGACTGTGTAGCCGGCTTGGGCCACGGCGGCGGCGACCTGGGCGGGGTCAAGGCGGTGGTTCGAGGCCACCTCGGCGCGCTCCGTCCGGGCTGAGACCCGGGCGGCGCTGACTCCCGGCAAAGCCCGCAGAGCCTTGGCCACACGGACCTCGCAGGCGGCGCAGACCATGCCCTGGATTGGCACGGTTGTCACAGTCCCCCCGACGGCCGGGTCAGGCCGGGGGGAAGACGGCCGGCGGCGGGCCACGGTGCGAGCCATCGTTTTCTCCTAAACTTTGCGTTCTTGGGCTTCGGCCCTAGGCGGCGGCTTTTGGGGGCGAAGACCGTCTCGTCCGCCGCGGCGGACGCTGGGCTGCCCGCCCGCTGGCGTCAAGGCTGGTGGGTTGTCGGTTGGCGGGCTGTCAGAGGAGGCGGCCCTACGGGACATGTCAGTTTTAGCCGTAAAAGCCACCTCGCGGCCACCCCTGAGGCCTCCAGCGGGGCGATCTTGGGGATTCCTTGGGGATTTCAGGGTAAAAGAGCGGTTCCGGCGAGCCGGCTGTCTAGCCGCTGACGATCTCGTCTTCGATGAAGAACGATTCGATGGCTGCGGTGTGGCGTTGGCCGGCGGTTTCGCGGCGAATCTTCAAAGAGGCTGTGATGCCGCCGTGGCCGACGGAGAATTCGTGGGGCAATATCGCAAACTGTTTGGCGGTCTCCCAGCGCTCCAGCCTCGAGTCAGCTTTGTCCACGGCGCGCTGGGTGGAGGCCCGGAACTCGCGGCTGGCCAGACGGGCCGCTTGTGTTTGGCCAGGCGACGCTCATGCGGCTCGCGTCCAATGGCAGACGTCTGCCCCAACTTTCCGGCCTGCCGGCGCTTGGCAGCCGTTGCCGCGAGCACTCGGCAATTCCCGTCGTGTGCGTCAACCACGGACTGCCCGCTCAGCCGTTGCCGTAGGCGCTTGGCAGTTCCAAACCAACCTCGGCTGGCCTAGGCAAGGTCGCGCCGGTTGAGAATGAGCGTCGAGCCGAACCCGAATACGAGCGCGCCCAGGGCGCCTGCGGCCAATGAGACGGCCACGGTGAGCAGAGTCGAGTCGAGCGTGGCGACGCTGGCCGCCGGGTAGAGCATCATGCCAAACAGGAAGGTGAAAAAGACGGTGAGCCAGAGCCGGTTGCGGAAGAACACGGCCACCGC
>JAIRXC010000068.1 GCA_031268515.1 Propionibacteriaceae bacterium
GGCGCGGCGCCCTGGCCCGCCCCTTCCTCGGTTGCCGCCGCCGTCAAACCGAACAGGCCTGCCGCGACTGGTCTTTGGCGCCGTGGTCCGACCCCATGAACGCCGACCTCCGCCACGCCCGCGTCCGCGTCCGCCAAGCTCTGGCGGTCCTGGAAGAGGCCCTCGGCCCGGGCCTGGCCGAAGCCCTGGCTCGGACCGCCGAATTGTGCGCCCAGGACGCCGGCTACCTCGACGCCGCCGCCGCCGCGACGCTTCGCCGGCTGTTGCCGCCAGGCGATCCCAGGGACGCTCTGGCGCCAGCGCCAATCAGCCCCAAAGAGGCTCTGGCGCCGGATGATCCCAGCGGCGCGCTTGCGCCAGCGCTGACTCCTGTGGTTCCGGCGGCGGCTTTGGTTTTCGCTGGCGACGGCGCCGGGCTGACCCGGAGCGGCGGCCGTTTGCCGGCAGCGGCCGGTTTGGCGGCGGCCGATCTGGCCGCGCTGCCCGCCGCGCTGCGCGGCCGTGTCTTACGCGACTGGCTGCGCCAAGCCGGCGTGTCCAGCCTCAGCCGCGCCCATCTCCTAGCCGTCGAAGCCCTCGTCCTCAATTGGCACGGCCAAGCCGGCGTCGATCTTCCCGGCGGCCGCGTCCGCCGTACGGAAGGGCGCTTGCGTTTCGAGGCGGCCTAGGCGTCTTCAGGCCCGGGCGCCGCCCGCCGTGCCAACCCCCGGCGGGCTGAAAAACGAAGCAAACTTGTGTGGCTGGGGCGTCCGCGTCCAGCTAGCCGCCGCGGCGGCCGTAGGGGCTGAGGCGTCCCGTAGAGTGGGCTCGTGGAAATCGAAGACGTCCGGAGCGATCTCACCGAGGTCCTCTACACAGCCGATCAGATAGAAGAGCGCATCAGGCAGATCGCCGCCGAGATCGATCATGACTATGCTGGTTTGGATCTCCTCCTCATTGGCGTCCTCAACGGGGCCGTCATGACGATGGCCGACCTCAGCCGCGCCTTGCGGAGCCACTGCGAAATGCAGTGGATGGCAATCTCGTCCTACGGTTCGGGCACGGCCTCGTCCGGCGTAGTCCGCATCCTCAAAGACCTCAACATCGACATCACGGACCGCCATGTCCTCTTGGTCGAAGACATCATCGACACCGGCTTGACGCTGTCCTACCTTGTCCAAAACCTCAAGAACCGCCACCCCGCCAGCGTCGAGGTCATGGCGGCGTTCCGCAAAGCCGAGGCCATCAAGCGCCCCGTCGACGTCCGCTACGTCGGCTTCGACATCCCCTCGGATTTCGTCGTCGGCTACGGCCTCGACTACGACGGCCGCTACCGCAACCTAAATGGCCTCGGCATTCTCGCCCCAGCGGTTTATTCCTAAAGTCGCTTTTTCGCGGCGCTGACGGGCGGCGGAGGTTGTCGCCGCCAGTGAAAGCGCCGGCCGGCGAGAAGCCGCAAACCCTGGAAGGGTTGTCTGACGCGGCTGGAGTTTGCCGGCTGACGGCGGCCAAACGGGCAAGAAGCGGTGGAAAGGTCAGAGGCGGGCGCTAGCCTTTGGTGGTGACCGTGGACTCCGCACGGTTGTCTCAAACGGCCGTGAGGGGCCGGAAAACACGAGGGAAGGCCGATGCCCGACTACGAAGATTACGCCGCCGCCCGCGCCGCGGTCGCCAACCCGGCCACGCCGGCTGCCGACCTAGCCCAGATAGCGGTTTCCCAACCCTCTCTCCACGCTCAGTTGGCAAGCCACCCCGCCGCCTATCCCGGTCTGATCGACTGGTTGGCCGGCAGCGGCGACCCGGCCGTCAAGGCGGCGGTCGCGGCCCGTCGCGCGGGCTCCGGCTCCGCCGAAAACCCAAACTCGGGCAATCCGGCTCCGGGGAATCCGGCGCTTGGAAATCTGGTTTCAGGTGATCTGGTTTCAGGAGGCCCAGCCGCCGCGGCGGCTTTTCCCGCGGAAACGGGGCAGTCTTACGCCGGCTCTCACCCTGGGACTGGACCTTCCGGCGGCCCGCAGCCGTATCCGGGCTCCCCGTCTTCTTCCGGGGCCCAGCCGTATCCGGGTTCCCCGTCCTCTTCCGGGGCGCAGCCGTATGGCGGTTCTCCGTCTTCTTCTGGGGCGCAGCCGTATGGCGGGGTCCAGCCGCTTCCGGGGGTCCAGCCGTATGGCGGCCAGCCGCAGGCGCCCGTCGGAACCCAACAGCCCTACTCCGGCCAGCAATTCCAACACCTAAACCAGCAATCTCAACACCCAGTCCAGCAATCGCAATACCCCACCCAGCCCTACGCGCAGCCTCATCCTCAAGCTGGCCACCCGGCCGCCGCCGGCCGCTTTGACGCCGTCCGAGGCCAGGCCACGTCAGCGGTCTCCGGGGTCAACCGCATGATCGACGGTCTGACGGGACATCAAGGCGCCGCCATCGTGTCTTTCCGAGGGCTGTTCTCGGACACTTTCAAACGGCACTCGAAGCATGACATCGATTCGCTGCTGTATTCCGGCACGGCGGCCGTCGCCATCGACCCTCAGCCCTACCGCCTGCCCTGGCTCTACGCCCGCGTTGGCGGAATCCTCCTGGCGGCTTTCCTCACCTTGTGGGTGACCTATGAGGTTTTTTACGGCACCGGCAACGTCATTCCCGGTCTCCTCTTCACCGGCGCGCTTGTTGTCCCGGCCAGCCTCATGGTTTTCTTCTGGGAAGCCAACCAAGCCCGCAATGTGTCTATATTCGACCTCATCCGCATCTTCTTCATCGGCGGCGCCGTCTCGATCCTTTTGACCTTTGTGATCGGCGAAGTGCTGCCCGCCGACGTCGGCTATCGCATTGGCGAAGCGGCTTTCAGCGGCCTTTTGATCGGCATCACCGAGGAGACGGCCAAGGGGCTTGTCGTCGTCGTGCTCATACGCAAGCTGCGCGGCAACCTCATCCTCAATGGGCTTCTCATCGGGGCGGCCGTCGGCACGGGCTTCGCGGTCTTCGAAACGGCCGGCTACGGGATGACGGCTTGGCTCTATTCAGGCGACATGGCCCAAACGCTCCTGATCCGCAGCTTCTTGTCGATCGGCAGCCACGTCGTCTGGACGGCCATGGCCGGCGCCGCCTTCATGTTGGCCCAGCGGCCAGGCCGGGACACGGCGTCGATCAACAACTTGGCTTGGAAGCGCTTCCTGCCTCTGTTCGGCGTCGCTGTCGCGCTCCACGCCGTCTGGGATTTCTTCGCTTTCGTCATCGACGGCGACACCGTCTACTACCTCTTGTGCGTCCTCATCGCCGCCGCCTGGATCATCATCGTCCGCCTCATGAATTCTGGTTTGCGCCAACAGGTTTTGGCCGACCAAGCCGGCGCCGCGGCTCGGCCGCCGGCCGGCTTCGCGCCCTTTGGCCCGACCGGGCTTCCAGGGCCGGTGGCCGGGTCTGGCGCCGCGCCGCTGACGGTTCCACCCGGGGTCAGCGGCCCGTTTGCGGCCGCTGTCCCCGGCCTGGCGGCGGACCGGCCGGAGCCCGTCTCGGGGTTCGGCTCAGCGGCGCAGGGCCCTTTGGCGGCCGCTCCGGCAGCGTCCGTCTCGCCCTTTGCCCCAGCGGCGCCCATCTCGCCTTTTGCCCCAGCAGTCGGCAACATGGCTGCGCCCGTACCGGCAGCGTCCGTCTCGCCCTTGGTCCCAGAAACCGGCAACGTGACTGAGCCCGTCCCGGCGGCCGGCCCGCCGTGGGGCGGTCCAACGGCGGCGGCTCCTGAGATGGCCTCGCCGCCGGCCGAACCGACGGGTTCGGCGGCTAGTCCGGGGACCGACGGCTAGCTAAGGCCAGCGTCCGTCTCACGCTGGTGGGCACTGATTGACGCACGCCAGCTGACGCGGAATGCCGTCCTCACGTCGGCTGGCGCGGAATGTCCTCAGGGCCTCGGGCTGGCCCGGAGGCAGCTCGGCCAGGCGGCGGAACAAAGCCAAGTGGATACAAAGCCAAGTGGATACAGGGCCTCGGGCTGGCCCGGAGCCAGCGGCTAGTCCGAGAGCCGGCCGGCCCGCCGACAACGGCGTCAAAGGCTCAGACGCCGGCGCCCCGGAGCCAGCGGGCTTAGTCCGGAGAGCCGGCCGGCCCTAACCGGCGTAGAGGCTCTCTTGATACTCTAGTTGGGCTTGCAGGAGCCGGGCGTATTTCATGTCGTAGCCGTGGGCCGCCGCGTAGGCGATGACCCGGCCGTAGATCGCTTCGGTTTCCAGGGGACGGTGGTTCAACCAGTCCAGGCGCATGCTGGGGCTGGAACCTGGCATGTTCCGGATTGTTTCCTTCATCTCGTCCGCGAAGCTGCGCGGGATTTCAACGCCGCAGGCGGCGGCCGCTTCGATGACTTCCTCCATGATCACCTGGACGGCGGCCAGCAGCGGCGGGGCGCTGGCCAAGGTGTCGGTCAGGCAGTCGGCCAGCACGGACAGGCCGTTGTAGGGGATGTTCCAGACCAGTTTGCGCAAGCGGGCGGCTTCGGCGGCGGGCAAAGTCTCCGTTTCGACGCCGCAGCCGGCGAAGACCGCGGCGATCGCGGCCGCTTGGGGGTCGCCCGGAGTCAGCGGGGCCAGGGAGAGCCGGCCGTGGCCCGTGTGGCGGACCCGGGCCGGGCCGTCCTGGAAACAACTGATGAAACATAGGCCGGCCAGGATGGAGACGCCTGGCAAGAGGGCGGCCAGGTCTTGTTCGGCCCCAAAACCGTTCTGCA
>JAIRXC010000116.1 GCA_031268515.1 Propionibacteriaceae bacterium
CGATGGCCTGGCTTTGGCTCCAAACCGCCACCGGCGTCAAAGCGACGACGACCCAAGTCAGCCAGCGCAGCAAGACATTGGTCGAATGCTGCACCTCAGAGTAGGCCCGGGTGAAAAGACGGGCTTCGTTAGACAGACGCTGGGCCGTGGCGTCGTTTCCGACGGCGGCCGCCCGGAACCAGCCGTGCCCGGCGACGACGGCGGCGCCAGAGCAAACCTCGTCCCCGTCCGCTTTGCCGACCGGGTCCGACTCCCCTGTCAGGTTTGACTCGTCGATCTCCAAGCCGTCGGCGGCCAGCAAGGGGCCGTCGGCCAACACCTGGTCGCCGGTCCGCAAACCGACCAGGTCGTCCTTGACGATCTCGGAAGCCGGAATCCTCTGGCAAACGCCGTCACGGCAGACCAGGGCCGTCGGCGCGTGCAAAACCGCCAGAGAATCTAGCTTGCGTTTGGCGTGCCATTCCTGGGCGATGCCGAAAAACGAGTTGACGGCCAAGGCGATGCCAAAAAGAGCGTTCCGGAAACTGCCAGTCACCATGACGAGGACGCACAAAGCTCCGAGGAGGGCGTTGAAGCGGGTGAAAACGTTGGCCTTGACAATCTCCCAGACCGGCCGCGAGGTCACCTGGCGGACAGCGTTGGACTGGCCTGACCGGAGTCGTTCGGCCACCTCGGCGGCCGTCAAGCCTGGGCCGAGAGCCGGCGGGCAATCAGGCGTCAGCGTCACCCCTCGACCATAAGAGACCAAGCAAGCCGGCGCAATCGCGGCCCGCGGACGCTCTTCGCCGCCAAGGCTGACGGCGCCCTGCCGTCACGGCTGCCGCAGGCGACGGCGGCGAAGCGGCAAGGGATGAGGAGCGGAGGGCTGTGGCAAAAACCACCGCTTACGCGCCGCCGGCTCGCAGCTTCTCCCGGCCGGCGGCGGGGAAAGCGCCGGGGGCTCGGTCTTCGAGGCCTAAGCCGGCGCCGACGGGCCAAGGCGGCCGTTTCGCCGGCCGGGCCGGCGGGTCAGAAGTGCTCCCGGTCGATCCACTCGCCGGCGCTCGGGACGGCCGACTCGGGCATGGACCAGGTGTAGCTGATGCCGGAATCCAAAGGGAGAACAGTGCCCGAATCGCTGAAGCTGACTATGAAATAGAAGCCCTCATCGCCGAATTTGACGTCGCCGCCGAACCACAAAGGCCCGGAAGCGAGCTTGACAGTGTAAGAGCCGGCCCTCAGGCGGATGGTCGTTTTCTCATAGGGGTTGACGGCCACCTCAGAAACAAGAGTAGTCCCATCGTAGAGCCTGACGAGGAAGGCGTTGCCGGAGCCGACGAAGTTGACCTCGGGCAGCCAAGCCGAATAAGAGGCGTTGTGGTAGGTCTCGCCCGTGGCGGGGAAAGGCGACGCGCAGGCGGCGGCCTGAGCGGGGGCGTCCTCGTAGTCGCCGGCTTCGAGGAAGTCTTTGTAGGCGCCGTAATTGTCGCCAGCGGCGAGACGCTGGGCGGCCCTGCCGTAGACGGCCTTGGAATACCACAGGTCGCTGTCGGGAAAACCGTAGAGGCGCAGCATCGAGAACAACTTGATGGCTTGCTCCAAGTCGCCCGCCTCGTAGGCGGCCTGTCCAGCTTGGAAATCGAGTTGGTCCTGGCAGTCGAGCGCCCGGGCGGACGCGTCCTTGAAATCCCCGAGGGCTTCGAAGGCCTGCTTGGCGGCCTCGTAGTCGCCGGCCTGGTAGAGGACTTCGGCCGCCTCGTAGGCCAGGTAGTCGCGGCAAGCGTCGGCGCGAACGGGGGCGTCCTCATAGTCGCCGAGGCCGACAAACAGGTCGAGGGCGGCTTGATAGTCAGTTTGGCGCATGAGGCTGACGGCGTCGGAGTAGCGGCCCGCGCGGTCGACGTTGACGTAGACAACGCTGCCGAAGACCAAAACGAGGACCAGGCCGAGGGCGACGGCGACGCGGCGGACGACCTTGACACGCTTCTTCTTGCGGGCTGCGGCGGCCTGATTGAGAGCGGTCGCGAAGGGGTTGGCCTGGCCGGCGGCGGCGGGCGGCGGTTGCCAAGGACCTGCGTAAGGCTGGTTGCCATAGGCTTGGAATTGGCCTGGCTGGGCCTGGGATTGGCCCGGCCCTAGGCGCTGAGGTTGGCCTGGGTAGGGCTGGGATGGGACCAGCCCGGGTTGGAGTTGGCCCGGGTAGGGCTGAGACTGGGCCGAATACGGGGAGGCTTGGAGCTGGCCCGAACCGGGGTAAGGCTGGACTGCTGGAAACGAAGGGCCTTGGCGCTGGCCGGCTTGCCAGGACGGTTCGGCGGGAAAGCCGGCGGACGAGGCTGTGGCGGCGCCTGGCAAAGGCGGCGCCGCCGGCCCCCACGGCGCCGACCATGGGGGCGGGGACTCCCACGGCGCCGTCTCCGCGGCGGGGGCCGACCAGCCAGGCGGCGGCGCCGGCGGCAGCTCGGCTCTCGGCGCCCCCGCCGCGGCGGCTAAGCCTTGGCCGCCAGCGGCCGCGGTCTCTGGCGCAACCGAATCTTGGCCAGTTTCCGAAGCCGGGCCGACCGGGCTCTCCGCAGCCGCCGAACCTTGCCCGGCTGCCGACGGCGAAACGTCCAACGCCGCCGCTTCAGCCGAGCTTTGCCCGGCGGTCGGCGGCGGGGAATCCGGTCCGATCGGCAAGCCGCAGGCCGGACAGGCGGCGGCGCCGAAAGGCAATGCGGCATGGCAGCTTCGACAGTTCATCTTCCCTATCCCAACGGGGCAATCAAGTTGTTTTTAAGCCTAACCGAAAAGATCGTCCCCTGTAAGAGTGCCTCAGTGTCCCTAAGACAGCCAACAGCTGCCGGCGCCGCTGCCTGGCGGCGCCGTTTCCGGCGAAGCCCGCCTTAGGCCGGTTTGCCCAGCGGGTTGACGCCCATCTGGGCCAGCCCCAGCCAGGCCGTCGCCTCGAGCGAGGAACGCTTGTCGTAGACCGTCGGCGACCCGTCAGGCGACAGCAGGCCGGTCGTCAAACCATCGCGGTCCGCCGCCGGGAGGCTCCAATCAGCCAGGCGGTTTGCGCCCACATAGCCGAGGAGAACCGCGGCGACATCCGCCTCGCCCGCCTGAGCGTAAGCCAGCTGGACTTGGACCGTGCCCTCGTACCAGACGCCGTCCTTGTCAGCATCGGCGTCGAAACCTTGCCCGACCCCGAAAGCAGCCGCGATGGCGGCCAGCACCTGGTCGGCCTCAGCTAACTCCTGGCCCATGACAAGAAGGGCAAGGCTGTTGTCGGCGAGCGCCAGAGGGGCGTCCTCGGAACCATCGGCCGCCGTGCCGGCGCGGAAACAAGCGCAGTCGGCGCCGTACATCGCCTTGGCGAACAGCCGGGCCTTCTCGGCGGCGGCGGCGTAGGTGACAGCCCAGGTCGTCGACTCCTGCTCGCCCATGAACAGCGACAGACGGCGGAAAGCCCCCCACAAGACAAAATTATCTGCGGTTTTTTTCGCCGTCGACTTGTCCTGGCCGTCGCCAGAGACGACATAGCCGGCTGTGAAACCGTTGGTTTCATCGGTCAACGTGAAGAGGAAAGCGGCGATCTTCTGGGCGGCCTCTGCGTATTCGGTCCGGTCGGGGGCGTTGGCCGCCACCTCCGTCAAAGCCAGCATGGCCCAAGCCAGGTCGCCGGAGGACGTGGAACCGGCCCAAGGATCCTCTCGCCAAACACCATCCTCGGCCGACCAGGAGCCGGGCAGGCGGGCATAATCTCGGCCGTCCGGGCTAAGCCAACCCGGGTCGCTGCGCGGGTCGCCGTTGAGATAGGCGTTGCGCAGACGGCCATCTGAGAAAGTCCGGTCGTGGCCCAAGGCGTAGACGAAGGCGTCCGCGATCTGGCGGGCGCGGTCATGGCGGCCCGCCGCAGTCAAGGCGATGGCAGCCAAGGCGTTGGCGCGAATAGAGGCGACGTTGTCAAGCGCGGCGGCAGGCGTGCCCGGTTGGCTCGGCTCGTAGCTGGGGAGCAGGAGCGGGCCGGGCTTGGATTCGGCAAACTCAAAATACACATTGTCAAGAGTGAAAGCGACCGAGGCCGCGCCGGGATTGGCCTCGGCGGTCGTCCACCAGCCGAAACCGCCGGCGATACGGCTGAGGTCGGCGCCGTCGAGCGGGATCTCATAGTGAGTCCACTCGGCCGGCAAATTGATCGAACCGGTGCTGATCCGATCCGATGAGTCCGGGTAGGGCTGATCAGGCGCGCCACCGGACCAGCCGACGCCGCCGACGAAGAATTCGACCTGCTCGGCGCCCGTGTCGCCCTGGGCGTCGAAGACGAGTTTCACCGCCCCCGTCAAGTCGAGCGCGGCGTCAACCTGGCCGTAGTCAGGCTGGGGCGGTCCGCCAAACTCCGAGAAACCAGATGAGAAGACGTAGCCGCCCTGAGGATTGACGGCCAGGTCGAGCGCCGCCTTCAAACCGGTGCTGACAAGATGGCTCGAGGAACCCGAAGCCGGCTTGCCCACAGCCGTCTCGTCGAGGGGCGGCAGCGGCGCCGCAGGATCGTCAGCCCCTATGGCGTAGCGCTGGGTGAAATGGTTGAGGCCGTCGCCGGCGTCCTTGAAGACGTAGAGGACCTTGTCCTCGTGGAAGAGCTGGGTGTCGATGTATTCGACCTCGTCCGGGACGATGAAGGGCTCCTCCACGGGCGGCTCCTCCGCGGACGTGCAGCCGGCCAAGGCCGCCGGGGCCAACAGAAGCGCCGCCAAGGCGGCGGCCATGGTCTTTTTCACGTCGTCGTCCCATTCCTTACGCGTTCGTCGTCCCTTGGCCTTGCCACAAGGCGGAAGAGCAAGAGCCGGCCTCGCCTAGAGGCAACCGAGCCGACGTCAAACCGGCCGGTGGAGCGAGGCATTGCGGCAGCTAAGTGTAGCCACCCCCAAGCGTTGACGGGGCGAAACTCACTCGCCTAGGCAGAGCGGGCGAGACGCCGCGGCAGATTCCCCGGCCAGCGCGGACGGAGCCGGCGCCGCGGCCCCAAGCGGACTGGACTTCGCCGAACCGCCAGACAAAACAGGTGTGAAGAGGGGTTCAGTCGAGGAGTTCGGCGGCCAGACGGTCCGCCAACAGGCGGCCGGACTGGGTCAGGCGCAAGAAGCGGCCGGGGCCACGGCGGCCGACGACAGCCAGGCCGGCGGCGGCGAACCCGTCAGCGCGAACGGCTTCCGGCCCGCTCAAAACAGCCATGTCAAGCCCCTCGGCAAGGCGTAACGACAAGAGCACCTGCTCGAAATGGCGTTGGGCCGCGGTCAACTCCTCCCGGCCCTGCGCCGGGGACAGGCCCGACCGCAGACGGTCTCTGTAAACCTCGGGGCGACGCTCGTTCCACCACCGGCAGCCGGCCACATGGGAGTGGGCGCCGGCGCCAAAGCCCCACCAATCGGCCGAACGCCAATAAGCCAGGTTGTGGCGGCAGCCATGGCCGAGACGGGCCCAATTGCTGACCTCGTACCACGGCAGGCCGGCCGCCTCGAAGCGCTCATCGGCCAATGTGTACTTGTCGGCCAGGTCGTCGTCGTCTGGATAAGGCAACTCGCCGCGGGCCATCCTGGCCGCCAGCTTGGTGCCCTCCTCCGGGATGAGGGAGTAGGCCGAAACGTGGTCCGGCGCGGCGGCCAAGGCGACGTCGAGCGTGCCCGCCCAGTCAACCAGGGTTTCGCCGGGGGCGCCGTAGATGAGGTCGAGGGAAACCGACGAAAACCCGGCCGCGCGAGCCCAGGCGACGGCCTCCACGGCCCGCAAAGGGGTGTGGACACGCTCCAGAACGGCCAAAACCGCCGGGCAGGCCGACTGCATCCCCAGCGACAGACGGGCCACTCCCGCGCTCCGCAACTCGGCCAGGTAGGCGGGGCTGAGAGTCTCCGGATTGGCTTCTGCCGTCACCTCGGCTCCGGCGGCCAGATCGAAGTGGGCGCGGACGCTTCGCAGGAGGGAAGCGAAGTCGAAAGGAGCGAGCAGGGTCGGGGTGCCGCCGCCGAAATAGACGGTCTCGACCCGGCGGGGGCCGAGGATCCGAGCGGCCAAGGCGAGTTCGGCGCCGAGGGCGTCCAGGTAAGCCGGCACGACGTCGGCGGCAGCCTTCGGCGGCAAAACGTAGGTGTTGAAGTCACAGTAGCCGCAGCGGACACGGCACCAGGGCAGGTGGAGGTAGAGAGAAAGGGGCTGGTCCGCGCGGGACTCGGCCAAGCCGTCGGGCAGGCGGCCGTCGGCCGGCGGCGAAGACCCCTCAGGCGGGCGGGCGGCCACCGAGACTCCGCCGCGCTTGCCAAAGCGTCAGACCGCGGTCTTTTCCCTCTGCCCGCCCCCGCCGGTCTGAAGCCGCCGGAAGCGGCGCGGCGGCGAGCCAGGCCTGGCTGGCTGTCACGCCCGCTCAGCCTCGCCCGCCGTGCTGAGGGCAGCCACAAATGCTTCTTGCGGAACCTCGACTCGGCCCACCGTCTTCATGCGCTTCTTGCCCTCCTTCTGCTTCTCCAAGAGCTTGCGCTTGCGGGTGATGTCGCCGCCGTAGCACTTTGCCAGCACATCCTTGCGGATCGCCCGGATCGTCTCGCGGGCGATGACACGCGAGCCGATGGCGGCCTGGATCGGCACCTCGAACTGCTGGCGGGGGATGAGCTTGCGCAGCTTCTGGGCCATCCGGACGCCGTAGTCGTAGGCCTTGTCCTTGTGGATGACAGCGGAAAAAGCGTCGACCGTCTCGCCGTTGAGGAGGATGTCGACCTTGACGAGGTCGGCGGCCTGCTCGCCCGCCTCTTCGTAGTCAAGGGAGGCGTAACCCCGGGTGCGCGATTTCAAGGCGTCGAAAAAGTCGAAGACGATCTCGGCCAAAGGCAAGGTGTAGTGGAGCTCGACCCGGTCGGCGGAGAGGTAATCCATGCCCGTTTGGGCGCCGCGGCGGGCCTGGCACAACTCCATGAGCGTGCCGATGAACTCGGCCGGCGCCAAGATCGACGCCTTGACGACAGGCTCGTAGACGGCCGCCACCTTGCCGGCGGGGAACTCCGAAGGGTTAGTGACGACACGCTCCGAGCCATCTTCCATGGCGGCGCGGTAGACGACGTTGGGAGCCGTCGAAATGAGGTCGAGGCCGAATTCGCGCTCCAACCGCTCGCGGATGATCTCCATGTGGAGAAGGCCGAGGAAACCGACCCGGAAACCGAAACCAAGGGCGGCCGAGGTCTCGGGGTCGTAGACGAGGGCGGCGTCGTTGAGCTGGAGCTTGTCGAGGGCATCGCGCAATTCAGGAAAATCCGCCCCGTCAATCGGATAAAGGCCGGCGTAGACCATGGGGTTGGGGTGGCGGTAGCCGGCCAAGGCGGCGGCCGCGGGGCGGGCGGCCAAGGTCACCGTGTCGCCGACCCGGGACTGGCGGACATCCTTGACGCCCGTTATCAGGTAGCCGACCTCGCCGACCCCGAGGCCTTGCTCCTTGACCGGTTCGGGGGCGATGACGCCGAGTTCCAAGACCTCGTGGGCGGCCTGGGTCGACATCATGAGGATGCGGTCACGGTGTTGAAGGGCGCCGTCGACGAGGCGGATGTAGGTGACGACGCCGCGGTAAGAGTCGTAGACGGAGTCGAAGATGAGGCCGCGGGCGGGGGCCGCCGGGTCGCCGGCGGGAGCGGGGATCTGGCCGACTATCTCATCGAGGAGACGGCTGACGCCAGCGCCGGTTTTGGCCGACACCCGGAAGATGTCGCCGGGGTCGCAGCCGATGACGTGGGCCAACTCGTCGGCGTATTTCTCGGGCAACGCCCCCGGCAGGTCGATCTTGTTGAGGACGGGGATGATGACGAGGTCGGCCTCAAGGGCCAGGTAGAGGTTGGCGAGGGTCTGGGCTTCGATTCCCTGGGCGGCGTCCACGAGCAGGACCGCCCCCTCGCAAGCGGCCAGGGAACGGGAGACCTCGTAGGTGAAGTCGACATGGCCGGGGGTGTCGATCATGTTCAGGACGTAATCCTCGCCGTCAACCCGCCAAGGCAGCCGGACGGCCTGGGACTTGATCGTGATGCCGCGCTCGCGTTCGATGTCCATGCGGTCGAGATACTGGGCCCGCATCGTCCGGTCATCCACGACGCCCGTCAACTGGAGCATGCGGTCGGCCAGCGTCGACTTGCCGTGGTCGATGTGGGCGATGATGCTGAAATTGCGGAGCAGCCGGGGAGCGGTCTGGCCAGGACGTGGCACGGTCAACAGCGGGCTTCCTCCGAGAGCGGGACGATACGGAGGCCCATTCTCGCATAGGTCGGCTGTGGCGGGCGGGCCGATTTGGGCAGCCCGCCAGGCGGCTGGTAGATTTGGTTCTCGCGTGCCGTGCGCCTTGGCTTTCGGCGCGTCCAAAAGATTCCTACGATCGACAAAGAGGCTTGCCCGGTGGCGAATATCAAGTCCCAAATGAAGCGGATCAAGACGAACGAGAAGGCCCGCCTGCGCAACAAGGCCGTCAAGTCAGCCTTGCGCACTCAGATCCGCAAATTCCGCCAGGCCGCCCAGGCCGGGGACGCCGAGAAGGCCGTCGAACTGGCCCGCAGCGCCTGCCGCGCGCTTGACAAGGCCGCCAGCAAGGGCGTCATCCACGCCAACAACGCGGCCAACCGGAAATCCGCCATCGCCAGCCGCGCCGCCGCGCTGAGCTGAGCCGGTCCACAAGGCCCTGACCGGGGCCTCGGCAGCGGCCGCCGCTTCCAATCCACGCAAAACGGGACGCTTCAGGCGTCCCGTTTTGCGTGTCCGAAGAATTGAGGGCCTAGCCAACGCGCCAGCCCGATTCACGTGGGCTTTGCAGCCGGTTCTGTCAGCCGCCGGCCGGCCCGCCCAGCTGTGCGGTTGTGGCTCTCACGGAAGAGGGCAGCCGGTCCCCCGCCGGATATCCGGCCAACCCCGCAGCAGCACAACCGGCCACGCATATCACGAAGTGGGCAGTCGGTCCCCCGGCGGACAGCGCCTTGAGTTCGCCGGCATTGGGACCTCGCGGGGAGGGCAGTCGGACTCCGTGATCTCACCCGGCTTCGGCGTCTTTCATTGGGACCTCACTGGGAGGGCGGTCGGGAACCGGAGGCGTGATGCCCAAGCCCCGGCCTCGTAGGAGCAGGCCGGCTCGCAAGATCACGAGAGCGGAAAGGCCGACGCCGATCCAGCGGCCCGTCGGCGACTGCGCGACGAACAAGCAAAGGGACGCGGCCAACACCGGCAGGAGCCAGCGGACCGACCAGGCGATGTAGCCGAGGAAGCTCGGCATCCTGACGCCCGCATCCTCGGCGATTGAACGGACCATGAAATTAGGGCCATTGCCGATGTAGGTCAGGGCCCCCCAAAGGACGGCGCCGGTGCTGATGGCGACGAGGTAGACGGCGGGAACGCCGGTCGCAGCGACCAACTCGACGCCCGGTTCGAGAGCCAGGTGGGAATTGCGGGCCACCTCGAAGAAGGTCGCGTAAGTCGGCGCATTGTCGAGGACGGCCGACAAACCACCGGTGAACAGATGAAGGGTGACGACGTTGAGAGGCAGCGACCCGGCCCGTTCGTCCAGCAACCGCAGGACCGGGACCATCGTCAAGAAAATACCGGCGAACAAGGCTGCGACCTCGGCGATTGGCGCCCACGTGAAGCCGTTGACCGCAAAACGAGCCCGTTTGTCCGAGGTCAGCCAAGAACCCGCCGCCGCCGCGGCGATGACAAACTCGCGCAAGGGCAGGTAGTCGATGAAGGCGGCGTGGCCAGCCCGTATCGCCTCAAGGCTGACAGAAGGGGCGAAGGCGACGGCGGCGATGATGACTCCGAACCACGCCAGGCCTCCAGCGCCCTTGATCCCGAGCGGCTCCACGATGTCCTTGCTCATGTCCTCATCGCGCATGAGGGCCTTGTCGAGGCAGTAGTAGGTGACGAGCAAGAGTCCGTTGACGAACAACCACTCTCGCCAGAGGCCGAAGGTCCAGGTGAAGGGCACGCCGCGTAGCAGGCCGAGAAACAACGGCGGATCGCCCAGCGGAGTCAGGAGGCCGCCGGCGTTGGCGAGGGTGAAGATAGCGAAGACAACCGTGTGCTTGCGGTGGCGGCGATGGCCGTTCGAGCGGATGATCGGGCGGATGAAAAGCATGGCGGCGCCCGTCGTGCCGATCAAGGAAGCCAGGACCGAACCCGCCGCCAAGAAAGCCGTGTTGACTTTAGGAGTGCCTGCCAGATCGCCGGTCAAGGCGATGCCGCCGGCCACGGTGAAAAGCCCGCCGAGAAGGACGACGAACTGGACGTATTCGAGGAGGGAGTCCGCGACGTGCCAGCCACCGCCGGCCACGAGCATGGCCAAGGCGACAGGGAGGCCGAGGAGGAGGGAGAAGACGAGCTGGACGCGAGGGTTTTCCCACCGCCGGGCGAGCCGCGGGACGAGTGGCAAGACTGCTATTGACACGAGCATGACGGCAAAGGGCAGCACTCCCCACCACGGAATCACGGTGCCCACCGTAGCGCCCTGGCCGTGATCGGAGCCGGGAAAACCAGCCCCCCCCCCCGCAGGCGACAAGTCAGCGCACGCAGGCTCATGGCCCGTAGGCCCAAGAGGGCGGGCCGTCGAGAGCGAGAGCGGATCGTACGCAGCCGGTCAACCTCACAGGCCCAAGGGAGCGGGGAGCCCGGGAGCCGACGGCAAGAGCAACGCCGCCTCAGACCCGTAGGCCCAAGGGGGCGGGCCGCCCTCCGGATCGGACCGCTCCGGATCGGACGGCGGTGTCTCAGCGGTGTGGGATGCTGAGGCCGTGGCAGCAGCGCGATCCCGCTTCGGCGGCCTGACGCTCATCCCCGGGCCTGAATCCTTCACGGCCGAGCGGGCTTTGGCGGCCGCCGTGGCCGACCTCCGCCGCCAAGAGCCGACAGCGTCGGTGACGACAGTGTCGGCCGATCAGCTCGACCTCGGGCGCTTTCAGGAAATGACAGGTGCGGACCTGTTCGCGAGCAGCACAGTCGCCGCCTTGACCGGCCTCGAAAAGCTGCCCAAGACGTTGGACCAGCCGCTGCTGCAGTTGGCGGCCGAAGTGCCTGAGCCAGTCGCGCTCGTCTGCGTCCACGGCGGCGGCAACGCTGGCAAGAAAACACTCGACGCGCTTCGGAAACTGGCGAACCCGGTTGTCGAATGCCCCGCCCTCAAGACAAGCCAGTTCCCTGCCTTCGCCATCGCCGAAGCCAAGGCGGCGGGCGGGTCAATCGACGTCCAAGCGGCCCAACGGCTCGTCGAGGCGGTCGGACCGGATACGAGGGCGCTGGCCGCGGCAGTGTCGCAGCTGCTCAGCGACTCCCAAGAAGGAAGGATCGAAGCCGAGCAGGTGCGGCGCTATTTCGCGGGCCGGGCCAACGTGACTGGTTTCACCGTGGCCGACGCCTGCCTGGCCGGACGCACGGGCGAGGCGGTCGTCAAACTGCGCTGGGCTCTGGCCACCGGGACCAGCCCCGTCTTCATCACGTCGTCGCTGGCGGGGACATTGCGGCAACTGGGGAAATACTTTGCGGCCGCCCGGCGGTCAAACCGCACCGCCGACATCGCCGCGGCGACCGGGGCGCCGCCTTGGAAGGTCAACGACCTGGCCGCGCTGGCGCGGCTCTGGGACGAGCGGTCGGTCGCCGCGGCCATCCGGTCGGTCGCCGCGGCAGACGCCCAGATCAAAGGCGCGGCAGACGACCCCGGCTTCGCCCTTGAACAATTGATCTTGAAGGTAGCGCGTCGGCGGACGGCTCCGGCGGCCGGTTAGCGAACCGCCAAACCCAAGGCCAAAGGCCTGCGCCAGGTTCCCCGCCACAGGCCTCGCGCAGCGGCGCGACGCAATTCCAGACGATAGTTCGCGCAGATTGAAAACCCGTGCCCGAAATGACAGCGCCAACCACTTGGGGAGATTCTCAAGCAGTCCCGGAAAGGTTTGCCGAAGTAGAGACCCGGTGGCCGCGGCGATTCCGCCCGCGGCCACACGCGGTAAAACTTTTAAACCCGGCCGCGACGCCGGCTTTTTCTGACGACGGCGCCCTCCCCGCCGACATGAGCGGCGTCGGCGGCAGCCCGCCCGGCCGCGTCGGCGTCTGACCCGCTCTTCGGCTGCCCCGCCAATTCGTAGAGAGCCGCCCCAGCCGCCCAGTTACGCAGCCGGACCGGCCAAAAGGAGCGGTCGTTATGGGCGGACAAGGGCAGACAGCGGACGACCCGTAGGCCGAGGTCTGCGAACAAGGCCTCCAAATCGTCCAGCGATCCGAAATGGACGTTGGGACTGTCGTACCACTCGTAGGGCAGGTCACGAGAGACCGGCGCGTTGCCGAAAAGCAGGCGCAGGCGGTTACGCCAATAAGCGAAGTTCGGCATCGAGACGATGACCCTAGGCGCGATCCGGGCCATCTCCCAGAGCACCTCACGCGGACGCTGGATGGCTTGAAGAGTGCGGGAAAGCACGACGACGTCGTAGGAGTGGTCGGCGAAATCGCCGAGGTCGACGTCGATGTCGAGTTCGATGACCGGCACGGACCGTCCGATGGCGGCGAGGACAGAGTCCGGGTCGATCTCCACCCCGGTGCCCCGGCAACCGCGCTCTCTGATCAGGTGGCTCAGCAAACTGCCGTGGCCGCAGCCGAGGTCAAGCACCCGGGCGCCGTCCGGGATGAGGGAGCTGAGCAGCCAAAGATCCCGTCGCAGCCGCTCGCCCCGTAACCGCCGCCTCACCGTCGGACCTGCCTCAAAGCCTGGCTGAGGAAGGCGCGGACGGTGTCAAGGTAGCGAGGGATGGGCAGCAAGAAAGAATCATGGCCGAGGGCAGAGGGGATGTCACGGTACGACACCGGCACGCCCGCCCGCTCCAGGCGGCTGACGATACGCCGCGAATGGTCGGCCCCGAAGCGCCAGTCAGAGCTGAAAGAGCTGACAAGGACAGACGGGCGGACACGGCCGGCGGCCTCAGCCGCGCCGGGGCGGGCGAAGGGGTCGAAGTAGTCCATGACACGGCTGAGATAGAGGTAGGACAAAGCGTCGAAACGGTCTAAGAAAACCTCGCCCTGGTGGCGTAGGTAGCTCTCGACGGCGAAGTCGGCCCCGAAACCGGGGGGTTGGCCGTCCGTTTGCGCCGTTTGCGGTTCACGTCCGAACTTGCGGGCCAAAGCTTCTTCGGACAGGTAGGTGATGTGGGCCATCATGCGGGCGATGGCGAGGCCGACATCGGGCGAATCGCCAGTTTCGCGGTAGTGGCCGTCGTGGAAACCCGGGTCGCGCATGATGGCCTCGCGGGCGACGGCCGAGAAGGCGATGTTCTGGGCTGTCAGGCGGCTGGAGGCGGCGATCAGACAGGCGCTGGCCATGTCCTCGGGGTAGTCCAAGAGCCATTGCAAGACCTGCATCCCCCCGAGCGAGCCGCCGACGACGGCTAGCAGGCGGCGGACTCCGAGGTAGGAGAGCAGACGGCGGTGGACCGTCACGAAATCGGCCATGTCAAGAACGGGGAAATCGAGCCCGTAACAACGCCCTGTGGCGGGGTCAAGGCTGGACGGCCCGGTCGTGCCCTGGCAGCCGCCGAGCAGGTTGGGGCAGATGACAAAGAAGACATCCGTGTCGATCGGCTTGCCGGGCCCGATCAGATTGTCCCACCAGCCCGGTTTGCGTTCGCCGGCGTGACAGCCGGCCGCGTGGGCGTCGCCGGTGAGAGCATGGCAGACGAAAATAGCATTGTCTTTGGCCGGGCTCAACCGGCCGTAGGTTTCGTAGGCCACGTCGACCTGGTCGAGGCGGCCGCCCCGGGCCAGCGTCAGCGGCTGCCCAGCTTCGAACAAGGTCGCTGTCATCGTTTCGACCAGGCCGACCGAGGCCGCAAGCTGGGATGGGCGCACGGCTGAGAGTTTAGCGGCCGCTGCCACCGCCGACGGCCGCTAAACTGACCCCGCCAGGACGGCTTGCCCTGGCGCCGCCGGTTCGTCTTGACGCCGTCGGCGGCATTTTTCGCGCAGCGGAAGGAAGCCAAGATGAACCGACAGGCCTCCTGGTTGACGAACCTGGCCCTGGTCGCTTTCGGGGCCGCAACGGCCTTCGTGCTGGCCTTCTTCATGGTTTTAGGCCAGTAAGCGTGGGACAGCGGCTCACAGGTGCCCTTTGGCTGATGGCCGGCGTCTTAGCCGCCGCCGCTCTGGCGGCCGGCATGGCCTTGTCGTCTTCTGACGGCAACAGCCAGAGCCAACCCGACATCAGCGGCCGGGTCTGGGCCCTGGCCAGTTGGACCGACCCGGTCCCGCTGGCCGCGCCCGCTGTCATCACCTTGGAGTTGGCCGACGGCTCCTACAGCGGCTCCGGCGGCGTCAACCGCTACAACGGCCCCTACACCGGCGGCGACGGCCGACTCGACTTCGAACCGGGTTTCACCACCTTGATGGCCGGCCCGCCGGACCTC
>JAIRXC010000125.1 GCA_031268515.1 Propionibacteriaceae bacterium
TATCTGCTTTGGCCCGACGTCCGCCTCCTGCTCGTCTCCCAGGCCGTGTCAATCGCCTTCGGGGCCGCCCTTGTGGGCCTGCTCGCCGCCAAACACGGCTTGGGGAAAGCCAGCCTCGCCGTCGAGGCCGGCTTCGCCTTCTCCTACGGTGTCATGTCGGCCATCGTGCGCGACTTCCATGAGGTCGGCTTTGGCTTGCCGCTGCTCATCGGCGCCCTCTGGGCCCTCCTCGACGGCCGTCTCGGCCGGTTGGCCGCCTTCTCGGCTTGCCTCCTGCTCGTCAAAGAAGACATGCCCCTTTACATCGCTGGCTTCGGGCTCGTCCTCTTTGCCGTCGGCCGGCGCCTGGCCGGCGTCCTTTTCGCGGCGGCGGCGGCCGTAGCCGAAATACTCCTTCTCTACGTCGTCATCCCCGCCTTCTCCTACTCGGGCCGCTACACCTACATCGGCGGCGGCGCCCGCGGCATCCGCTCGCCCGCCGACGCTGTTGCGGAACTAGCTGGCCACCTCGCCTCCTGGCAGGGACTGGCCTTCCTCTTCCTGATCGCGGCTACGGCCGGGGTCGGCCTCACCTCTAAGTTGCTTTGGGCCCTCGCGCCGCCGGCGGCCTCTCGCTTCCTCTCCCACGACCCGGTTTACCTCGGTTTCCACTACCACTACGGCGTCCTCTTGACGGCCGTTTGCTTCGCGGCGATGATCGACGCGCTGAGCCGCCGGGCCGAAGCGGGCTTGGCTGAAGCGGGCTTGGCCGCCGGGGCGGGGATGACCACGCCGCCTGGCGGCGAGGCGGACGCGGCCGGGCGGAAAGCCAGATTTGGCCGTCTGCGCGGCGTCCAAGCCGTTCTCCTGGCCGTCGGCGCGCTGGGCGGGGTCGCCGGCTCGGACAGCCTCAGCCGGACAGCCGATTTTTTTGGGGCCGGGGCCGTTCTGGCCGAACAGCGGTCAGTCGCGGCGGCCATCCCCGACGGGGCCGCTGTCGTAGCCGATGTCTATCTGCTTGACCACATCATCGACCGCACAGACGTGACGGTCGCTTTCCCCCTTCGCCTGGACGCCGGCGGCCAGCCGCTCTGGCAAGACGAAACGGGAATACCTCTGGAAGGCGACTTCGTTTTCCTCGACCTTGAGACGCGGGGCTACGACAATCGCACGGCGCCCTGGGCGGCCAGCCTCGCGGCCTGGTTGGAAGAAAGCGGCGATTATCAGGTCGTGGACCGGTCGGGCCGCTTTCTCCTCTTCGGCCGCGTCTGAGCCTCCGTCGCCGGCGCGGCCACAGCTAGAGCCGCCTGGGAGGCCGCGGCCGGTTTCGAGAAGAACTGGGGCCAGGCGATGGAGCGGACGGCCAAGATGATGAGCCGGACCGTGAAATAGACGAGCGCCACGTTGCGGGCCGCGAGGATCGGCGTGCCGATGTAGGCGCCCCAGCGGAAGCGGACGAGGAAATCGTAGAAAACCGGGTAGACGAGTTGTGTCGCGGCGGTCAAGGCGATGACCCACCAGGCGATGCGGCGGGCCAGGCTGAGCGGCAGGGCCGGCGCCCCGACGGCCAGCGGCTGGCTGGGGCGGCGGGCTGAGATCGTGAGGAGGCCGGCTACGGGCCCGGCCAGCCAGACCATGTACTGGGGGCTGAACGTCTTGTTCGTCACGATCATGACCAAGGTGGCGATGATCATGAGCGTGCCGGCTTCGATGGGGGTCCGGTCTGGCCGCCGCAGCCAGCCGATGTAGAGGGCGACCATGAGGAGGCCGCCGGCCAGGGTCGCGGTCGTCGCGATCTCAGTCAAGGCGACGGTGCCCCGCCCGGCCACCTCGAAAGCTTGGTATTTCGACATGGCGACGGGGTAGCTGTCGGGGGCGAAGAGGCGGGCCACCATGAAAGGGGTGGCGTAGATCGACTCGATCTGAAGGCCGCGGTCGGACTGCCAGGTCAGAGGGCTGAGGAGGCGGTCTAAGCCGGCGTACCACCACGACAGCAAGACGAGTCCGGCGCCCGTCACGGCGACGCCGAGGGTGGCCCGTTTGACGGCCCGGCGGTCGGCCAACGTCGCGGGCCACAACAGAGCCGGCCATAGCTTGAAACCGGCCCCCAAGCCGATCATGACCCCCGATGTGAAGCGGTGGGAACGGACGAGGGCGAGGACGGCGGCCGCGCCGAGGGCGGCGGTCAGAAGGTCGAGGCGCATGTAGGTGGTCGTGCCCATGGCGGGCGCGAAGGCGATCCAAAACAAGAGAGCGGGCCGAGGGCTCGTGCCGTAGCGGTGGGCCGTCCGCCACAGCGCCCACGCCACCAGGGCGTCGGTCAAGAGGAACAAGCAGATGAAGGCGGCCCGGAAGCCGAGCCGGGCGCCGCCGCCGAGCAGATAGGGCAGGCAGAGCACCCAGATCAGCGGCGTCGGATACTCGACAAGGGTCTCGCTGGCCGGGCGGCCTTCAAAGAGGCTGTTTATCGAGCGGTAGTAATAGTCGACGTCGCCTTGCGTTGACACGCCGGCAAGCCACCAGGCGAGGAAGATGACCGCCCGTGTCGCGAGCCACCAGGCGAGAGCCTGATGCCATTTGGACAAGGCGAGGGAACTCCGGACGGACCTCCACACGCTGGTCCGAAAGCCGGGCGCGGGTGATCGGGCCATGATGCCTTTCGAGGGGGACAAGATGGAAGAGCCTGGGTTGCGAGGTTGGTTGGTCGTATTGTTGTTTTGCCAGGGTTGGATGGATGAATTGGCAGGCGAGGGGCCAAGGTGGCGCCCCCGGCAGGATTCGAACCTGCGCTCCCGCCTCCGGAGGGCGGTACTCTATCCTCTGAGCTACGAGGGCCGGGCCACTGACGACGAAGACCAAGGTTAGCAGGAATAGGGCCGTAGGCCGGCGCGGCGCGCCTCACGGGAGGCCGAGCCAGGTTTCGCCCGCGGCTACAGTTGGCTCCATGCCCCATATGCACGTCGCCGGTTCCATCCACGCCGACGCCATGGCGGCCAGCCCCAAGTGGCTCACCCGGCCCGCCGACGTCAACGCCCTCGACGCCGCCTTGTGGCCTACGGGGACAGTCCGCTCCGAGGCGGGTGAGTTGACCGTGGCCGGCCATTCGGCGTCAGCGTTGGCAGCTAAGTGGGGGAGCCCCCTTTATCTCATCGACGAGGCGGCTTTCCGGGCCAACGCCAGCGCGTTTCGGAAGGCCTTCGCCGGTTGGGACGTCTATTACGCCGGCAAGGCTTTCCTCTGCCGCGGCGTGGCCCGCTGGGTGGCGGAGGAAGGCCTCGGCCTCGATGTCTGCTCCGGCGGCGAACTGGCTGTGGCCCGAGGGGCTGGTTTCCCGCCCGAGCGGACCGGTTTCCACGGCAACAATAAATCAACTGATGAGTTGCGCGCCGCCATCAGCTTGGGCATTGGCCGCGTCATTGTGGACTCCTTGGACGAGATCGAGCGGATCGAGGCTTTGGCCGAGGAACTGGCGACGACTGTCAAGGTCCTCGTCCGTGTCACGACGGGCGTCGAAGCCCACACCCACGAGTACATCGCGACGGCCCACGAGGATCAGAAGTTCGGTTTCTCAATCCTGGGCGGCCATGCTCTCATGGCCCTTGTCCGCTGCTCCACGAGCCCGTGGCTGACGCTCGCCGGCGTCCATTCCCACATCGGCTCTCAGATCTTCGACGGGTCCGGCTTCGAGGTCGCCATCCACCGGACGATGCGGGTCATGGCTCAGTTCCGCGACGCCACAGGCGAAACTCTGCGGGAACTGAACTTGGGCGGCGGCTTCGGCATCGCCTACACGGCCGCCGACCAGCCTCTTCCTCTTACGGACTTGGCCGCTTCCTTCCGCGAGGCCATCGACCATGAGAGCCGCGGTTTCGGCTTCGGGCAGCTGCGCGTGGCCCTTGAACCTGGCAGGGCCATCGTCGGCCCGGCCTCCTTCGCCCTCTACACAGTGGGCACCGTCAAGGTCGTAGAACTCGACGGCGGCGCCGCGCGAGTCTACGTTTCCGTCGACGGCGGCATGTCCGACAATATCCGGCCGGCCCTCTACGCCGCCGAGTACTCGGCCGTCCTCGCCAACCGCGCCTCGGATTCCCCACCGGTCCTTTGCCGGGTCGTCGGCAAGCATTGCGAGGGCGGCGACATCCTCGTCCGCGACGTCTTCTTGCCCGCCGACATCCAACCTGGCGACCTCATCGCGGTTCCCGGGGCCGGCGCCTACGCCCGTTCCATGGCCTCGAACTACAACCACCTGACGCGTCCGCCTGTCGTCGCGTTGGCGGGGGAGCGGTCGTATCCGCTGTTGCGCCGGGAGACTCTCGAAGACCTGCTCGCCCTCGACGTCGGCTGAAGCCGGCGGCGGCTCGAAACCTTGCGCCTGAGGCGCCAATTGGCTTGCGGCTCAGGCTTTGCGCGCCGCCGTCAGCCTCGCCCTCCCGCGCCTGGGCGCCCGGCGGCTGCCCGTCTGCGCAGGCCGTCGCCTGGTTGGCCGAGGGCTCAGCTTGTGAGACATGATTAGCCCCATGGATCTTCCAGTCCCGGCGCCGTTGCGTGTCGCCTTGCTCGGCTGCGGAGTCGTCGGCTCGCAGGTCGCCCGCCTCCTCCTCGAATCCCCCAGGGATCTCGAAGCCCGGACAGGCCGGCGGCTCGCTCTCGTCGGCATCGGCGTCCGCCATCCCAAAGCTGAGCGGCCCGGCATCGACCCCGCTTTGCTGACTGGCGACCTGGCCGCCCTCGCCGCTGGCGCCGACATCGTGGTCGAAGCGATCGGCGGCATCGAGCCGGCCCGCAGCCTCATCCTCGCCGCCATCGCCGCCGGCGCCTCCGTCGTGACGGCCAACAAGGAACTCCTGGCGGCCTGCGGCCCGGAGCTTAACGCCGCCGCCCAGAAGGCTGGCGTCGACCTCTACTTCGAGGCTGCCGTGGCCGGCGCCATCCCGATTGTCCGGCCGCTTCGCGAATCCCTCGTCGGCGACGAGATCACGACGGTCATGGGCATCGTCAACGGGACCACCAACTACATCCTCGACCAGATGACGACGGACGGCTTGTCCTTTTCCGCCGCCCTCGTCCAGGCGCAGGCGCTGGGGTTCGCGGAGGCGGACCCGACGGCGGACATCGACGGCTACGACGCCGCCGCCAAGGCTTCGATCATCGCCTCGCTGGCCTTCCACACGGAGGTCGCCGGGGCCGATGTCCACCGCGAGGGCATCGCGGCAGTGACAGACGAGGACATCAAGGCGGCCGCTTCCCTCGGCTACGTCGTCAAGCTCCTCGCCGTCGCCACCCTCGTAGGCGGCGGCGAGCGGGTCTCGGTCCGCGTCCACCCGGCCATGGTGCCAGCCGACCATCCCCTCGCCATGGTCCGAGGCGGTTACAACGCCGTCTTCGTGGAGTCGCGCAACGCCGGCCGTCTCATGTTCCTCGGCCCCGGCGCCGGCGGCGCCCCGACCGCCTCGGCTGTGATGGGCGATTTGGTGACGGTGGCCCGCAACCGCAACCGCGGCACCTACGGCCCGGCCCCCACGCCTTACACCCACCGCCCTGTCGCGCCGATCGCCGACGCCGTCACGTCTTATTACCTGTCCTTGCCGGTCCACGACGCCCCCGGCGTCTTGGCCAAGGTCGCCTCGGTCTTCGCCAGCCACGACGTCTCGATCGCGGCGGTGCGCCAGACGCAGTTGCCTGACCAGCCGGGCGCGGCTCTCCTTGGCATCATGACCCACGCCGCCCGCGACGGCGAGGTCCACGACACCATCGCGGAGCTCAAAACTGACGGCCGGGCCGTAATCGGGCAGATCCGGCACATGCGGGTGGAGGGAGTTTGAGCCATGGCCATGGAGGTGGCCTGCCTTGACCTTGAGGGCGTCCTCGTCCCCGAGGTCTGGATTGGCGTCGCCGAACGGACCGGCTTGGCCGAACTGCGGCTGACGACACGCGACATAAGCGACTACGACGAGTTGATGCGCCATCGGCTGCGGGTCCTCGACCAGCACGGTTTGACCCTAGGTGACATCCAGGCCGTCATCGCCCAGATGGCGCCGTTGCCGGGAGCGGTTGAGTTTGCCGATTGGCTCAAGCGGCATTTCCAGTTCATCGTCTTGTCCGACACTTTCTACGACTTCGCCGCCGGCCTCATGGCCGCCCTCGGCCAACCCGTCCTCTTCTGCCATGACCTCGTCACGGGCGACGGCGGCCGTATCTTCGATTACCGGCTTCGCCTGGCAAACCAGAAGCAGGCCGCTGTGGCCGCCTTCCAGGGCCTCAACTTCGCTGTCTTCGCCGCCGGCGACTCTTACAACGACACGGCCATGCTGGGGCAGGCGGACCTCGGCGTCCTTTTCCGCCCCCCGGCAAAGGTGGCAGCCGAGTTCCCGCGACTGCCTGTGGCGGAAGATTACGCTGCCTTGGCCGAGTTTTTCCGGGCCGCTTCCAGCCGTGCCATCCCCGCCCTCTGAGCCTGTCGGCCCCCTCTGACAGGTCTTTTGGCGCAGCGCCGCCGAAAGGAACGGAGGGGGACGGCGGGAAGCTACAGCGGGGACCTCATGCCAAATTGCCTGCGCGGGCGGATTGCGGCCTCGCGGGCGCGCCGTGCTAGGCTGAAGGCTGTCTGCGGGAGCTAAACCCGCACGGCGCCACGCAACCCGGTGAGCGGCTTGGAACATGAAGTTTCCCATCTTCCGCATCTTTTGGGCTGGTCCGCGCTCATAACGTTTTCCGTCAACTAGGCTGATTCGCCCAAGGGTGACGGCGGCGAGTAGTCAGGCCGTCCGGAAGGCCGCCTGGCGTGACGCGAACGACACATATTTTCGTTAAACCGTCGGCCTCAAGGGCGCGGCGGGCCCCACGAAACGGAGAGGAAATCCGTGTCCAAGAAGAATCTGGACGCTTTGAAGCTACCCGAGCTGAAGCAGCTCGCAGCATCCCTGGGCCTCAAGACCACCGGCCTGCGCAAGGCCGAGTTGGCTGAGGCCATCACACTGCGGCGGGAGGAAAACCGCGCCGCCAAGAAAGCCGCCAAGAACCGGTCCGCCTCTGAAGCGGCCGAGACGCTGCCCTACGAGGCGGCCGCCGCGCCGGCGGCCGACGTCCCAGCGGCGAAGGCGCCAACCCACACAGAAGTCATTGCCGCGCCGAGTGATTCTCCGGCGGCCGCCGAGCCAGCCTCCGGCGGCGAAGAGGCCGGCGCCCGGCTGTCACGCCGCAGCCGCCGCCGCGGCCGCCCCCAGGCCGGCGAGCTGTCCGCCGCCCCCCTCGACTCCGCCACCTCACAGGAGGTCGGGGCCCGTCTCGCCGCCCTCGGCCTAGGCGGCGCCGAACCGCCTTCCGCCGAGGCCGTCTACGTCCGCTCCGAGCACCCCGGCCAGTCCGACCATTCCGACGATGACGACGAATTCGGGAGCAATCGCCGCAGCCGCCGCCGCCGCAACCGCGAACGCCAGAACCGCCGCCGGACCGAGGGGACCGGCAGCCGGGTCGACAGCGACCCGCTCCTCCACGAAGACGACGTCCTCATCAAGGTCAAGGGCATCGTCGATGTCATGGACGGCTATGCCTTCGTCCGCACAACCGGCTATCTGCCGAGCCCCGAGGACGCCTATATGTCGTTGTCTTTGGTCCGGCGCTACGGCCTCCGCAAAGGCGACATCGTGACCGGCTCCGTCCGCGAGCCCCGCGACGGCGAACGGCGGGAGAAGTTCAACCCTCTCATCCGCGTCGACACGGTCAACGGCGGCGACCCGGCGGCCGCCAAGAACCGGCCCGAGTTCGCGAAGCTGACGCCGCTGTATCCGCAGGAGCGTCTCAGCCTGGAGGCCTCGCCGACCGGCATGACAGGCCGCATCATGGATCTCGTCTCGCCCATCGGCAAGGGCCAACGCGGCCTCATCGTGTCGCCGCCCAAGGCGGGCAAGACCATGACGATGCAGGCGATCGCCAACGCCATCACGGCCAACAACCCTGAGGTTCATCTCATGGTCGTCCTCGTGGACGAACGGCCCGAAGAAGTGACGGACTTCCAACGCACGGTTTCCGGCGAAGTCATCGCCTCGACCTTCGACCGGCCAGCCGACGACCACACGACGATCGCCGAACTGGCCCTCGAACGCGCGAAGCGCTTGGTCGAGATGGGCCAAGACGTCGTCATCTTGCTCGACGGCATCACGCGCCTCAGCCGGGCCTACAACCTCGCGGCTCCCGCTTCCGGGCGCATCTTGTCTGGCGGCGTCGATTCGGCTGCCCTCTACCCGCCGAAGAAATTCTTCGGGGCCGCCCGCAACATCGAACACGGCGGCTCTTTGACGGTCCTCGCCACGGCCCTCATCGAAACAGACTCGAAGATGGACAATGTCATCTTTGAGGAGTTCAAGGGCACTGGCAACATGGAGTTGCGTTTGCGGCGCGATCTGGCTGACAAGCGCATCTTCCCAGCCATCGACGTCGACGCTTCTGGCACCCGGCGTGAGGAGCTGTTGCTTGGCCGCGAGGAACTCGCCATCATTTGGAAGCTCCGCCGCGTCCTTTCCGGCATGGAAGACCAGGCCGCTTTGGAGATGTTGCTCAAGCAGATGCGGAAGACTTCCTCGAACCACGAGTTCTTGGTCCAGATATCGCGTTCAACCCCGTAGGGGCCGGTTCCGCCGCAGCCCGATTTGACAGAAATGGCATACTGACACCTCGGCGCCGGTTCACGTCCGCTTGAGGCGCGGCGACCCGGCACGCGATTTGAAAAGGGAGTTTGAAAGCATGAAGAAGGGCATCCATCCCGACTACGTCACGACAGACGTGACCTGTAGCTGTGGAAACAACTTCACCACCCGGTCGACCGCCAAATCCGGCAAGATCCACGCCGAGGTCTGCTCGCAGTGCCACCCCTTCTACACCGGCAAGCAGAAGATCCTCGACACCGGCGGCCGCGTCGCCCGCTTCGAGCGCCGTTACGGCGGCAAGCAGAACTAGCCGGCCTGTCGCCCAAGCAAGGCCGGCCGCCCGCAAACCGAGTGGGCCGCCGAGGGGAAGCGGCGAGAAAAGAAGCAGGCCGGGGGAGAAGCGAAAGATTTCCTCAATTCGGCTGTTCCTTAAGGCCCTTGGCTGAAAAGCGGCAGCCGCCGCGTCTTTTTGTCTGACGCCCCCGGCTTTTGGCCACAGCCAAGAAGACTGCCCCCTTATTGCAAAGGCGGTTGCGGGAAGCTTCTCGGGACCGCCAGCACCTGGCCCCAAGGCGGCGCGCGCCGGCTTTCTGCCGCGGCTGGCCGCAGCTCGGCCTGGCGCTTGGGTTTTTTGGACTGGCTTGGCCGCTTCCCGCTTTGGAAGGCCGCGGCAGGTTGGCGGGAGATCGTAAGGATGTGACTTAAGCAAATGACCAAAGCCCCCGAGGCCGCCGGCGGGATCCAAACCTTGCTGGCTGAACACCGCGAGTTGGAGCGGCTCTTGGGCGATCCGGCGACGCATGCCGACATGGCCGTGTCACGGCGGGTCGGCCGCCGTTACAGCGAACTCACCCCCATCGTCACGGCCCTTAGCGAACACGGCCGTTTGGAAGCGGACCTCGCGGCCGCCCGCGAGTTGGCCGCTGAAGACCCGTCCTTCGCGGCCGAGGCTGAGGAATTGGCTGTCAGCCTCGACGCCGCGGCTGAGCGTTTGGCCCGTCTCCTCGCACCCCGTGACCCTGATGATTCCCGCGACGTCATCATGGAGATCAAGTCAGGTGAAGGCGGCGAAGAATCCGCCTTGTTCGCGGCCGACCTGTTCCGAATGTACGGGAAATACGCCGAACAACGTGGCTGGTCCGTCGAAGTCCTCGACGCTCAGGCCACCGATCTGGGCGGCTACAAATCGATCGCCTTTGCCGTCAAGGCCGCCGACGCCGCTGAGGCCCCCTACGGGGCCTTGAAATTCGAAGGCGGCGTCCATCGCGTCCAGCGGGTCCCGGTGACGGAGTCCCAGGGCCGCGTCCACACCTCGGCCGCTGGCGTCCTCGTCTTGCCGGACGTTGACGCGACCGAGGTCTCCTTGGCCGATGACGACCTTAGGATCGACGTCTTCCGCTCTTCTGGGCCAGGCGGCCAAGGCGTCAACACGACGGACTCGGCCGTCCGCGTCACCCACTTGCCGACCGGCCTCGTCGTATCCTGCCAAAACGAACGTTCGCAGCTGCAAAATAAAGAATCCGCGCTGCGGATGTTGCGGGCCAGGTTGACCGCGCTGGCCGTCGAGGAGGCCGCCTCCGCCGCCTCCGAGGCCCGCCGGTCGCAGGTTAGGACGGTCGACCGGTCGGAACGGGTGCGGACCTATAACTTCCCCGAGAACCGCATCGCGGACCACCGGATCGGTTTTAAGGCCCACAACCTCGACCTTGTTTTAGGCGGCGAACTGCAGCCCCTCGTGACGGCCCTCCAAGAGGCCGACCTGGCCGAGCGCCTCGCCCAGGCGACCCAGGGGGCGGCCATCGGAGGAGCCGATGCCTGAAAGGACGCCCTGCGAGGATCGCGTTGTCTTGAAAGCGGCTGGCGAGTCGAAGCGGCGCCGGGCCAATTCCCAGGCGAAGGCCTGTGAGGATCGTGCTGTCTTGAGGGCGGCTGGCGGCCGGTCCGGTGTCTGACTCACGGCTGCGGCCTGTCTGTGAACAGACAGGGGCGGCCCACGGGAGGCCGGCGTTGGAGCTAGAACCGGTCCCCGTCGTCCTTCGGCGCCTGGCCGCGCGTCTGGCGGCGGCGGGGGTCGGTCCGGCCGCCGCCGAGGCCCGCTTGCTGGCCGCCCATGTCCTGGGTTGTCCGCCAGTCCGGCTCGATTTGGCCGCCGGCTTCGACCCAGCCGCCGCGGCCCGCTTGGAAGCTCTGGCGGCAAAACGGGCCGCCGGCTGTCCTCTCCAACACTTGACGGGCTGCGCCCCCTTCCGGACGGCGACGCTCGCGGTCGGCCCCGGCGTTTTCATACCCCGCCCCGAGACCGAGGTCATGACGGGCTGGCTGCTTGGCTGGCTGGCCCGCTCGGCCCTTAAACGCCCCGCCCTTGTCGTCGAACTGTGCGCCGGTTCGGGGGCCATCAGTTTGGCCATCGCCCTGGAAGCCTCAGGGCAGCGGCAGTGGGCGGTCGAAAACGCCGCCGCCGCCTTGCCCTACCTGGAGCGCAACTTGGCCGGCGTCCCCGTCACGGTCGTAGCGGCCGACATGGCCGCGGCCTTGCCGAGTCTCGACGGCCAAGTTGACGCTGTCATCGCCAACCCCCCCTACCTTCCTGCCGCCGCCTGGGCCGAGTTGCCCGCTGACGTCCGCGGCTTCGATCCGAAAAGTGCTCTTGTTTCAGGCCCCGACGGGTTGGCTGCCACCCGTGTCGTGGCCGCCACAGCCGCCCGCCTGCTCCGCCCTGGCGGCGTCGTGGCCAGCGAGCACGATGATTCCCACGGCTTGGCCGCCCCCGCGGTCTTCGCCGCCGCCGGCTTCGCCGACCTGGCCGACCACCTCGATCTGACGGGCCGCCCCCGCTTTGCCACGGCGGTCTGGCCGGGTTCAGCCGGGGCTTCCCAGGCCGGCGCCGACCGGGCCGCCGCGGCGCCTGCACCGGCCGGCGCAGCGTCTCCAACCCGTTCCGCCGCGTCAGTTGAGGCCGCTGAGCCGGCCCTGATCTCGGCCGCCGGAGCGGCGGCTAGGGCTGCTGAAACCGCCGGCCGCCCTCGGGGCGGCGGAAAAACGCCTGGCCGGGCGGATGGCAAGATGATGCCATGAGCGGCGCGGCGGCAGACCTGGCGACGGCCTTGGTTCCCCTTGTCCTCGGTTGGGACGATCCTCGGCTGCCCGAGGCGGCCGACGCCTGCCTGGCGGCCGGCCAGTGTCTCCTGTGCCCGACCGACACCGTCTACGGAAT
>JAIRXC010000162.1 GCA_031268515.1 Propionibacteriaceae bacterium
ATACGCCCGCCTCCCGCCACCCATTTGCATTGCGAGTTCCCGCGCGGGACAGGCCGCCGCGGCTAAGAGACAGCCCCGGTAGCATGAGCGGGTGACCAACCCGTACGACGGCCCGCGGCCCGACGGCGAGCCCCTGTCGTCGCCTGACGATCCTCCCCAGCCGCGCTATTCCACCTATCCGGTGGACGGCTCCGGCCTGCGACCCGGCTATGCCGACCCCGATCCAGCCTGGGCGGGCGACAGCAACGCGGCCGGCTACGCGCCGCCGACGCCTGGCTACTACGCCCCCGACCCCGCCGCCGCCTTGGCTGTGCCGCCACGGCAAAAGCCAACGCACACGAGTGGCCAACCCTTCGGCTGGAGCCCCGACGCCCCCTACGGCCGTGACCATGCCACCGGCGAACCGTTGTCGAACAAACGCAAAATCATCGCAGCCTTGGGTGAGTTGTTTTTAGGCTGTTTTGGGGCCGGCCGCCTCTACATCGGCGATCTTCGGACCGGTCTCGCCATGGCCGGGCTCACCGTCGCGGCGATCTTCGCCTCCGTCGTTTTCGCCTACGGCTGGATGCTTTGGGTGGCCTTGGGCTTTTGGTGGGTGGTCGACTTCATCCTCATCGCCTCCGGCCACGTCCGCGACGGCGATGGACGAAAACTGAAATAGGTCCGGTCAAACGGTCCGGCTTTGGCCAAGGCGGAGGGCGGCCGGGTTGGCGAAACTAGCCGCGGCGGTTCGCGGAAGGCAGCGCGGGAGCCCGGTTCGGCAACCGCATCGCCCAGGCTAGGAGCCAAGCCAACGCCCCAAAGACGGCGAAGACAACGACATCCCGCAGCCCCGCCGACCACGCCACCTCAGTCGTCGCCCGGGTCTCGGCCAAACTGCCAGTCGCCAAAGCCAGCCCGAATGCCAAAACGTTGTTGACAGCGTGAGCGGCGATGCCCGCTTCCAGACCGCCGGTCCGCCAAACCAGCGCCCCGGCTACTAGGCCGAAGGCGAAGCGGCTGAGAAACAACCAAAGATTCTGAGAGCCGTGGAAATAGCCGAACAGGGCGGCCGAGACGACGATGGGAAACCAGGGGCGGCGGACGATGAGGCCGAGAACCTGGAGGAGGTAGCCGCGGAACAGCACCTCTTCCCCCAGCGCCTGGAGAGGCGAAGACAAGACGATGGCGATGGCGAAGACGGGCCAGTTAGCCGGCGGGTCCCAAGCCGGGCCGCTGACAGCCAGGAAGCAAGCCACGGCGCCGAGGACGGCGACGGCGGCCAACAAACCGGTCAGGCCATAGCGCCAGCGCACCCCCGGGCTGATCGACCACAGCCAAGTCAGCTTGCGGCGGTGGAGGAAGCGGTAAGCGGCCCAAACGGGCAAGACAAGGGCGAACAGGCCGAGGTGGCCCGCCCACAAGCCAAGCGGGTTCGCGTAGGCCCCGGCCCGGGCCACGTAATCGGCCCACGGCGGCGTGCGCCCGGCGGCCAGCCAACCGATGGCGTTGACGCCGTTGCTGACCGTCAGGTAGACGACCAGGTAGGCCAAGAAAACGGCGATGACCAAGAAAAGGCCCCGGAAGCGAGGCGTCAGGCCGTCCAGCTCGCCGGCTGGGCCAGACAGGGCCAGAGGGTAGGAAGCGCCGGGCAGCGGCTCGCTCCAGTCGCCGGCGGCAAGGTTCGACCGGTTGCTGGGAGCCGGCTTAACCGGACCAGGCCGCCTGACAACAGGTTTCGGGCCGCCGGTCTCGCTTCGGCCGCGTGGGCCGCGGCCAGAGCCGGCTTGGCCGCCCGAGCCAGCCGAACCGGCCCAAGCCGAGGGTTGCGAGCTGTGGCCGCCGGACGCTGGCGTTGGGCGGCCTCGGCCCGGCCTGGCCATCTAGTCCGCCTCCGCGATGACCGGATTGCCGAGGCGGCCGATCTCTTCGATTGCCACCTCAGACCGTTGGCCCGCCTCGACCCGGCAGGAGCCGGCCGGGGCGCCGGCGCCGGTCAAGATGACATCGCCGGGCAACAAGGTCATGACGCGGGAGAGGTAGGCGATCTGGCGGGCGATCGGCCAGAGCAGCTGCTTGGTGGAACCGTGCTGGACGACCGCCTCGTCAAGCGTTGTCGTGATCTCGAGGTTGCCAGCTTCCTCAAGGCTGAGGTGGGTGATGAGCCAGGGGCCGAGCGGGGTGAAAGAGTCGAAGCCCTTGGCGATGCCCCAAGGCTGGCCGTCAGCTAGGAAATCACGGGCCGTCACGTCATTGGCGGCGGTGTAGCCGAAAACGACCTCGGGGACGCGCTCCGCGTTGAGATGACGGCAGATACGGCCGATGACGACGGCCAACCCACCCTCTACGGCCGTGTCGCGGCTGAGGGCCGGAACGGCAATGGGCTCGTCGGGGCCGATGACCGAAGTGTTGGGTTTGAAGAAGACCGCCGGCGTGGCTCCGGCCTCCAGCGGGGCGGCCGGGCCGCCGGCGTGATCGCGGGCCAAACCGACGATCTTGGAGCGCGGTATGACGGGGGCCAGCAACCGCACCTCAGCCAAGGCGTGCCGCCGGCCGGTCAGGTTGACGGGGCCGGCCAAAGGGTCGCCGGTCAGATCAGCCACGGTGTCGGGGTGAGGCCCCCCGTCGGCCGCCAACTCGACCGTGCCGTAGTAGATGTGGCCGTCGGCCGCGTAGCGAGCGATTCTCATGCCCTGAGCCTAGATGAGATCGGCCATCAGGCGGAGCGCGCCAAACCGTAGTTGAAGGCGTCGAGCAGAGCCTCCCAGCTGGCCTCGATGACGTTGCCGCCGATGCCGACCGTCGTCCAGCTTTCATCGCCGTGGCGGGTGTCGATGAGGACCCGGGTGATGGCGTCCGTGCCGTGGCCGTTGTCGAGCAGCCGGACCCGGTAGTCGGCCAGTTCGAAGGCGGCCACCTGTCCGTACCTCGGCGCCAGCGCCTGCCGCAACGCCTGGTCGAGGGCGTTGACAGGTCCATTGCCCTCGCCGACGTAGGGGGCTGGCTCCTCGCCGTCGAAGGAGACCTTGACAACAGCCTGGCTAAGCTCGTCCTGGTCCGTGTAGACCCGCCAGGTCGTGACGGTGAAAAAGGCCGGGGCTTGGCCCAATTCGCCCCGCAAAAGCAGGTCGAAGGAGGCGTCGGCGGCCTCGTAGGAGTAGCCAGCCGCTTCGCGTTGTTTGATCGTCTCCGCCACTTTGGCGGCGGTCTGGCGGTCTTCGAGGTCGTAGCCGAGTTGTTCGGCTTTGATCTGGATGTTGGCCCGCCCGGCCATGTCGGAGATCAGCATCCGCATCCCGTTGCCGACCAGCTCGGGGTCGGTGTGCTGGTAGAGGCCGGCGTTGACCCGGATAGCCGAAGCGTGCAAACCAGCCTTGTGAGCGAAGGCGGAGACGCCGACGTAGGGCTGCCGGGGGAAAGGCGCCTGGTTGGCGATCTCCGCCACGGCGTGGGACAGCCGGCTGAGCTCACGCAGGGCCGGAGCTGATACTAGTTGCCAGCCGAACTTGATCTGGAGATTGGCGATGACTGTCGTCAGATCGGCGTTGCCGGTCCGCTCGCCGTAGCCGTTGACCGTGCCTTGGACGTGCTCGGCGCCGGCTTCGACCGCCGCCAAGGTGTTGGCGACGGCGCAGCCAGTGTCGTTGTGGCAGTGGATGCCGACCTTGGGCAGGCGGGGCGTCAGCTGTGCGACGATCTCGGCCACCTGGCCAGGCAGCATGCCGCCGTTGGTGTCGCATAAGACGATGACCTCGGCCCCGGCCTCGGCGGCAGTTTCGGCAACCGCCAAAGCATAATCTTGATTGTCAAGCCAGCCATTGAAGAAATGCTCACAGTCAACGAATACGCGTTTGCCAAGCCGGCAGAGGTGGGCGACCGTGTCGCGGACCATGGCCAGGTTCTCTTCCAACGTCGTCTTGAGCGCCTCGGCGACATGGCGGTCATGCGACTTGGCGACAAGGCAGACGACATCGGTTTGGGCGTCGGCCAACGCTTGGGTCAAAGGGTCTTGGGCGGCGGTCAAACCAACCCGGCGAGTCGCCCCGAAGGCGACCAACGTCGATTGGCGGAGCCGCAGCGAGCGGGCGGCCTGGGCGAAGAAAGCCGTGTCGCTGGGGTTGGCGCCCGGCCAGCCGCCCTCGATGAAGGTGACGCCGAGCTCGTCCAACAAGCCGGCGATCCGCAGCTTGTCGGGGACCGTCAAACGGATGCCCTCTTGCTGGGCGCCGTCACGCAAGGTGGTGTCGAAAACCTGGAAATCGCGGGGCGTCGTCCCTGGCATGTCTTTGGCCTTTCGGTTCCGCTCGGTTCCACGCCGGCCCAGCCGGCGACTGGAGGTGGGTCAGATGACTCGCCTGGTCCAACCGCCAGGGTCGCTGGCGCGGCCCCACTGGATGTCGACGAGCCGGCGGCGCAAAGCCTGTGTCATCTCGCCTTGAGGTTCGGCCAAGGCGGCCTCGGCCTCGGCTCCGGCCGACTCGTCGTCGAAGAGGAAACGGGCGATCGGCGTGATGACGGCGGCCGTCCCGCAGGCGAAAGCCTCGGTTATGTCGCGCGACCAGATGGCGGCTTTGAGCTCGGTCAAAGAAATCGGCCGGGCTTCGGGAGCCAAACCGAACTCGGGGGCCAGCTCGAGGACCGACTGGCGGGTGATGCCCTCCAATATGTTGCCGACAGCCGGGGTCAGCAAGCGGCGGTCGCTGGTGACGAAGAAGACGTTCATGCCGCCTAGTTCTTCGACCCATTCGTGCTCGGCGGCGTCGGTGAAGAGAACCTGGCCGCAACCGTGGGCGGCGGCTTCCTTGCTTGCCAGCAGGCCAGAAGCATAATTGCCGCCGCACTTGGCGGCGCCCGTGCCGCCGGCTCCGGCCCGGGAGAAGGAACTCGTCACCCAGATGTCGATGGGACGGAAACCGGAGGCGAAATACGCCCCAGACGGGCTGGCGACGACGGCGTAGACCACCTGGCGGGCCGAGCGGACGCCCAAGAAAGCCTCGGAGGCGAATATGAACGGGCGTAGGTAAAGGGTTTCCTCGTCGCGCTCGGGAACCCAGGCGGCGTCAGCGCGGACAAGCCCTTCGACCGAAGCCAAAAAGGCCTCCTCGGGCAGAGCTGGCAAGTCCATCCGCTCGGCCGAGCGGATGAGGCGGCGGGCGTTCAGCTCCGGCCGGAAAAGCCAGACCGAGCCGTCAGCCCGGCGGTAGGCCTTGAGACCTTCGAAAACCTCTTGGGCGTAGTGGAGGACGGCCCCGCCGGGGGGAAGGGAAAACGGCTCGTAGGGGCCGATCCGGCTGTCCTGCCAGCCAGCCTCCGCCGTCCAATCTGCCTGAGCCATGTGGTCGGTGAAATAGACACCAAAACCCGGGTTGGCTAAAATCTGGGCGATCTCAGCCGAAGACGAGACGGCGACGCCTGGGACGAGCGGGAAAGCGGCAGACATGCCCGTAGGCTACCGTCCCCAGACGGCCTCGGCCTCATCGCCCAACCCGTAGCCGAACTCGGCCAGTCGGGCCACAGACTTCCGACCGCCCACAGGCAGCCTCAGCTCAGCCGTCCAACCGCCGACGCCAGACGGCCGGCCAGGCCGCAGAACCGACAGTCTGGCTTGCGGAACCCGCGAGCCGGCGGCGGGCAGCTGCGTCGCCGGCGAGGTCTGCGTCGCTCCGCTTTGCGGCTTGCGGAGCCCGCGAGCCAGGCGGTCAGTCAGCCGCCAAAACCAGGGAAACCGGCCCTGTCAAACCCGGCGAATTGATCACTACGGCAATTCTTGGGCCCGCCAAAGGCTGACCGGCCTTGTTCAGGCGCCGGGGAATTCGACGCCGAGTTGGCGGCGGGCCTCGTCCAAGATCTCAAGCACCTCAAGCGTGGCCTGCCAAGGCATGAGCGGCGACTCCAAGGCGCCAGCCGCGATCTGGCGGGCCGCCTCGGCCGCCTCGTATTGGAAACCACCGTCAGGCTTGGCCGCCACCAGGGTCGGCTGGCCGCCACGCGGCGTCAGCAGCAGGTCGCTGGGAGTGTAAAACCAGTCGTCGATGTCGACCCGGGCCTCCGAGCCGACGACGGCCAGAGGGCTGCGGCCGGGCGCCGACATGTCGTTGAGGGCGACGGCCAAGGCCCCCTGGCCGTAGCCCAGGACCAGGTTTTCGCGCAGGTCCACGCCGGTCTCGGCCAAGACGCCGCAGGCGGCGACCGACTCGGGCCGGCCGGCTAGGAAATGGAACAAGGAAACGGGGTAGACGCCGAGGTCGAGCAAGGCCCCGCCGCCGAGGGCCGGGTTCATCATGCGCCAGCCAGGATCGAGGTTAAGGGATTGGGCATGCACGCCGAGCAGGTGGCGCAACTCCCCCAGCGTCCCGCCCTGGACGAGCTGGCGGAGGGCGGCGTAGTGAGGCAGGAAGCGAGACCACATCGCCTCCATGCAAAACAGGCCCAAGCGGCGGGCGGCGGCGAAAACCTCGGCGGCTTGGCGGGCGCTCAGGGCGAAAGCTTTTTCGACCAAGACAGGTTTTCCAGCTTCGAGGGCCAGGAGGGCGTGGTCGCGGTGGGCGGAATGGGGACTGGCGATGTAGACGGCGTCCAACCCGGGGTCGGCGACGAGTTCTTCATACGATCCGTAAGCCCGATCGACGCCGAATTCCCGGGCGAAGCGTTCGGCCCGGCCGCGCTCGCGCGAGCCGACGGCGGCAACGACACTGGCAGTGTGGCGGGGGATCTCACGGGCGAAACGACGGGCGATGCCGCCCGGGCCGATGATGCCCCAACGCAGGGGCGGGGCGGCGGCCGGATCGGGCACGAGGTCGAAGGCGTTGGTCATGGCCAGAGTTTAGAAGCCAGGCCGCACGTTCCCAAGCGGCCGACGACGCCCCAGCCCAAGCCAACGAGGTCCGGGGCAGCAGGTGGATTGCCGCCCCGGACCTCGGCGCTGGTTTTCGGCCGCCGCTTGTGGCAACAGCCTTGTGACGAGGCGGCGGAACTTGAACCGGCGCCTCTTCTTCTCAGCTCCTCTTGTCCCGAGCGCTGGCCACCGAAGCGGCGCCGGCGCTGACCAGGCCCAAACCAAACGCCAACAGGGCCACACTCAGAACACCAGTAGTCGGAACTTTGGCCGGAGTCAAAGTAAATTGTTAAGACTTCTCTCGGCCCGGCGCGCCCCGCTTACGCCACCTTCTTGGAATCGATCCAGAAAAGGTCTAGGCTGGCCTCATGTCTCCCAGGTCCGCCGCCGCTGCCGCCTATCCCGAATGGGGTCGGCTGCTGCGTGATCGGGGGCTGCGGGTGACCGCTCCCCGAGTCGCCGTCCTCGATGTCTTGGCCGACCGCGGACACCTCGACGCCGGACAGACGGCGGCCCTGGTCGAAGCCGAGATCGGCCCGACGTCCACCCAGGCTGTTTACGACGCCCTGGCGGCCCTGACCGAAGCCGGGCTCTTGCGTCGGATCGAACCGGCTGGCTCCCCCATGCTCTACGAACGCCGGGTCGGCGACAACCACCATCATCTCGTCTGCCGCCGTTGCCGGGCCGTGGCCGATGTCGCCTGCGTCGTCGGCCACGCCCCCTGTTTAGAGCCCTCCTCTGACCACGGCTACCTCATCACAGAGGCCGAAATTGTTTTCTGGGGTCTTTGCCCCGCCTGCCAAGACGCCGCCGCGCCCGCCCCCTTTATTGACCGCCCGACCATGACTGGTTTGTCCGGCCAACCCGGCCAAACCCAACCCATTGCCCCCTCTCACCCCTAAGGAAGCGACATGTCCGACATCCCCACGACGACTCAGACCGGCAACCCGGTCGCGTCTGATTCCGACTCCCTGACCGTCGGCCCCGACGGCCCGGTCGTCCTCCACGACATTTATCTTGTCGAAAAACTGGCCCAGTTCAACCGCGAGCGCATCCCCGAGCGCATCGTCCACGCCAAAGGCGGCGGCGCCCACGGCGTCTTCGAGGTCCTAGGCGACGTTTCCGCCCACACCAAAGCCAAGCTGTTCCAGCCTGGCGCCAAGACCGACATGCTGGCCCGCTTCTCGACTGTGGCCGGCGAGCAAGGCAGCCCCGACACCTGGCGCGACGTGCGCGGCTTCGCTTTGAAGTTCTACACCGAAGACGGCAACTACGACATCGTCGGCAACAACACGCCAGTTTTCTTCATCCGTGACGGCATCAAGTTCCCCGACTTCATCCACTCCCAAAAGCGCCTGCCCGGCTCGCACCTGCGCGACCTCGACATGCAGTGGGATTTCTGGACCCTCAGCCCCGAAACGGCTCACCAGGTCGCCTACCTGATGGGCGACCGCGGCCTGCCGCAAGATTGGCGGCACATGAACGGCTACGGCTCTCACACCTACCAGTGGATCAACGCCGCCGGCCAGCGTTGCTGGGTCAAGTACCATTTCGTCTCTGACCAGGGGACGCAGGAGATGGACGCCGCCACGGCCGAGTCGTTGGCCGGTTCCGACGCCGACCACCACATCCGCGACCTCTACGAGGCCATCGAGCGGGGCGACTTCCCAAGCTGGACGGTTTACGTCCAGATCATGCCGTACGAGGACGCCGCGGCCTACCGCTTCAACCCCTTCGACCTGACGAAGACCTGGTCCCTCAAGGACTACCCGCGCCAGTTGGCCGGCCGTTTCACCCTCAACCGCAACCCGGAGAACTACTTCGCCGAGATCGAGCAGGCCGCCTTCTCGCCTTCCAACCTCGTTCCCGGCGTCAGCACGAGCCCGGACAAGATGCTGCTGGCCCGGATGTTCGCCTACGCGGACGCCCACCGCTACCGCGTCGGCGCCAACTTCGCCGAGATCCCAGTCAACGCCCCCCACTCCCCCGTCTCCTCTTACAGCCGCGACGGCGCCGGCCGCCAGACGATCCACCCCCACACGGCCCCCGTCTACGCGCCGAACTCCTTCGGCGGCCCCGTGGCCGACCCGGCCTACGCCTCGGAGTCCCCTGGCTGGGAGTCGGACGGCCAGATGGTCCGGGCGGCGGCCAGCTTGCATTCTGAGGACGACGATTTCGGGCAAGCCGGCACCCTCGTGCGGCAGGTCTTCAACGACGAGCAGCGCGACCGCCTGGTCGCGACGCTGGCCGGCCAATACCAAGGCCTGACCGTCGATGTCATCAAGGAGAATTTCCTCAGCTATTGGAACAGCATCGACACGACGACCGCCGACCGGGTCAAGGCGGCGGTCGGCCTCTAAGCGCCGGCGGCGCGGTCCGGCCGTCCGCCCCTTGGGGCGGCCTGTCGGAACGCCGTCCATCTGACCGAAACTGGTTGCGGCCAGGCCGTTTGCCGCCCTCGTGACGGCTTGGCCGCAACCTTCGCCGGCGGTCGGCGCAAAAGCAACTGCTATCACCTACCCCGTAAGGCCGCCTGGCCGGCGACGGCCAAAACCAGCCCGGCGGCGCTAGGGTGATTCCCGACATGAGCACCCCGCTGAGCTACGAAATCCACCGCCACCGGCTCGACAACGGCCTCCGCCTCGTCGTCAGCCCCGACCCCTGGACGCCGGTCGTGGCCGTCAACGTGTGGTACGACGTCGGCAGCGCCCACGAGAGTCCCGGCCGGACCGGCTTCGCCCACCTTTTCGAACATCTGATGTTCGCCGGCTCGGCCCAAACCGGACCAGGCGAGCACCTCGGCGCCTTGCAGTCTCTAGGCGGCGAGGTCAACGCCACGACCAGTTTCGACCGCACCAACTACTTCGAGACCGTCCCGGCCGGCGCGGCCGAATTGGCCCTGTGGTACGAGGCAGCCCGGCTCGGCTCTCTGCTCGAGGCGGTCGACCAGGCGGTCCTCGACACCGAGCGGGAGGTCGTCAAAGAGGAAAAACGCCAGCGTTACGACAACGTCCCGTACGGGGATGCTTTCACCCGCCTGGCCGAGTTGGTTTTCGGGCCCGACCACCCTTACGGCCACCTGCCCATCGGTTCCATGGCCGACCTCGACGCCGCCTCGCTCGACGACGTGCGGGCTTTCTTCCGCCGCCACTACCTACCCGCCAACGCCGTCCTCAGCCTGGCCGGGGCCATCAGCGTAGACGAAGCCGTCCGCTGGACTGAAGACTATTTCGGCGGCCTCGGCCGCGGCGAGGCTCCGGCTGCGCCGGCCGTCCCGGCCCTGCCGCCGCTGGCCAGGCCGGTCCACGCCGAAGCCTTCGGCCCGGTCCCCCACGACGCCGTCTACCTGGCTTGGCGTGTGCCGCCCTTCGGGCAGGCAGACCATGAGGCGGTCGGCTTGGCCCTCGGCGTTTTGGCCGACGGCCTGACCGCCCGCCTCCACGCCGACCTGGTGCGGTCTGAACTAGCCGACGCCGTCAGCGGCTCCGACCTCGACCTGGTCCGGGGCAACTCTTTGGCCGTCTTGTCGGCCACTGTCCGCGACGGGGTTGACGCCGCCCGCGTCGAGGCGGCGGCTGTGGCGACGCTGGAGCGCTTTGCGGCCGAGGGGCCGACGCCGGCGGAGCTGCGGCGGGCGACTGCCCGGGCGACCCGGGATTGGCTGGCCGCCCTGGCCAGTTTGGACAGCCGGGCTGACGCCTTGAGCGAGGCTGTCCTCGTCTACGACGACCCCGGCCGGATCAACAGCTGGCTAGATGAGATCGCCGGCTTTGGCGTCGAAGCCGTCCAAGCCGCCGCCGCGGCCTACCTCGCCCCGTCCGGGCGCACCAGCCTCGTCTACCACAAGGAGCGTCCGTGAAACCCCGCCCTGACATCACGCTGACGTCTGGCTGGCGTTTCCCCGCCGCCGCCGTCAGCCGCCTCGGCAACGGCCTTGAGGTCTGGGCCTACCACCTGCCCGGCCAGCACGTCGTCTCAGCCGCTCTCGTCGTCGACCTTCCTTTGACAGCCGAGCCGGCCGACCGTGAAGGCGTCGCGACGATCTGCGTCCGCGGCCTGGACGAGGGTTCTCTGGCTCACCCTGGCCCGGAGTTCGCAGCCAGACTCGAAGACCTCGGGGCTGAATATTCAGGTTGGGCCA
>JAIRXC010000044.1 GCA_031268515.1 Propionibacteriaceae bacterium
AGCGCGCCTTGGGGATGCTATGCCGGCGCCGTCATAACCGTCCTCGTCGGCTTGGCCGCTTCCTATCTCATCGGCGACGCCAGCTGGTGGTCTGTGCTGCCGTGGGCCTGGATCTCCATAGTTGGATTCAGCTTCTTGGCTCTGTATCAGCAGCAGGAGAAACGCCGCCGGCTCAAGGCCGGCTGGGCCTATCAAGACCTCAGCCACCCCAAGCTGTGCCGTTTCGCCGTCGTTGGAGCCGTCGTCGCAGGCATTGTCATAACGGCCTGGCAGGTCGGTAACTTCGCCGGCCTTCACCTGGATTGGCAGCGATGATGCGGACTTCTCTGGCAGCTATGGCCACTGCCTGCCTCGTCTTGGCCGGCGGCTTGCTGGCTGGTTCCCCCGCCGCCTTGGCCGCGCCGACGCCGACCGGTTTCCCCGAACCGACAGCCTATAGTGATTGGGCAAGCTGCATAAACACCTCGGCCAACCGAACGGGCAACCTGCTTCTCGTCATCGACCAGTCAGCTTCGCTGGCTCAGACCGACCCGGCCAAGAAACGGGTTCCAGCGATCAACTCTTTGCTGGATCACCTGCTCTTCATCGCGGAGGAGCGGGATTTCTCCTTGAATGTCCAGGTGGCCGGCTTCGCCTCCGGCTTCGCGGCTGGGCAATGGCTCCCCCTGGGCTCTGACAGCCTCGTTGAATTGACCCGCCAGGTCAGCGCTGCCGGCGACGACATCAAATACATGGAAACGGATTACTACAACGCCCTCTACGGCAGCCTGGGCCAATTCGACAGCGCTCCGACCAAAGACTGCCGCGCCCTGCTCTGGGTGTCAGACGGCAAATTCGACCTCGTCGGCGACGACGAGATTTCTCGCGGTCCGAGCCAAACACCGCTCGGCCGCCCTAGGCAATCCGAGAAGGATTACGCCCCCGGCGTCGTCCTCGGCGCCGATTCCCAAGCCAATGAACTCGAGGCTGCCACCGCCGCGTCAATGTGCGGCCAGGGCGGTTTGATCGGCGACCTCAGACGGGCCAAGATCCGCGTCTTCGGCCTCGGTTTTAACAACGACCCTGGCTATTCTTTTGATTTGATGAAGGCTTTGACCGAAGGCGGTGACTACGCCGGGACGGTTTGTGGCCCCGCGGTCAGCGGGATGGTTCCACCGGGAACTTTTTTCAATGAGTCAGCTGACAGCCTGGCCCTAGCTTTGACCGTAATAACCGCCACCGGTGAGCCTATTCAAGTTCCCGTCTGCCCCCGCTTCGATTCTGAGCGCTGCGGAGTCAATTTCCGCCTGAATAGTTGGATTAACAAAGTAAGTTTATCTGCGATCGCCAATTCTAATTTGCAGGGAAACTTCCAGGTCTTCTTGACGACCCCCTCCGGCGACCGTCAAGAACTGGGGCCAGGTGATGGGCAAGCTGATGTGGGCGGTGTCGCTTTGAGCTGGCAGTGGTGGGGGCCGGCCAAGGTCACGGCCGAACTCAGCGGCCAAGGCAACGCCTGGGAAGGGGGTGACTGGAACATCCAATTGGTTGGCGCCGTGGTTGACCAGGCCGACGAATGCCTGGCAGACGACCCCCGTTGCGGCTATCTAAGTTTGGAATTAGTGCCTGCCGTCAAACCCGTGCTCGTCCAGTTGACCGACACTGAAAGCGGTCGGGTGATCGTGCAGGACAACCAGTTGAAAGACGGCCAATCCATCAGGATCGGCCGGGCTCTGAAGGCCGACTACGCCATCCTCTATTCGGATGGCACGAAGGCCGGAGAGCCGCCAGATGGCGTGGAACCGAATTTCTCCGTGGCTTACGAATGGCCGGGCCGGGAAATCGATGCGTATGACATCACGAAGAGTCTTGAACTCAATGACGATGGTGTTTATGTGCACCACCCTGACAGCGTCAGCTCGGCGGACCAAGGTGATGTGGTGATTCGTCTGAGCATCCGTTTGGAGATCACCGTCAGCAGCGCCCAGGGCGGCCAGACTAACACGGTGTTTCAGCCGGTTGAGAATGGCATTGCCATCCCCTTGAAACCGGCGGCCGGCTATCCCCAGATCGACTCCACAGAGGTGCTCGATCTGGGGGAATTCAACGACGACACCGGCTTCAGCGTCACGCGGACGATCCACGCCAGTTTGTCTGGCAACGGCCAGCCTGGCTGTGTCTGGCTGCCACCAGATCAAGCCTCGCCCGCCGAAGGCCTCGGCGAAATCACACTGGCTTCGCCGAACAACTCGCGTGAAAACTGTTTGGCGGTCCCAGCCGGCGGCGGCGCCGATCTTGAGGTGGCTTTCACTGCGGCCAAGGCGGGCACAGCCTTAACCTTCAGCGGCGCTTTTGAGGTCCTGTCTGCTCCCGGAACATCCAGTGAAGCCGCCCAAACGGTGCAAATCAACTTCCGCGGTTCCGCCCGTCACATGAACGAGCCCCAGCGAACTGGGGTCACACTCGCCTGCATTGTCTTGGGGCTGGCGCTGCCATTGGGAATCTGGCAGATCATCCGGCGCCGTTCCTCTGTCATCCCAGCTGACAACGCCATTACGGCTTGGCGGCTGCCGGTCAAGGTCGAAAACGGCCAAGTTCTAAGAGATGGCCAGCCTGTGGCAACCAAGCCCGATGACGCTGACAGGGGCTACAGGCGCTACATCCCGATCACCCGTCGCTGCCGTAGTCTTGAGGTGTTCGAAGTCAAGTTGAGCGCGGTCACCGGCTGGCCCTGGGGGATCAGCCGGGTCAAAGCCCTGGCGGACAATTTCTATCTGGCCGCTGGCACAGGAGAGGCCCAGGCCCGCGGCGTTCCCGTGGACGCCGACCACCACTGCGAATTGCCCTTGGCCATCCACGATTCCTGGCTGCTGGCGGTGGACCCCCGCCAGCCGGCTGACGAAGCAGTGCTCTTCTTGCTGGTCAACGCCGCCCATGAAAACCGCGTGGACGACCTTCTGCGCCGGGTGCGCGAAGAAGCGCCGGCGATCATCGACCGTCTGCGCAAAGCGGCTGCTGACGGCGGGGCCGTGAGCCAGCCCGTCAACCAATCTTCTGACTGGACCAACCCTGCCGGCGACTCCTCGACCCTGCCGCCCTTCGCCCGCGCCACACCCCCTGCCGCGCTCTCCGCCGACGGCGCCCGCCTCCCTCCCCCATCCCCTCCGCCCGCTCCGCCGAGATCAGGCAGACCACCTTCCACAACCCCAAATTTCAACTGACCAAGCGACCACGCCACTGGCTGGACAACAAAGGAGGAATCATCATGAGACGTTTTCTGGTTGTCGGCTGCGGCGGCTCCGGCGCCGCCACTCTCGCCTACATGCGCGACCATCTGGTCGACACCCTGGCCCGACGTGGCTGGCCCGACCGTCTTCCCAACGGCAAGGTCAAACTCCCCCGGGGCTGGCAGTTCGTGGTCGTCGACGTGCCGACCGGACCGTTGAGCGACCGGCGGCCTAAGAGCCGGCCGCCGGCCATCGGCGGCGCCGAGGGAGCGGCGGGCGAGGGCATCTATGTCTCGACCGGTTATCCGGGCGGCTATGCCATGTTGGATGACGCCTTGTCGACCCATCTGGCAGCCACCGACGGCCTCAAGCAGTTCGGCCCTTGGGCGCCGCGCGACCCCTGGGCCGTCAACATCTCCCTGCTTGAGGGGGCCGGCCAACACCGCGCCATCGGCCGGACTCTTCTGCTGCAAAACGTTGAGAGGGTCCAGACCGCGCTGGGCCGGGCCAGTGACGCTTTGGCCAACGCAGCGCCCAACATGGGCCGCCTCACGGATTTCTTCCCCGACGACCCCTACAGCCCTGACGCCCCCCTCATCCTCGTGGTCTCCTCGATGGCCGGCGGGGCCGGCGCCTCGATGGCTTTGGACCTCTGCCGGCTCCTCCGCAGCGACCCGAGAAACGCCGGCAGCCAGATCGCCCTCTTCATGATCAGCGCCGATGTTTTCAGCGACAGCGACGTTTATCCCACCGATGTCCGCTTCGGCGCGATGCCAAACGCCCTCGCCATGTTGGGGGAGATCGTGGCCGGGCAAATGGGTGAGGCCGCCGCCCACGACACCGGCTTGTTGACGGCGGCCGGGGCTCTGGGATTGGCGATCCCGCCGGCGGCAGCTGGTTTTGCCGGCGCTGGAATCCTCTTGGATGTGCCTTTCCAAAGGGTTTTCCCGGTCAGCAACCGCATCGGCGGCCATGTCAAACTAGGCGACGGCTCAGCCGAGCACATCTACCGCGCCCTCGGCGTCGGTTTAGCCTCGCTCCTGACATCGGGGCAGACCGCCCTCAACGACTTCATCTCGATCGATCTGACAAACCCGCCGGTCCCGCCCAACACCAAATACTTCGGCTGGGGCGCCGCCGATCCCACCCGACTGGCTTGGGGCTCCTTCGGCTATGCCAGCTTGTCCATGGGACGGGACCGTTACGAGCATTACGCCGCCCAACGCTTGGCTCACGCCAGCGTCCTCAAACTCCTCGACGGCCATCTCCAGGCCGGCTTGAGCAGCCAAGAATCGGTCCGCCAGCTAGCTGGGCTCCGCTGGCCCGATTTCTGGTCGGCGATCGGCCTCCCCACTTTGCAAAGCGGCGCCGCGCCAAAGACGGAAGCCGATCACTGGTTCGATTCCGTCCTGCCGCCACCGGTCGGCCATCGGCAGGCCAAGGCGGTCATCGACCGACTGTTGACGCCAAATCTGCCAGCTCCTCAAGGCCCGGGGGCGCAATGGCTCAAGGCCGTGGACGGACAATTGACTCAAGGACGCGGCAGCGTCGAAGCCGGTTTGCGGCAGGAGGCCGAACGGACGGTCTACGCCTGGCAAACGACCTTGCGGGAGGCCACCGAGGCCGCCGTGGCCCAGGCGATCGGCGATTTCGGCCTGGAGTACGCCCGCAGCCTGACCGCAGGGCTGTCCGATTGGCTGCCTGGCTTGGCCGACGCGCTGCGTCAGGTCGCCAACCAGGAGGCTGACCCGCTCGCTTTGGACGCCGAGCTGCGGCAGACGATAAGCAGACTGAAAAATTGCGGCACCACCGACCTGCGCCCGGAGATCCTGGCCCGCATCACAACGGAATCGGCCCGCCGGCTGCGCCTCGAAGCCTGCGCCAAGACCGCTGAATTGCTCGGCAGCTATGCCGCGGAGCTGCTCTCGCCCCTGGTCTCGGCCCTCGACGACGCTCAGCGGGGCCTGCGTGATCTGGCCGAAGCCGAGCCGGCGGCCTTGGGCAGCGCCGACCTGCGCACTGCTGATGTCAAAGCCTGGCCGTCCGAGCTGACCCAATTGCCGGAGCGCTTCTTCCAGGCCGTCAACGAGATCATCTTGACAGACGCTCATGAGTTCCCCGACCAATTTAAAGTCGATGTGCGAGCCGCCTGGATCCACAACCAGAGCCAGGACCAGCGTCCTGACCTGCCCTTCGCCGAGGCCCTGAACCTCGTGTCAGGCCAGGTCGTGACGGGCCAGTGGCAGGCCGCCGACGGCCAAGAGGCCCCGGGCGGCCTGCTGACCGGTTTCGACACTTGGTGGGCGGGCAGCGTTTTCCCCAACGACCCGGTCACTGAGGCCACCAGGCCAATCGGAAATGCCAACATCGAAGTCCACGTCCTGCCCCAAGATCTGCTGGACCGGACCTTGGCCTTCGTCCGCCGGCCGAATGACCGGGCTTTCTCGACCTACACCTCGGTCACGCTGCGCCAATGGCTGCAGGCCAACGACAAACCCAGCCTGAGGCAAGACCGGGAGACCCACTTGGTCCGGGCCTTCGCGGAAACCTTAGAGAAGGCCCGGCCGCTGGCCAACGCCAGCAATCGCCTGACTGGCCCGGTCAACAATGTGCCAAATCCCCCCTATCGCTACCGTTTCTCCGCCATCCCTTTCCCCACCCAAGTGCAACAACGCATCGCCACAGCCATCGGCGCCGACCCCAGCATCGACCCCAGCGCCAACCAGAACTTCACCAACGCCGGTGCAACCAAGTCGGACCCCCAAGCGGTGGCCGTCTTCGGTTCCTATCAACCGTTGGCGCCGCTCGTTTTTGAGAGCCTGTTGCAGCCCATCGCCGATCAGCGCGGCCGCGCCATTTTGGCAGAAGAACGCAATCTGTTCTGGCGCTGGCGGCGAGCCCGACCACTCGGTTGCGCCCTTCCCCTGTCCCGAGCTGAGCGTCGTGCCATGGCCGCCGGTTGGTTCATCGGCCAAATCAGCGGCCGTCTCCTGCTCCCGGACCGAGACCGCCTAAATGACGACCCCGTCCGGATCTGGTCCGAAGACCAAAACGGCCACAGCGGCTGGCTGAACTTTCCCTTCCCCTTGCTGACCCCGCCGGGTTTCCACGAAGGAACCTATGAATTCCAACTGTATGACTGGCTGCCCGCGGTTCTAGAATCAATCTTGCTGGCCTACGCTGCCGTTCCTGCCACCGGTTTGGGTTCGCTGGCCCCTTATCTCGCCTTGCGCGGCCTCTGTGACAGCGCCGATGCGCCATCGGGCGGCCAGGACGCGCCCAATCTGGCGGGACAAGTCATCTTGAAACAGTGGGCCGAGAGCGGGACCACACCGCCCGGCGGCCGCAGTCGCGTGCCGGGGCTCAGCGGTTTCGTCACGATGGAAAACCGCGTCGACAAAGCCAAGTCCTGGCTGCAAAGCCCCAAGGGGCCGCTCGGCCTCATCGCCGCCGACTTCGAACCCCGCGGCCGTGATTCAGGCCGTTTCGCATCTGTGAAGAACCGGTCTGTCGCCTCGGCGCTGCCGCTGTTCGCGGACATCGCCGTCGACGTCGAGTGGGCGGTCAACGATGTCATCCGATTGCTCGACGGCGTTGCCGCCAACGACGAAACCGATTCCTGGTGAGCGAGCAACCAACCTCGGCGTCGCGCCTGGCACTGCTGATCGCCCCCCACGGCCCGGCCGGCGGCATCGCCGATGTCCTGCAAGATCTCTCCGCCGTCGGTCTGATCGAACCGTTGCTGTGGGTCGAGGCGGAAGAAATCCCGTCATCGGGCCGTGATGTGGCATTGCAGCAGCAAAGCCAGCCGCTGCCTGGTTGGCTCATCGCCGAAGGCCGCCGGCGCCGCTTTGACAGCTTGACCGAATACCTGAGCAGACTCGAAACGGCGGCGCCCGACCACTACCTCGTGGGGGCGCTGTGGGTGACAGCCGAGGGTTCTGGCGATCTGCCCGAGACGTCCGCCCGTCATCTGGTCGGGCAGCTTCAAAGAGCCGCCCCCACCGCGGCCATCGACCAGATCCGGGTCATCGTGGCCGACCCTGTCTCGGCTCATCAAGCCAGCCCCCGGCCGGAGGCCGGCCACTCCGTCACCTGGAACGAGTGGAGCAACCTGTTGATCGAGCCTGCCGACGCCGCCGGACCCGGCCAGAATGTCGTCGCCGCCGAGTGGACGGCGCCTGATGACGCCGCGGTCATCGGCCGCCGGGCCACGCCGGTGTTGGCCAGCGTTTTCGGCCTCTGGCGAGGTTGCCAGCCGGCGCCGCCGCCCGATGGCAATCTCCTCTGTTTCACCCGCAGCTTTCATCGGCGGATCGACGCCACCGCATTGGAGACAACCCTGCGCGCGCAAGCGCTCAAAACCAGCGATCTGCTGCCCGCCCCGCAACCAATCCGCCCCGGCGACCAATACTTCGATGATCCCGGAGCCGTCGCCGCGCTGGCTGGCCAACTGCTGGGGGAACCCGCGTATCACAGCCTTTTCCAAGGTGACGAGTTGGAAGGCTTCCCTGTCGACACGGTCCGGTTCATCAGCGCCTGGGAGCGGGTCAAGTTGTTCGCCAGCTTCTGGTGGAAGGCGCTTCTCAGCCTGCCGGGCAGTCTCCTGCAAAATCTGCAGCGGGGCGTCTACGGCGCAGCCGCCCGCAGAGTCCGAAACGCCCTTGGCTCTTCCGGTTCGCCCGATGAGCATTGGCACGTCCGTGGCATCTTGGACGACGGCACGCCGCTGACCTGGCAGGAGCGCGCCCTCCAGATCGCCGACGCCAATCCCGCCGCGGCCACCGCCGCAGCCGCCGACCCAGGCGAACGGTTGCGCCAGGCCGAGACCCCGGCCGGGCTTTGGCAGGACATCGAGAGCGCCGTTTTGACGCTGGCCGACGGCCAAGACCGCCGTTTTGCCGCCCCTGGCGAGGGGAACCGCAAATCTTATGTGGCCGATCCGAAAGCCATCGCCCCCGCCCCGGAAACCGCCTTTCGGGTGCCGGCGCCTTGGAACCGGCCGCTCAGCCAAGGCGGCATTGGCGTGGCCCAGATCGGCCCTGCTAATTCCCTGGACGCTCTGGATGCCAGCTGGCGCCTGCGCGAGTTGGCCAAGGACCGAGGCGGCAGCGAGGCGGCGCGCGTCGCCGACGACATCGACAAGTGGTGGGAGGGCCAAAAGCTGTCTCTGGTCGGCCGCCTGGCCGACCAGTTGCGCCAGCGCTTTCTTGCCTTGGAGCAAGACTATGACAATGTCGGGACTGGCATCGCCGTCACGAATCCCCAGTTCGGACGCTCTGACAAACGTTGCGCCCGGGCGCTGCGTTGGTTGGCCGTGACCGCCGGTCTGCTGCTTTTCGGCCTCCTCCAGGCCACCCGGGGGCCGCAGGCGCTCGCCCTCATCCCCTGGCCGTGGCCGGCGCCGTTGAGTGTCATCACCGCTCTTGAAGCCATCGGCGGGCTCCTGTTAACTTATTTGGCAACTTCTTTCTTGGTCTTCACCCGGTTGCAACAGCTTCTCTTCCAAGCCCTCCACCAGGTCCACCGGCGCAAGAAAATTGAGTCTGTCTTAGCCCGCCGCCGCGCTCAAATCAACCGCGAAATGCAGCTGGTGTCGGACGCTTATGACCGTTTGACTTGCTGGGCGCTGGTCTGGGGCGAGTTGTTGGCCCGGCCCTTCGGCCATGACCTCGGACCGATCTCCGGCTTCCCGGCGGTTCCGGCTGAAGGGTTGCCCGCCGCTGTCAAGTTCGCCGCGGCGACGGTGTCAGAAGAGGCGGTCGCCCGGGCGGTGGCGCCGATTCGGGAGCATCTCTTCCAGGTTGGCTGGCTGAGCGGTCCCGTTGAAACTCTGCGGAGCGAACTCAGTTTTTACATCTTGAACCGTGGCCCCCGTCTGTTGGAGGAGAGCCAAGCTGCTCGCTTCAGAGTTGGCCCGGCGGCGCTGACCGGCCGGTTGGGCGTCGAGGACAGCTCGCTCTTGCAGCGTGGCGATCAGGTTTTCTACGGTCTTCGCTGCGACGATCAGCCAACCCGGTCAGCCTTGCCGCGTTGGGCCGGTTCGGTCGTCTTCTGGGGCGTCCCGCCCGGCGGCGCCGCCGCTTTCTGGCAGCGTTGTTTCGAATCAATCGAGGCCGCTCCCTCCAGCACGCCTTTCGGGCCGTCCGAGAACCGGCGTAACGGTCCCCTGATGGTCGGCGAAGCCACCCGCAACCAGGTCCTCGGCCAGGTGCGAAGCGATGACGGTCAGATGGCCGTCGGGCAATTCTTGGCTGGCTTGGAACCGAACCTCACCGTGACCGGCCGAAGAGTCAATTTCTCCCTCCTACAGCCGGCGGCGGTCGATTTGGCCTACGAACCTGCCAGCGTCGTCCAGAGCCCGACCGGATTGTCGTTCCAAGTCACGCTGACCCAGTTCTCCACCGGAATCAAAGGCTCGGACACCCGCCTGGTCGCACTCCACGACGCTTCTCGGCCGCCTGGGCCGGCAAGCGACAGCGGGTATGAAAGGAACGAAACCGATGATCCGGGAGCAGGCACGTGGTGATGACGCGCTGGCCTGGAGCCTGACAGCGGCGGCTGACGTCAAAGAACCAGGCTGCGATCACCGGGAAACGGCCGCGAGAGCCGCCCGCCGAACATGAAGAGTCAGAAAGACAAAGTCCATGGATGAGAAAAATTCCCAACTGACACCCGATATCAGCAACAGTCTTTCCGAGATGACAGAGTTCCGCGACCACGGCGGCGCCTTGGCCGACTTCCTAGAGCAATGGATGCGGCAAACCACTTGGGGCGGGCGGCCGCTAGCCGAATCAATCTTGCCGGCCCATCGGCAACGCATCGCCGACGAACGGATGACCGACCCGCACCAGATCGAAACCTATTTAAACGACGAGACGGCCGGCTTGGCCCCGTTCATCGCCGCCATCGTCGAGGCCTACGAAGAAACGCCCCCGAAGACCGAACCGTCGCCCAAGGAAGCCTCCCCTGACTCGGGTCGGCCTATGCCGCCATCTGCCGCCGCGCCGAAACAGCCGTCAACTGACATCGCCGCCTTCAACTTCAGTTATCCCGGGAATCTCGACTTCCCCGTTGAGGATGACACCATCGAGGCCCGCCGCGCTGACTGGGACGCCCCGGTCGAACTGTCCTGGCCGGCGCCTGACCCTTCGATCCGCCTGGTCCGCCTGATCGCCAATGACGACTACCCGCCATTCGACCATCAAGTCGCCGTTCTTGAACCAGGCCAGAGCCCGCCCCGCGGTCAGAACTTCGAAATCGGGCGTTGCCTGGGCCCCGTCGATCATCTGTCCGATCCCCGTCCTTATCTTGCCGCCCGGCGCTATTACGCCGTCCTCGGCTATGCGGGCGACACGCCGCCGAAAGCTGCCGCCGCAAAACCCCAATTACTGGCCTGTGGCCAATCTAGTTGTCTGCTGCGCCGCCCCGTCATCGACTACGACGACACAGGCCGCGTCGTCGGCAGTTGGGAGAACCCCGAGGGCGTGACAGTCCAGGTCCACCGGGCTCGGGCAGCGGATCGCCGCAGCTTGTCCACCGAGGGGCACGTCCTGTCCGAACAGGCCAGCGGACTTTGCCTCGTCAGCGACAGTAGCTTCGTCGACGATTCATTGGTTCCCGGTGAGTCTTATCTTTACATGCTGTCCGCCAAAGCCGAAGACGACAATACACGGTTTGAATGGACCTGTCCCAAACTGTTCGAACGGCCGCCTCGCCTCCGGCCGGTCACCGATCTGCGGGTGGACAAGGCGAAGCCCGAGGACGCCGACATCCAAGAGAAAGCAGACGGCACAGCCGAGTGCAAGGTCGCCTGGACGGCCCCGGAAGACAAGGAGGCAAAGGTCCGTCTCTATCGCTCGGCCAACCGTCCCGACGAACGGAGCCTGCTCGGCAAGACCATCCCCGCAGCCGATTTGGCAAACCTCAGCCTAGGCCAGCGAGAAGTAGAGGGCGAACAGCGCAAACTCGTCCTCTGGCCGAAGCGGCCGAGCGACGCTTCTGATGACGCCGTGGCAGGCGACGGCGACGATCTCTTTTTGACTCCGGTCACGGTCTGGCGGAACCGCTACGCCTGCGTCGGCGCCGTTCTGCCGCTGCATCGGATACCTGAGGTCCGCGACGTCAAGGTGATCGAACGGGTGACGCGCCAATTGATCGCCTTTGCCTGGCCTGGCGGCGCCAGCCGGGTCCGACTCGGTTTGGCCAAGATCGATTCCACCGACACGCAGGGCGACGACGAAGTGACGTGGACCGACCAGTGGATCAGCCGTCGGGACTATGACAACGGCGGCACGCTCGACCCGATGGGCCAACTCCACCGCTCCGACCGTCTGACTTTGCAAGGGGCGATCATCCGCGGCGGCGGCCTGATCCAATATGGGCAGCCTTCTTCTCCCGTCGAATATCCCGGCCTCGACATCATCGATTACGGGATCAACGTCGGCTCGGAGTGGATCGGCGTCGGCCTTCGGGCCCGCGCCAAGATCGCCGGCCGCCGCCTGGCCTTCTGCCTCGTCGGCGGCCAATCGCTGCTTCCCCTTCTCTGGCGACAAGGCTGCCGAGCCGCTCGTGGCCGCCGGGAGAGGGATGCCGCCGAGGCGGAGACCGTGGTTTTCAACGGTTTGGACGGCCAGGCCAACTGCTGGTTCCGCCGCGCTGATTTGGAGGACTGCGCTTACATCCGGCTGGTTTTAAAAGACCCGGATCCGAGCTTGGCCATCATCGATCCGCCCATCCAGCAATTGCGCCTGGAAACAACTATTCCTGAGTAGGCCATGACTGAAATCGTCCAACTGACCTACGCCAACCTCCGCTCCACTCCGGACCACAGCGGCGGCTGGCAGGTCAAACAAACCACCGGCGAACCGACCCCAGCCGAGCAGAAGGTCCTGCTGGAGCGAGTTTCTTTCGCGTTTCGCGCCGCCGCTCAAACGGCCAAACCCAGCCGTTTGCTGGCCGTTCGCACGGCCGTCGGCCTGGCGCTTTGGCGGCAGGAGTCGGCCGGCTTCGACGCCGCCAACCGGCCGGGCAATGTTTTCACCCATGCCCTGCTTTTCCGCAACGGCGTCGGGCCGGCTTCTCCCTTCCGGCCGATCGACCTTTGGCGAGCCGAAGGATGGCTGCGTCCGGACGATTTGGAAGCGGTCGAGGCGAGCCGCCTCGGCTCGCCGCCCCTGTCACCGCCGGCCAGCGACCCGGCGGCCGAAGTCTTGGCCTTTCTGCGGCCGAAGGGCCGCTGGGACCGTGTCGACGCTTGGCTGGTCCTGCTTGACCTTGTCGACGCCGCGCTGCGCGGGCAGGGGCCGCCACTGGTGCTGTCTGTCGCGGACGCCGACGAGGGCGCGCGTTGGATCGCCGCCATCAGCCACATGCTGCCGCGCGGTTGGGCGGCCCGCCTCGGTTTTTCCACCTACGAGACCGCCGCGTCCCTCGGCAACACCCTCGTCAGCGGCGGCGTCCACTTGGCCGCCCTCGGCCGCCAGGACCTGGCGGAGGCCCAGCGGTCAGGCAGTTTGGAGCACGCGGTCGTCCTTGATCTGACTGGCGCCGACAACCGCCTGGCAGACATCAGTGCGGCGGGCCGGCGCGCCGCCGTCGGCGGCTACTACCGCCTGGACCAATCCGCCGACCCGCGGACGGCGCGGAAAACGCCGTGGTGGAGTTTAGTCGACCAGATCCTCGGTTACCCACCCGAGCAGGCCGCGCAACTGTGGAACCGGGCCGATGAGGCCGAATCGGTCTGGCTTAAAGCTGGCGTCGATCCCGACCCCTGGCAACCGCTGGCCGCCGCTCTTGCTTACGCTCCCGAAGCAGCAAGCTCCACCCAGACCTCCAGCCCGGTCTCCGAATTGCTAGAAAGCGTTTCAGCGTCAATCAGACAGGATCTGACGGAACTGTGGCAGCCGACTGCTGAAGAGGGTTTGCGCCATCTGGCCGAGCTGTGCCGAAAGGGCAAGCGTTCTTCCCTGGACGCCTTGGCCCAAGGGATCCGCGCGGTCAACCGCGTCCTAGCCTCCGACAGCCCACCGACGGCGGTCCTGCCCGCTGCTTCAGCAAGACAACGGCTTCAGCCGGGCTGGCTCGGCGAATGGGATGAGCTGGCCCTGGCAGGTGATCTCCGTGGCTGGCTTTGCCGAGACAAGGTATCGGGATTATTGGCGCAGGTCGGCCAAGTCGCCCCCGCCACTTGCGACTTTGTCCGCCGTTGGTTGAGCCAATCCTCCGACGGCTGGTGGAATGACGCTGCGTCAAGAACCGGCGGCCGGTTGGCCAAAGCGGCCTTGGAATGGCTGTCGCCTGACATCACTTCCGAAATCAACGCTGCTGACCTGCTCGCTAACGGCGTTTCCCCGGCCCTCGGCGACTTCGTGGACCGCCAGCGCCTTTACTGGCAATGGCGAGACTGGAGTGCGGGAGCCGCTGCCCAGCCGCCTTTCTTCCGCGCCGTCGCCACCTTGCTGGAACTCGGCGTCTTCGACGAAAAGACCGCCGGCCCGGTTCGCTTAACCCAGCTCCCTGATCTTGATCTGAGCCAACTGACCGCCCTGGTCAAATGTTTCGGCTGCCAAAATTCCAAGGGCGTGCTCGCGGACTGGCTAGACGCCGCCCTTGTGAAAACCGAACCCGGAAACGATCTCAACAACCTGCTCAAAGCAGTCCAGTATAGCGATAAGATCTACCATCTAGAGTGTCTAATTTATCTGCGGATGACAGAGTCAGACCCGACCCGTGGAACGACTGTTGCCCAGCAGAATTATTATGAGTGGTTGACTTATTACTCGTATCACGTTGAAAATCAGCCGCGGACAGTCGACCCAGCCGACTCTCTCATACTAGGAGCACAGGCCCGATTTCTTCATCTAGCCGTGTTGGAAACTCCGTCGGAAAAATTGTCGGAAGCGCTTTCAGACAGCACCGTCAAGCGCGTGTTATCTGACCCGTCGGCGTCAGATCTGATCGCCTACCTCCAGCAAGCGCTTACCACCCGGCAACAGGCTGCCGGAGCCTTAGCCAGCCTGATCGTACAAAATGACCAGCAGCCAGCGGGAGCTTTGCTGCTATTGGCCGACGCCCTCGCTGATTGGGACCCTCTACGGAAGGCGGCTTGGTGCAAGGTCAGGATAGAAAACAATGATCAGCCAGTCTTCTGCCAAGCAGCCCAACCCTCAGATTACTTTCGTCCCGGCAATGCGCCAAGCGCCAAAGAGGTTCTGAAAGAGTTCTGCCGCGGCCGGGCCGAACTGTACGAGCGCCTGGTCAGCCAACGATCCGTCTTGGCCGAGATTAACCGGCTGCTTGAGGCGGCGGGAGTGCGGATCCTCAGAGAGGAGGAAGAGCCGACCACAGCCGCACGCAACGGGCAAACTCAAAGTGGAGGACATGCGCTCGCGGCGGACATGACAGTCCCAGAAAAACAGCCGTTCAGCCCAGACGTTGAACCGGTTGACCTGATTGGCCCACCGTCGTCTTCTTGGAAAGCGCCTGAACAAGATCACATGACCATCCTCAGCGAAGGTGGTGCTCAGGCTCCCCTCCTGGCCGCAGACAACAGCGGCCAAAACTCATCATCTTTAACGAATCTCCGCCCCCGGCATCAAGCTGGCGGTTTGCCCAAGAGAGCTCTTCGCCTCAATAAACCACTGACCGAGTTCTATGACTCCTTGAAGAAGATGGGCATCAACTGGCCCCGCCTCTGGCTTATCCTGATCGTCTTAGGCGCCCTAGTGATAGTGGTCATCAGTCTGCCATTGATTATACATGAAATCTCACGAAATTCACCGCTTTCTCCCCCCAGCGAACAACCAAGCTCCTCCCTGCCATCGGTTTCAAGTCTTTCTCCGACCCCATCGGCTGCCATCACAGACGAGCCTTCCGGGACGACCCCATCGAACGAAACCGAGGCGGTTCCCGCCGACCCGGATACGCCACCGGACGTCGCAGACATCAAGATTGAATCGAAATCCGATTCCGAGGGGATCACCTACACCTGGACCTATCCCGACCAACGCGACAAAGACACATACCAGGTCATCATCGCCGGCGACGTTAAACCGTCTGTGCAAGATGACCCCGCATATCGCTTGAACCGCGCCGACTTCGAGAACTATCACCATGATGAAAACGGTTTAGTCTGCCTGCAAGTCCAGGTCATCAAACCCAACGGCGCCCTAAGCGGAGCGGACACTCCCGAAGATCCCTGGAGCCAGCCACCGGTATGCGCCAAACCACTTTAACCACCTCGCCAAGACGATAAGGAAGCCAGCCGATGATCCGAGACCTGCCACAGGGAGACAGTGCTGTTTTGGAGGCTGGCGGGCTGCAAATCGAAGCCAGCCTACGAGGGCCGTGGATGATCGAGTTGGTTGACCCGGAAAATCGGCCTTTGACAGAAGACAAAGTAAGGCGGGTCGGCGCACACGGAGACCTGCTGCTGATCGATGATTTCCGGCTGGCCCCTGTTTTCACCGTCCGCATCCGGCCGACTGGCACGGCCCGTTTCCCCGCCGGGGCACGAGCCGGGGCGCGTTTTATCACCATAGGCGATCCGGCGGATCGCGATGAAATACATCTGCCATCCGTCGATGCGGTTGGCCTATCCGAGGTGGATTTAGCGACTGTCGTCGCCGTCAGCGGCCGTCTGGAGATCAAAGCCTGCGTCATCACCGGCCGCCGGGATTACAAGCCCCGCGGCGCGGCCGCTCACAGCCAGTTCGCCCGCGCCGTCTATGACCTTGCCCGCCACATCATGGCCGAAGCTGGCCTCGCCCCCTGTCCAACGGCCGTCGTGGCGGTTGACGGCTCTGCCTCCATCCGCCGAGCTGCCGCCTCGTCCGACGACCTGACTATGACGATGGAGCTGCTCGATGCGCTGGCCGAGGCCTTGAGCGAACAGCCGGTCGAGCGGATCGCCCTTTTGGGCCGCGAACTGTCCTGGGTCGCCGCGGACGACGACAGCCTCGCTTGCCAACGTCTCGTCCCCGCTCTCGTCAACGGCCCGGCCGTCGTCGGCGCCTGCCTCGGCCAACTCCGCCGCTTGTCCGCGCCGCGGCCTTCCTCTTCCCCCGGGGACAGCGGCGGCCAGGAACACGCCGATGGCCCAGCTTTGGTTTTCCTGGTCAGCGACACCGTGCCAGGCGGCGTCGAACTCTTGGCCGCCGAACTTGGAACCAAGGGTTGGGAGCTCCGCCTCATCGTCCTCAGCCCCGATCCGCCTCCTCAGCCAGCCGCTGCCTTGCCTTGGGTTCAGCTGCCTCCCGCCGGCGACGCCGCCAGCGATGATTTAAAGACTGCCCTTCAAGGCTCCAACTGCCTCCAGGACCTCGTCTGCGCTTTGACCTTGACCAGCTCGAATCCGAGAGAAGATCTCCAATGACCTCCAGCGCCTGCCCTCGTTGTTTCACCCGCTTGGAAGCTGACCCCGCCACCCGCTGCTACCTTTGCCTCAATCCTAGTTGTTTAATACGGCCCGACCCGACCGACCCAGAGAAGCGGCGCGGCGTGGATGTGATTGCCACGGCTTATTACGGCCCGTTTGTTCCCGAGCGCCCTCTCCTCGAAAAAGTTCCAGACACCGCCAAGGAGGCAGCCGAGGGGAAACTCTGCCCTGAATGCAAGAAGGCAAATTATTTGAAAGAGGCCTGTCCGCGCTGCCACTGCCCCTTCCCATTAGCCGATTGGCGCCAGCGCAGTGTCACGACCGTGGCCATGGCAGGGGCGAAAACCTCCGGCAAGAGCGTCTACTTGGCGGTCATGGTCGAAGAATTGAAAAAACACGTCAAGCGGTTCTGGCGGAACACCGTCCTAGCTGTCGATGACGCCGATCCCGGCCTGGGCAAACAGAAAACCGAGGAGCGCTACGAAACCTATTACCGCCAGCGGCTCTACGTGGCCCGCGGCATGCCCGAAGGCACGAAAGACGAGGATCCCTTTCAGCGCGACCCTCTTATCTACGAGTTAGGAACTTTCAATGGGCAAAACAGCGTCCTCGTCCTGCGCGATGTGGCCGGCGAAGCGCTGGAGAAAGTTCCGACCGATCCACCGCCGGACCACTGGACTTTCTTAAAGCGGGCCGACGGGGTGCTGTTCTTGTACGACATCGAAAACGACGAGCACATCCGGGAGTATCTCGAAAACAACACTGACTTTGATCTGTTGCCCCGGTCCGCCCTGGGCCGCGAACCGAGCCACGTCCTCAACCAAGTCCTCAAGCTGATCGGCGAAGAGCGGCCACGCTTCGGGCTGATCCTGTCAAAGTTCGACTACGTCCAGGCGCTGCCCGACTTGCCGGTCGATGATCTGATCACCAAGTCTCTGCGCAACAAAGGAGCGGCCTTCAACCGTGAACCTGAGATCTCCGGGGACCCTGATGACTTCTTGCTCCTCCACCAGGAGCTGACGTCGCTGCTGGATCTCTTCGACGCCAGCTCGCTCATCTACGCGATTCAAAACCAGCGGTCCGACACGGCCGACCACTTCGCCCTCTTCGCCGTCTCCTCCCTCGGCGAACCGGTGATCGGGAAGCAGGTCAGCAGCCGCGGCATAACACCCTTCCGCATCCTCGACCCCATCTTGTGGCTCCTCAGCTACAGATGGAACATGCGAGGAGAAGGTCTGTCATGAGAGTGCCACGTGATCCTCCCGCTGTCAGCGAATCCGTCACAGCGGCCGCCGCTAAATTCAATGACTGGAAGAAGAAACATCAAGAAAAGAATGATTGGGCCGTAGCTTGGACTTGCGCTGACTATCATGACTTCGACACCTGGCTGGAGCAGGAAGTGAAAACCGCCGTGAACAAAATGCTCCAGAAAAACGACCGGATTCTAGCTGACAATTCCGGCCTTAAACGGCTGCGGGCGGCGGCCGAAAGCTTCGTCCGCGGCACCGTGATTGCCGACGCGCAAGCGCTACGCGATTCGCTATCTAAGGAGAGCACTGGAGACAACTACTTGGCAAAAAGATTCACAGGCGAGGATCCCAGCGAGGTTGCTCTCTTGATCGAAGACTTGGATCGCGTAGCGAACAAAACAGCGAAAGATTGGGGCTCGACACGTGTCACCACCGAATTAGCAGACCACCGAGAACGGGCCGCGGCGTGGCGACCCACCGGTGGACCGACTTTTGACTTCGAGCACCTTACCACCGATGCGGCAGATACAGCTATTACTGATATCGAAACTAATCTAGACACTAGTTTCATCATATGGGACAACCTGAGCCTTAACCCAGGAAGTTGGTTCTCGACCACAAAGAAGCCGACACCCCTTATCTCCATTGAAGGGATCTTAATTCCCATACTCATCTTTTCAATTATTTCTGATAAATTTCTCAATATATCCATTCCTCAATGGGTTTTCGCCACCGTCATCGCCTTATTTCTTATTGACCTCATCCTCGTCGCTTTATCAACGCCCAGAAAATTTTTAGTCAAGTTATGGTGCTACTTCAGACTTCGTCGCGCCTGGTCTAATCAAAGTGAAACTTTCCGTGAAGAATGGGCGGCCTGGAATAATCGCTTGACCTCACCTGATACCGGAGGACCTCGCGATCTGATCAGCACCTGGGTAAGCGATTACATGGGTCATTTCTATGACAAATTATTGCGCTTGATGCCGCGCGACCGCATTCGTTTAATCGAAGAAGACGCCCTCGTTGACACGCCTACTCCCAAGAAGATTAGAAATATGTTGCGAGGTGTGCCCACTATCGCTATAGGCTTGACTGGGAAGCGAGGTTCAGGCAAAAGTTCCACTTTACTTCTTGTGACCAAGAAGATGGACGAAAAAATCAGCCAACC
>JAIRXC010000181.1 GCA_031268515.1 Propionibacteriaceae bacterium
CGAAGGTCTTGCCGGCGAGACGGTTCTGGCCCAAGCGGCCAGCCGCGGGGGCGGGGTCGTCGTAGAGGCGGAACAGGCCGGCCCGCTTGGCCCAAGGCCAGAGGCGTTTGACGGCCACGACGAGGATGGCGACGTAAGCGGCGTTGCGGAGAACGAAGATGGCCAGCATGTCCCAATCCAAGGCCAGGAAGGACATGTAGCGCTGGGCGATCGGGCGGGTCAGCACGGCCGCCGCCGTCGCCAGAGCGGCCATGGCCCGCCACCAACGGTCCTGCCCGAAGGCGGCCAGGCCGACGGCGGCGGCCGGGAAAACCCAGCAGACGAATTGGAGCGAGCCGACCTGGTTGAAGACGATCATGGCGCTCAGTTCGGCCGCCGCGGCAGTCAGGCAGATCTCGAAACGGCTGAGGCCGCCGGCGGCGGCGGCCCGGTAGGCCAGCCAGGTGATGGCGACGGCGGCCAGCGGCAGCAGGAGGCCGCAGAGGCGGGCGGCGATCTCGGCGGCCGGAACGGAGAACTCAAGGGTCAAGGTGTCGCCGTTCCAGACCATGAGGTCACCGGGTACGAAGCGGCGATAGACGATGATCGGGGTGCCGGCGACGGCTTCGATCTGGAGGCGGCGGCCGATTTGAATGGTCAAAAAGCTGATGATGTTGCCGAATGAGGCTCCCATCAAGGCGGCGAGGGCCATGACGGCGGCCGAGGCGGCCAAGGCCGGCCCGACAAACCGTTTCAACCGGTCGCGGCCGGTCGCCGCCAAGGCCAAGAAAGCGCCCCCGGGGATCACTTTTATCCAAGCCCCAAGCGTCAAAAGGACGGCCGCGGCTTTGGGGCGGCTTCCGGCGTAGGCCAAGCCGGCCACCATGACAGGCACGACGATCCCGTCCAACCGGCCCATTGGGACGGGTCCGGCCAGGACCGCCGCGGCCTGCCACCAGCAGACACCGCGGTTGCCTCGCCGGAAACCGAATTGGCGCCAGACAACGGCGCAGGCGGCGATGTCAAGGGCGGCGACGATGAGGCACCAGCTGAAGACATAGCCGCCCAGCAGCGGTTCGAGGGCCAACGCCAAGCGAAGCGGCGCCAGGGCCAAGAAGGGATAGACCCAGGGGACGCTTAGGACCGGCCACTGGCCGCTTTGCCCTTGCGTCATCCAGATGTGATAAATGCCTCGGACGTCGCTGGCGCTGTCAGGGTCCCAGATGTTGGCCATGAGGAGGAGGGCGGCTTGCCCTGCCGCCAAGGCCGCGATCCCCGCCGCCTTGGCTTTCCACGACGACGGTTGAAGCGCGTCGGCAGGCGGCGGAGCGGTCACTGCGCCATGCTAGCCGGCTTTATGTTTTCCACGGTTTGGCTTGGCCGCTCAGGTGCGCGCGTCGAGGCGAATCCAGCTGATGCGACGTGTCCCCAAGCCCCGCGAGCGGTGAAGGCCTACGCGGCCGGCGGTGAAATACAGCGCCGGCCAAACCGTTGACGTGTGTCAGGGCCGCGCTCGTTGAAGGCGGTGAGACGGCAGCAACCCAGCGCCGGCTGTCAACGCCGCGGGCCGCGGGGCGCACGAGGGTGCTGTCCGTCTGATCTCCGGGTGTTTTCGTCAACGCCGCGGGCCGCGGGGGCGCACGAGCTTGTGGGCGGCCCACTCCGGCGACACCCGGGCGGTCGAGGTGAGGGCCAAGCCCGCCGTCACAGCCCCTTCCGCCACATCGGCTTGGGGCACGTGGCCCGGCCGGCCGAATTTCGGCGTCAACAACCAGACGTAGCCATTTTCCGACAGGTCGGTCAACGCGTCGACCAGACAATCTACAATGTCGCCGTCATCCAGCCGCCACCACTGGACGACCACATCGACGGCGTTGTCGGATTCCTCGATCAAATCAGCGTCGACAACCTCCATGATGGCTTCCCGGAGCTCTTCGTCGACATCCTCGTCCCAGCCTAATTCTTGGACGAGCAAACCTTTGCCCAACCCAAGCTGCACGATGTCGGCCCGTTCTGGCCGAACGTCGCGTCCTAACGCCGCCACTGTCACTCCTCGCTCACTTTGTGCCTTGTCCCCTTCGGTCGTTCCTAGCCTAGGAGACCGCCGAAGAATCCTGCAATGCCCCTCCCCGGCTCGTCGGCGCGCCGCGACGACGAGCCGGCTGTCACGCCGTCACAAGCCTCTCCCCCGCCGGCGCGCCGCCACCTGCCGTCGAAAGCCGCCGGCTCAACGGGCGACAAAAAGCTGGTCAGCGCAGGCGGCGTCGAGCCGGCAGGTGGCGCCAGCGAAGCTGAGCTCCAGCCAAACCGGTCCGCGCCGAGCTCGCACATCAGCCCCCGGCCGTATGCCAGCGGCGTCGAGGACAGCCAAGGCTTCGGCGTCACGCTGAAGGTATTCACCGATCCGGACCAGCTTAAACGGGCCGGCCGCCGCCTCGTCGGACAGGCAATCAGACAACGGGTCGGCGGACGCTCGGAAGCGGGCCACGGAAGCCTCGGCCGGCTCTTCCAGGCGCGGGATGGGAGTGCCGTACGGGGACAGCTCGGGATCGCCCAGCAAATCTGTCAGCTTGAGTTCGACGGTTGAGCCGATGACATGCTCCCATTTGCAGGCCTCGTCGTGGACGAGCGGCCATTCCAAGCCGACGACGTCGAGGAGGAGCCGTTCCGCCAAGCGGTGGCGGCGCATGACCTTCAAGGCGGCCTCCATCCCAGCCTCGCTGAGAAGGAGGTGGCGGTCCTCGTGGACCCGCAGCAAACCGTCGCGTTCCATCCGCGAAACCGTCTGAGAAACGGTCGGGCCGCTTTGCTGGAGGCGCTCCGCCAGCCGCGCCCGCAACGGGGGCACCTTCTCTTCTAGAAGCTCGTAAATGGTCCGGAGATACATCTCCGTCGTGTCGATCAACCCGCTCACCGGGGCTCCTTTCTCCTCGGGCTGCTCGCCCCCGTCCGCCTCACCTGCGTAAAAACGCTAGCAAGCCCGAACAAAGAGCCAAGAAAGCAGCTGCCCCCATCATGATGGCGGTGCCCGAACGGGAGAGGTCGGCGGGACGGGCGCCGGCCGCCGTTTCCGCCGGAGCAGACGGGGGCGGAGAGGGCAGGCCGGTCGGCACCGGGACCAGCGACACGGCGGCCCCGGCCCCCCGCCCGGACACGACGAGGGCGGTCTGGTCGGCGCTCAAGGCGAGGCCCTGGCCGGGGCTGTCGAGCGGCTCCTCGCCCATCACGGTGTAGGCGTCGGCGTCGACGGTCAAAACAGCTGTGTCTGTCCGCACGGCGATGAGGCGGTCGCTCAGGCAAAGTCCGTCGGTCACCCCGGCGGGCGCGTCGCCAAGCCGCTCCAAAATGTTGGGTTGGTCACTTTCCAATTCACCGGGCGCGCCGTAGAAACCGGCCCCCTCCCCCGCCGTCACGACAATGAGGCGGCCAGTCGGGCTGACGAGGAGGGCGCCGGCGTCGTGCGGCCCGTCAGGATAGGCCAGCTCCCAGACCGAATACGGCACCTCCTTGTCGCCTGCGGCGTCGGCGGCCGGAATGCCGAAGACTTGGACCGAACTCCGTTCGAGGCCGCTGTCCGCGAGGTCGCCGATGTAAAGGGCGCCGCTGGACCAGGCCACGGCGGCGGCGTTGGGAGCAGGGGCGAGGTAGGTCAGGCGGGCCGCTGTCGCCCCTGTTTCGTCGAGGCCGAAGACCGTCGTCGCCTCAAGGCCGGGCTGGACAGCCCACCACAGTTCATTGTCGATGTCACGGGCCAAGCCGGCCACGTCGGCCAAGGCTGGGTCTTTGACATGGAAGAGCACATCAGCGGCAGCGGCTGAGGGCGCGACGACAACGAGACTGGCCACACCTGCCGCGGCCGCCAGGCGAAAGGGCCAACGGGCCAGGCGAGAACGCACGGGCCCCAGCCTAGAGCACCGCGGCCGCCAGGCCTCTGGCAGCCGTTCCACCAGCGGGCCGCTAGCGTATGGCCATGACCGGATGCCTTCGGCTCTGGGCCGTCCCTGTGGCGACGGTCCAACAAATTCCAGGGGCGCCGCCCGAACTGGCCGCCCGCCTGCGCCAGGTCGCCGCCGACCACGCGCCAGTGCGGGCCGGCCGGCCCCGCGCTCTGATTGACAAGCTCGGCCCTCTCCTGCGGCGGCCGTCCTACGCGCCTGTGATCGACCCCGCCGCCTTGTCCTTGCCCGACGCCGACGCCATTGTGGCGGGCCGTTTCATCCCACCCGAACGGCTGGACGCCGCCTGGCGGCTGTTTGAGTTCTGGCTCGACGACCTAAGCGCCGCCCGCTTGTCGCGGCCGGCCAGCGCGGCCGAGGTGGAACAGGCTGATTTCGACCTGGCGCGGGCGGGCGTGCCGTCGCCCGGCGACCTCCGCCACCTTTGGCAGCGCGGCTTCGCCTTGCCCCTGCGGCCGCCGCCGGGCTTGGCCATCGGCTATCTGGAAGCCGCCCGCGTCCAAGCGGCCGCGGCGGTTTGGCAGGACCGGCTCGACGGCTTCGACCTCGGCGGTTCGGCCGGCCTCGTCCAAGCCGTCCTCGGTTTCCTCGCCCGCTGGCCTGAGTGGACGGCCGCCGCGCCGGGTTTCCCGCTCGACCTCGTGGCGCGTTGGGGGCCGCAACCGGCAGACGGCTGAGGCCTCGAAGGGCCATTCCGCACAGGCCAGGCGGCGCCGGCAAACCGGTCCTTGCCGTCGTGCGCAGCCGCGGTTATTC
>JAIRXC010000063.1 GCA_031268515.1 Propionibacteriaceae bacterium
CGTAGGCCCGGCAAAGCCTTCTCCGGCCGAGTCGGCGGCAGCTTCCCCTCGGATTGCTTCCGAAGGAACTTCAACGGCCGCCAATCCGACAGGTTGTCCTTGGTCTCTTTCTCCCGCGCCCTGTCCCGTCTCCGGCGGCTCGGCCAGTTTGCCGCCGGCCGAAACTCCGGCGGCCGCGGCCGCGCGCCGGCGGCGTTCGGCGCGCGGGATCAAACGGCCGCCCGCCACGGCCAAGACGGCCGGCAACAAGGTGAGGGCGGCCAAGACGGCGAGGGCGACGGCCACAGCGGCGGCGGCGCCCATGACCGTGAGGAAGGGGATGCGGGCCACGGACAGGCCAAGGAGGGCGACGATGACGGTCAGGCCCGCGAAAACGACGGCCGACCCTGAGGTGGCGAGGGCGCGCGGGACCGATTCGGCCGGCGGCAGGCCTGAGACAACCTGTTGGCGGTGACGGGAGATTATGAAGAGGGAATAGTCGATGCCGACGGCCAAGCCGAGCATGAGAGACAAGATCGGAGTCGTCGTGTTGATCGACGTCACGGCCGTGCCGAGGTAGATGAGCGACATCGACACGATGACGCCCGCGACAGCGACCATGATGGGCATGCCGGCGACGACCACCGAGCCGAAGTTGAGAAGCAAGACGACAAGAGCGGCGACGACGCCGAAAATCTCAACCAAGGTGACCGTAGGGAGGGTGTAACTGAAGATGCCGCCGCCGAGGCTGGCCGCCGCCCCCGCCGGCAGGGCGGCTTGGAGGTCCGCCGTGATCTCTTTGAGGGCGTCCTTGACGCTGTCGGGGACATAGCCTCCCGCCAAGGAGATCTGCGCCGTCACGAGAGCGGCCTGCCGGTCTTCGCTGACCGCCCCCGAAACCCCTTCCGTGAAGGGCCCGACGACGTAGGAAACCTGAGGGGCCGCCTCCGTTTGGGCGATGGCCGCCGCGATGGCCCGCTCGTAGGCCGCCTCTGTGACGAGATGGCCGTCGGCGGCGACGACGAGGATCTGGGCCGAGGCGCCCGAGGCTTGGGGAAAGGTCCGGCCGAGCGAGGCCAAGGCGTCAGAGGCCTCCAGGCCGGGGATGGAGATCTCGGAATCGAGTCCCGCGCTGAAAACGAGGGCGGTCGAACCGATGAAGGCGATGAGGAGGCACCAACCAGCGATGACCCAACGCCGGGCGCGGACCGCCCAGGCGCCGAGCGCGTACAACAGCGATGACAACCGATCCTCTTCCTGCCGGACCCGCGCCGAGGCGGCGGCCAACAACAAGGCGGGCAGGCCATCGACGACAAGGAGGACTTCGAGAGGCTCAGCCGGCCGGGATGTCCGCTGCCCCGGACGATCCTTAAGCGGAGGGCTCGCCCTCCTTCTTCACATCTCTCATCATGCCACGGTGAAAAGACCTCCCCTGGCGCCACGGGAAAGCGCGGCCGGCGGCGGAGGATTGACGCCGCCGCAGCCGCCCCAACTGGCGAGCCTTGCCTTCGCCCGCTTGATCTGGCACCGTTCATCGTGACCATGGACGTGTATTTGATCCGGCATCCCCGGCCTCTCATCGAACCGGGGATTTGCTATGGCCGGACCGATCTGCCAGTCCATCCCGCCGCCTGCTATGACACGCTCGAACGGGTCCGGCGGCGCGTCCCCCCGCTGGCCCGTTGGTACGCCAGCCCGCTGACGCCGTGCGCCACCTTCGCCCAGCTTTTAGGCGAGGCGCCCGTCCTCGACCGCCGCCTCATCGACCTCGACTTCGGCTATTGGGAATTCCAGCCTTGGGCCTCGCTTGACCAGGCGGCAGTCCAAGCTTGGACCGAAGACCCGGTCCGCCGCGGCCCGCCTGGCGGCGAGTCCTATCACGACGTCCACCTGCGTGTTTGGAGTTTCCTCGGCGACCTCCTCCAACACGCCCCAGAGGCCGTCGGCGTCGTCACCCACGCCACCGTCATACGCAGCGCCTTGAGTTGGGCCATCGGCCTGCCCCTGGAAAATTCTCTCCGCGTCACCCTCGACTTCGGAGCCGTCGTGGCGCTGCGCCTAGAACTAGACGAGCACCTCAACGAGCTGCTGTCACTGTCTTGAAAAACCCTGTCCTGGCAAACCATGCCCTGGCAAACCGGCAAGCTGCGTAGGCGGTTCCGCGCCGGGAACCGGCAGGCGGGGGCAGCCAAGACGCCGCCGCTTCGGCTGGCCGCGCTTCGAGGCGGCGCGACAGGCTTGGCCAGCCGGCTTTCCGGACGGCCTCTTAACAGCAGCGCGCCTCAGTTTCTTGGGCGTCGCTCCGGCGGCGCCAAAACTCCCGCTCCGTCAACGGTTCGGCGCCGTCGGAACAAGCTTGGCCCAGCCGGAAGCGGGCCAGGTAGCGCTCGTAGGCGCTGTCTCCCATGAGCTCCCGGACGTACCAACGGACGGCTTTGGCGCAGCGCGGCAAGAACGCCACGGCCGCGCCGGCGGCCTGGCCCAGACGGCGTCGGCCGGCCTTGGCGGCCTGGCGCAAAGACCAGGCCCCGGACCGGCGCGCCAGGCCGGCGGCCGATCCGGGCAGCCGTCTCTTCAAAGACGCCACGGCCGTCAGCGGTCGATTTTGACGTGCCCGATCAAGAGAGCCGGGTCTCCGACTTGCTTGAACTCCTCATCGACCTTGCGTTCGAGGCGCGAAGCCAAGAAGTGGCTCGGGGCGAAGAAGGCCGACTCCTGAGGCGGGTCTTCCGAGGATGACTTGTCCCCGCTGCGCAAGACCGCGGCGATCCGTAGGACACAGGCGATGAGCACGGCTGCCGCCATGGCGAGGAAGGCGATCGACAAACTGCCTTGGATGAAGGTGTTGCGGACAGTGGCCTGGGCCGCCTCCAGCTCGGTCTCCGAAAGGCCCGGCTGCGCCAACGCGGCCCGGGCGTTCGACCACTGTTTCCAATAACCCAAAGCAGGGTCCGAAGAGAAGATCTTGTAGAAAGACGCGGTGAACGTGGTGCTGAGATCCCAAACCAACGGGATGATGGGAATCCACATCCACTTGGCGTAACCCTTGCGGACGACCACAACCGTGCAGATCATGAGCGCGATGGCCGCGATGAGCTGGTTGGCGATGCCGAAGAGCGGATAGAGGGTTTGGATGCCGCCGCGCGGGTCCGTCACCCCCATGAGAAGCAACGAGCCCCAGCAAGCCACGACGACGGCGGTGCACAGCCAAGCCCCGACCCGCCAGGAAGTGTCGCGGAACCGCGGCGCCCAGTTGCCGATGGCGTCGGAGAGCTGGAACCTTGTCACCCGGGTCACGGCGTCGACAGCCGAGAGGATGAAAAGAGCCTCGAACATGACGGCGAAGTGATACCAGAACGCCATCATGGCCTTGCCGCCGAAGATGCGGTGGAGGATGTTCGCCATGGCGACCGCCAACGTCGGCGCGCCGCCCGTGCGGGAGACGATCGACGGCTCCCCCACATCCGCGGCCACCTGTTCCAACGCCGCCTTGTCCCAAACTTGGACCGTGGCGTCGCCCGAGGTTTCATCCCATTCGATCTTCGGCTTGTCGCCGGACGCGTCCGTCACGCCGAGCTGTGTCACGGCGACAGCCGCCGAGGCGGCGCGGGCGTCATTGGCGGCGGCTTTCTCTTCCGCGCTCGCCCCGGTCGCCGAGCCGACCCGGATGGCCGCCGACCAATCGTCGACCTGCTCTTGGGTGAGGGGCGCGGCCGTCGCCGGAGCCGCTTCTCCCGGTTGGTAAACGGAACCGTCGGCCGGATCGACCAGCACCCCGGCGGCGACGGCCGCTTTGTCGAGGTTGGCGATCGTGGCGGCCGACATGTTCATGGCGAAATACGTGCCGACGTTGAGGGAAACGGCAGCGGCCAAAGCCATGATCGCGACGAAGGATTCCATGAGCATGCCGCCGTAGCCGATCATGCGGACTTGGGATTCCTTCTGGATCATCTTCGGCGTCGTGCCCGAGCTGACGGTGGCGTGCATGCCGGACAAAGCCCCGCAGGCGATGGTGATGAAGAGGAAGGGGAAGAGCGCGCCGGCGAAGACCGGGCCCGCGGTGTTGCCGGCGAACTCCGTCACGGCGGCGGTCTGGGCGATCGGTTGGACGATGACGATGCCGATGGCGAGGACGATGATCGTGCCGACCTTCATGAAAGTCGACAGGTAGTCGCGCGGCGTCAAGAGGAGCCAGACCGGCAAGACGGCGGCGAAGAAGCCGTAGACGACCATGGCCCAAGTCAGCTGGGAACCCGTCAAGGCAAGGGCGTCAGCCAACGGCGACTGGGCGACGAAGTTGCCGCCGATGATCGCGGCGATGAGCAAGGCGAAGCCGATGAGGGAGACTTCGGAGACTTTGCCGGGACGGAGGTAGCGCAGGTAGAGGCCCATGAGAAAGGCGATGGGTATCGTGCAGCCGACCGAGAAAACCGACCAGGGCGAGCCCGTCATGGCGTTGACGCAAATGAGGGCGAGCACGGCCAAGACGATCATGAGCATCACAAAGACCGCCACCATGGCGATTGTGCCGCCAACCGTGCCGATCTCGTCGCGGGCCATCTGGCCAAGCGAGCGGCCGCCGCGGCGCATCGAGAAGAACAAGACGAGCATGTCTTGGACGGCTCCCGCCAGGCAAACGCCGACGATGATCCAAATCGTGCCTGGCAAGTAGCCCATCTGGGCGCTGAGCACGGGGCCGACGAGCGGCCCGGCGCCGGCGATGGCGGCGAAGTGGTGGCCGTAAAGGACGCGGCGGTCGGTCGGGTCGAAGTCTTGGCCGTTGTTGACCCGCTCGGCCGGGGTGGCGTTGGCGTCGTCCGGGCGCATGATCTTGCGCTGAATGAACAAGGCGTAGAAACGGTAGCCGATGGCGTAGGTGCAAACGGCCGCGACGACGAACCAGATCGTGTTGACCTGTTCGCCGCGGGCGACCGCCAACATGACCCAGCCGCAAGCTCCTGCCAATGAGATCGCGGCCCAGAGGGCGATTTTGAGGGGAGTCCAGTGATCGTGCGGGATAATCCCAACTGGGATGCCCCGCTTATTGCGGATGATGTGTTTTTCTTCTTCGGGCTGGTACGAGATTTGGCCCGGTTCAGCCGCTGCCGTAGCCGGCATGGTGGCCTCCTTGGAGTTTCCGATCAGGGCGGGGACCGGCCTCGGCGACTTTGCCGAGAGGGATCAGCCGGACTGCCGCGGCTATGGACTGCCGCGGCTTTTCCGACAGATAAGTTTACGAGGGCCGTCGAAGCGGCTGTCAAGAGCCGTCAGACATGACACTTCTTCGGCGGCGTAAAAACTTTTTTGTGGCGGCCTTCTACGGCTCGGCGGCTGGGCTCTCGTCAATCCGGCCGGCGGCGGGAGAAGAGACGAGACCTTTCGACCAGGTCGCGACAGCGGCGGGCAGCGGCGTCAAGGCCTTGGCCAGCCGCGTCGGCAGGACGGGCGTAGCGCTGGGTTTCGACCAGTCTCGCCAACTCGAAGAGAGCCGCTTGGGCCGCTGGGTCGCCAAGCCGGCCGCCCAAGGCCGCGGCGGCGGAACGGACCGATTGGCCTGGCCTCAGCCAACCACGGCGTAAAGCTTTGGCTTGGAAGACCTGCCAGATGCGCTCGGCGGTAGCGCGGGCGCGGCGCCGACGGCGCAGAAACCAGACCCCCACGCCGACGGCGGCGGCCCCGGCGAATCCAAGGGCGTAAGGCCAGGGAAAGGTCCGGCGATCCGCCGTCTGGCCGGGGGCGGGAACCCCCGTCGGGACCGTTGCCGGACTGGCTTCGGCCGTCGGCTCGGCGCTGGGGCTGAAACTGGCCGAGGGCTCCGGGGTCGAAGTCTCGGAATCATCTGCTTCCGCCTCACCTGCTCCGCTGTTAGGCGTCGGCTCGAAGGCCACCCAACCGGCCCCTTCGAAGTAGACCTCCGGCCAGGCATGGGCGTCAGCGCCACGGATCTCCCGCGTCCCGTCGGCGTCCACAAGAGTGCCGGCGATGAAGCCTGTCGCCACGCGGGCCGGAAAGCCGAGTGCCCTGGCCATGAGAGCCGCCGCGGTGGCGTAATGAACGCAAAAACCAGTCTTTTCTTTGAGGAAATCCCAGACGGGGTCGCTGCTGCGGCTGTAGTCGGCGGCGAGAGAATAAGTGAAATCAGAGCCGTGGAAATAGGCTTCCACAGCTTGCATTTTGGCGAAATCCGAGCCGGCGCCGGCAGTCACCGCCGCGGCCAACGCGGCCACCTCGTCTTTGTGCGGGAGCTTCTGCGAAGACCAAGCGACAGCCGTGGCGCCGGAGCCGCCGGCCGCCAAACCGGTCAGCTTGGCCCTGTCCAAGGTCAAAGCCACGACCTGGTAGGACCAGCCGGCCACGTGGTTGCCCGAAAGACGGACGCTGTCCGTGCTGGGGTTGTACTCGGCTCCGCCGAGTTCGCTCAACCAGCGCGGGCCGAGGGCCAGCGGCAAGCGCCCGCCGAGGCCGGAAGGGTCTACGACCTCGACCAGGAAGGCATCCGCTTGGTCTGACCAGACCGACTCCAGCAGTCGGATTTCGCTGGGCCAGAGCAAGCCGCCGCTGTTGACGGGGAAGCCACTCCAAGAACCGGAAAGCCACTGGCGGCCGTCAAAGGCGTAGTAGGTGTCGAGCCGAAGGCGTTGGCTTGCCTCTGACGTCTCGCCGGGGGATGACAAAGGTGTGGTGCGGAGGTAGACGCTTTCGGAGTCGCGCCGCAGCGAATCAACCACGCTGAGCCCGTAGCCGTCGTCGAAACCGCTCCCGGGGCCGAGACGGCCTAAGAACTCGTGCCAAGCGCGGTCTTGGGAACCCCAGCCAGGCAGGACCGGGCCGACGGTGACGAGGAGAAGCCCGGCGGCTGTGCCGGCGGCGACGACGGCGGCGGCCAGGCCGCCCGGCCAGCCGATCCCAGGGGCCTCGATTTTCCTGGCGCCGCCCCAGGCCAAGAGGGCAAGGTAGGCGGCGCCGGTGAAAAGGGCCGGCACGAGGCTGGCGTCGGGGACCACGACGCCAGACAAGATCCACGGGGCGGCGATAGGCAATCCAGCCAGGGCGGGGCGGCCGAGGTCGGCGGCGACAAGGACGGCGGCGACAGCGGCGAAGCCAAGGCCGAGGATGATCGGCAGCCGGAAGATCTCAGGCTGGGGGCCAAGGGGCGCTTCCTCGATCATGGCGGCCATGGCGACGCCGAAATCGCGGACGAGCGCCGCGACGGACCGCGGCGTGGGTATGACGCCGAGGACGCTTTGGCCGGAGGCACAGGCGGCGTTGGCGTAAAAGGCGACGGTCACGAGGCCGGCCGGGCCGGGCAGCCAGCTTCGGAACCGGCGGCTGACGATCATGACAAGGCCGACGGCGAGTATCACGGCGAAAGCGTTGAGGAGCCAGAAGCCGGGCCGCACGATGGCTGTGATCGACCAGGTGGCGCTGAGGAGGGCGAGGCTGGCGATGGACGTGGCGCGGACCGGGTGTAGGGACGGCGCTGAAACGGACCGGGCGGACCGGGCGGACCTGGTCATAGCCGATTCCCCGCCTCAGCCTGAGCTGGCCGGTTTCTGGACTCGGACCGCGCCGGCCGGCCCCCTGCCAGCGTGCCGGCCAGCCGAGGCGGCTGTCTTCCGGCCGGTCCGCCGCTCGCCAGCGCGTCCAGCCCCTCCCCCACAGCGGCGGCGGCCGCCGCCAGCGGAGTGTCGTCAAGCAAGGGGGAAACAGCCCAGCCGGCCTCGCCAAGCCGGTCGGCCGCGGCGGCCAGGACCGCGCCGGCGGAGCCGACAAGGACGGCCAGAGCGGCTGTGGTCCTGGCCGGCGGCACGGAAAAAGCCGGACCGAGGGGATCGGGAGAGCCGGGACCCAAGGCGGCGACGACGACCGTGGCGGCGGCCTGTTGGCGGCTCTCAAAATCATGTCCGAGGCCGTCGGAAGAAGGCACAGCGGCCCAGGCCGGCGGGTCGAAAACCAAGCCGAGGTCATCGGCCGCGGCGGCGTCGAGGAGAGCCAGACGGTCGAAAAGGACTGGTGTGGGGCCGCTGGCGCTGCCATCGCCGGTGACGAGGCGGACACGGTAGCCGGCCGCGTCGAAAGCGGTCAGGGCCGAGGCGGCCAGCGAGATCGCCAGCTCGGCGGCGGCTTCGCCGGCGCCCGGCCCGACGGCAGCCCGGATGACGGCCAAGGGGACTTGGGCCGGTTCTTCGGCCTTCGTCATGAGGCGTTGGCGGCGGGCCGTCGAACGCCAGTGGACGCGGCGCCACTCATCACCAGAGTGGTAGTCGCGGACGGTCGAATCCTCCAAGCTGGGAACCGGCGGGCCGTGGCGGCCAGATTCGGCCGTCACAGCCAGCCGGCCGAGGGCCGCGTCGAGCGGGGCGGTGGCAGGCCAGACCATCAGCCGGGTCGGCAAGGCGGCCACCAGGTCGAGCCGGCCGATTCCAAGCGGGCCCCGGCGGCGGATGCGGACGGGCCCGAACTCGGCTAGGCCGCGGCGGCGGGCGTAGAAGATCTGAGTCAAGGCGTCCTGGGCTCTGACGAGGACGAGGTTCCCCGGGGCGGCGTCGAACAGTTCGGCCGTCGGCGGCTGGGGGGCGAGAAGCAGGCGCCGGACCGTCACGTAGCCGCCGGCTTGGACCGGATCGGGGACAATGTGACGGCGGACGTCGAGGCTGCGGCGCCACCAGCGCGTCGTGGCGAGGAGCGCTGCCGTGTCAGCCAAGACAGCCCCCAGAAGAAGGCCGCCGACAAGTGTCGCGATGCGGTAAGCGCCGCCTAGGCCGACGTAGGTTTCCACGCTCCCGACAGCGATGACGAAGACGCCGCGGACGGTCGGCCGCCACTCGAGGCGGCGGTCACGGCCCGCCGGGCCGCCGCCGTCTGGCTGTGGCCGCCGCCGGACGGTCATCGGACCGGCGTGCGGGCCAAGATCTCGGCCAAAACGGACTCCGCCGTCTGGCCGGCGGCGCGGGCCTGGCGGGCGAGGATGAGCCGGTGCGGCCAAACCACAGGGGCCAGACGCTGGACGTCATCCGGCAGGACGTGGTCGCGGCCAGACAAGATGGCGGCGGCCTTGGCGGCTCGGAGCAGTTGGATGGCGGCGCGGGGCGAGGCCCCGAGGGCTAATTCCGCGGTTTGGCGGGTGGCGTGGGCCAGCTCCGCGATGTAGCGCTTGACGGGCGCCGCCGTGTACAAGGGGCGGATCGCGGCGATCATCGTCAAGACCTGACCGACCGTGACGACGGCTTGGACGCCGTCGAGGGGGTCGGCTCGTTCCTGGGCGTCAAGGACGGCCACCTCGTCGGCCAGGTCGGGGTAGCCGATCGCGAGCCTGGCCATGAAACGGTCACGCTGCGCCTCCGGCAGCGGGTACGTCCCTTCCATCTCGATGGGGTTCTGGGTCGCGACGACGGTGAAGGGACGGGGCAAGGCGTAAGTCGTGCCGTCGACGGTGACGTGGCCTTCTTGCATCGCCTCAAGGAGCGCGGACTGGGTCTTAGGCGAAGCTCGGTTGATCTCGTCGCCGACGACGATGTGGTGGAAAACAGGGCCGGGGACGAACTCGAACTCGCCGGTTTCGGCCCGATAGATGTGAGACCCGATGAGATCGGATGGCATGAGGTCGGGCGTGAATTGGATCCGCCCGGTCGAACCGTCGATTGACGCGGCCAACGCCTTGGCCATCGTCGTCTTGCCGACTCCAGGGACATCTTCGAGCAGAAGATGGCCCTCCGCCAAGAGGGTGATGACAGCCAACTCGGCCACCTCGCGGCGGCCCTTCAAAACACGCGCGACCACGTCTGTGATCGCCCCTGCCGCAGCTCTGACTTGGGCGGCCTCAGGGACGAGACGGCGTCGTGCGTCGCTGTTTGCCCCAGTCATGCCCTGCCTTTCGGACCGCCCCATCGTAAACGATTTCCGCCGCCGCCAGTCTTACGCCCTGTCCGCCCCCGATCGGCAGCGCCGGCGGAGCCCGCTCCGGCGGTCCTTTTGGGCTACGTCCGGCCGCCCCCGATCAGCAGACGAGATCCCAGCGAGCCGCGCCGGCGGGATTGCTACAATCAACCAGTCGCTTGTCGACCCGCCTGGGAAACCCAGACAGGGGCAGCCAACCCTGCGAAGAGCGCCCCTCCCGAAAACGCAGAACCGGCTTTCCCGCTCAAAAAGCGGCTCTGCCCAAGTTGTCTTTGCTCACGTGGATTGGCCTGGGCCGCTCAAGGCCTAGGCGCCGACGCAGAGCCGGGCCGTCGGCGCTGGTCCAGACCGCGGGCGCAAGTCCAGGCCGTCAGCGCTGGCCTGGCAGCGCCAACGCCGTAGAGGCCGCCGCCTAGAGCCAAACCCCGTAAGGCAAGAGCTCAGGAGCCCAAACCCCAGGGCGCGGCGGCGATAGCCGCAGGCGGGCGGCAAGGCACGACCAGAGGAGTCTGTATGAGCGTGGTTTTCCAATCCTCCCCTCGTTCCAGCGTGGGCATCGAGTGGGAGCTCCACCTCGTCGACCTTGAAACAGGAGAATTGGCCCCGGCGGCGGCGGAGCTCATCGCGGCGGCCGGCGGCGGCGACAGCCAGCCAATCCGCAAGGAATACCTCCCCTGCACCGTCGAAATAGTCTCCGGCGTCCACCGGCGGGTGGCCGACGCCGCCGACGAGATCGCCGGCCATCTCGACCGCCTTCAGCGGCTCGGGGCCGAACGTGGCATCGGACTCATCGGGGCCGGCAGCCACCCTTTCAGCCGCGCCGCCAGCCAGCGCCCTTGCCAGACCCGCCGCTATGACGCGGTGGCCGACAAAAACCAGTGGTGGGGCCGGCAGATGGCGATCTGCGGCAGCCACGTCCACGTCGGAGTGGACCGCCCCTCCTACGTCCTCCCCGTCACTTGGGCGTTCGCCCGCTTCTCCCCCTACCTGCTCGCCCTCACCGCCTCCTCGCCCTTCTGGGAGGGCGAGGACACCGGCTTCGCCTCACAGCGGACCATGCTGTTTCAGCAGCTGCCGACCAACGGTTTGCCGTATCTCTTCGACACGTGGACGCAATTTGAGTCTTACGTAGACGACATCACGGCCTGCGGCCTCATCGCCGACGTCAGCGAGCTGCGTTGGGACGTCCGTCCCAGCCCGCGCTTCGGCACGGTCGAAAACCGTATCCCCGACGCCGCCTCGACCCTGGCCGAACTGGCCTGCCAAGCGGCTCTCACGCAGACCCTCGGGGAGTGCTTCGCGCGTTCCCTCGACCAGGGTGACAGCCTCGGCGACCTCTCACCCTGGTTCGTCAAAGAGAACAAATGGCGGGCCGCCCGCTACGGCCTTGACGCTCAGATCATCACCTCAGACCCAGAAAAACGGCTGCTGCCGCTGCGCGAGGGCCTGACGGAGCTCGTCGGCCGGCTGCGCCCGATCGCGGCCGACCTCAGCTGCGAGGCCGAACTGGCGCACACGCTGGAACTGCTGAAAACCGGCGCTTCCTACGAGCGGCAACGCCGCGCCGCCGCCGTCGGGGGGACGAAGGCCGTGGTAGCCGCCTTGCTCGAGGAAGCGGCGTCGAGGCCGCGCCCCGTCCGGACCGAGGCAGAACCGGCAAGAGGGGATAATGATCCGCTGTGAAGCCCTACCTCCTCCTCAGCACCCGCCAGCACGCCGCCGCCGCAGCCGGCGAATGGCGCTCGACCGCCGCCGCAGCCGGCTTGGCCGCCACCGACCTCGTCCAGCTTCGTTTGGACCAGGCCCCGCTCGGCCGCCTCGACACAGGCGCCTACTCGGGTTTCATCCTCGGCGGCTCCGACTTCTGCGCCTCGGCTCCTGGCAAATCCCCCCTGCAGCAACGAGTCGAAGCTGACCTCGGCGGGCTGTTGGACGCGGTCTTGGAACAGGATTTGCCCTTCTTCGGCCTCTGCTACGGCGTCGGCCTGCTGACCTGCCACCTTGGCGGCGAAGTCGACGGAACCCACCGGGAAGACGTCGGCCCGGTCCCCGTGACGTTGACCGAAGCCGGCCGAGCCGACCCGCTGCTCGACGGCCTGCCCGATGTTTTCCACGCCTTCGTCGGCCACAAGGAGGCGGCCCGCCGCCTGCCCGCCTCGGCCGTCCTCCTCGCTGTCGGAGACGTCTGCCCGGCCCAGCTTTTCCGCGTCGGCGCCAACGTCTACGCCAGCCAATTCCACCCCGAACTGGACGCCGCCGGCCTAGTCGAGCGGATGCGGATCTACCAGGACTACGGTTATTTCGACCCGTCCGACCTGGATCGGCTCGCCGCCGCCGCCTACGCCTCTCCGGTCAACGGCACGCCAGGACGCCTGCTGCGTAACTTTGTCCGCCGCCACGCCCGCTGACGCGCTCCTAGCCGGATTTCTCGCTTCATCGGACTCCCCCTCCCCCGCTGCTTTCCCGGGAACCCCCCCTTCCGAGAGCCTCTCTCTTCCCAAGGCCAGTGGCGCTCCCGCCGTGGCTGACGCGGCCCATTCAAGAAATGATTCTCGTCTTTCAACGCCCAAGATCAGTTGCCAGCCGCCGAGGGAGAGCCTCCCGTTTTCCGAGGTCCGAGAGGCCTTCCCAAGGAACCGGCGTCAGGGCCAGGCCAGACGGCCACAACCCAGCCGCACCGGCAAACCGGCGGCTTCCTGCTGATCTTCTAGTTATGGGTAGGAAGCCGCCTGATGGGGTACACTGATCGCCGGCTCAAGCACCGCTAGCTCAACTGGCAGAGCAGTTGACTCTTAATCAACGGGTTCAGGGTTCAAGTCCCTGGCGGTGTACGCAAGGCCCCCGTCATCCGTGCTGGGGGCTATTCCTGTCTCCAGCCACTTGGGGTCGTAGCCAGTGGCCGGCGCCCAGGCCACGATGGCGGGCCGACCGGCCGCCGCTGAGCGTCCTGCTCGGCGATCGAGGCGGGATGAGCCTGTAGTGTGGGGAATCTGCCGCTCTCCAGTCGAGAGAGTGATCCAGTTGTTCGCCTACGAGTTTAAGGAAATTCACTGTGAGGACCTTGGCCATCATTTCGGCCTATGACGAGGCTCAAAACGTTGGGCGGGCAGGCGAAGAGTTAGCGCTTGTCCGCGCGGACCCGGCGAAGGCGGCTCGGAAATTGGGTTTCACCGCGCGACACGGCCTCGACGACAGGCGCGGCGGCTCCTGGCGCTGGCAGCGCCGCAACGCGGCCAGCCGGGGCTGACCCGTGCGGATCGTCTTCTTCAGCGCCCAATACCTGCCTGTCGTAGGCGGGGTGGAACGCTACACCGACAGCCTGGCCCGAGAACTCGTGGCGGCTGGCCATCAGGCAGTCATCGTGGCCAGCCAGCTGCCGGGGACCTTGGCCCGAGAGGTCGTTGACGGGGTCGAGGTGGAGCGCTGGCCGGCCCGGCTCTGGCTCCACGGGCGTTTCCCCGTGCCCAGACTCAACCGGGAGTTCGCCGCCAGCGCGGCGCGGCTATGGCGCCAACCGATCGACTTAGCCGTCATCAACACCCGTTTCTGGGTACTGTCTTTGTGGGCCGCCCGCCGCTGTCGTCGCCAAGGCACGGCCGCCATCGTCATAGAGCACGGCTCCGGATACCTGTCGTTGGGGCGGCCGGCGCTCGACCTGCTGGCGCATCTCTACGAACACCTGGCGATGGCCTGGACGCGCCGCCAGCGGCCCCGTTTCTACGGTGTGTCGAAGGTCAGCGCGGCCTGGCTGGAACGTTTCGGCGTCCAGGCCGCCGGCCTGTTGCCCAACGCGATCGACGCTGACGCCGCGCGCCGTCAGGCGGCCGCGGCGATGTGGGACGCCCGCTCCGACTGGGGTCTGGCCGCCGGCAGCCGTCTGATTGTCTTCGTCGGACGGTTGATCCCAGAGAAAGGCGTCCGGGAACTGCTGGCGGCCTACGAACTGCTGCGGCGCGGTCATCCGGACGCCGTTCTCATCCTGGTCGGCGACGGCCCTATGGCTCTGGCCCTGACGGCTGAGCGGCCCCCGGGGGTGCGGCTGACCGGCGCCCTGCCGCACGACCGGGTCCTGGCCTTGCTGAGCCAGGCCGATGTCTTCTGCCTGCCGTCGTACTCGGAGGGGTTTTCGACGGCCGCGCTGGAGGCGGCGGCCATCGGCGTGGCCATGGTGACGACGCCGGTCGGCATCACGACCGAGTTGATTCTCGACGCGGACCACGGAGTGCTCCTGGCCGACCTGGAACCGGCTGCCATCGCGACAGGGCTGGCTCAGGCCCTCGACTCGGACCGCTGGCGGGCGCGGGCCGTGCGACTGTGCCAGGACCGCGTCGACGCCGAGTTCACCTGGGCCAAGACCGTCGAACGGCTGCTTGAGATCGCCCAATCTCCGGTGGCTTGAGCCGAAGGTTCAAGCCAGTCTGAGCGGAGGGTCGTTCGACGCCTTCGCATACCTCACTGTGGTCTCCGCCCGCGCCTGCATCGACAACCCGTTTGCCATGACACGAGCGTCACAATTTCACGGACACTTTAGATGAGTCTCGTTGGCCGTGGTCTTTTGGTCGTTTGGCATGGTTGCTGTAGCCTTCGCGACAAGAACATATCGTTGTCGGCAGCCCGTGGGGACTGGGAATTCTGCTTAGCCTGGGTCTGGATTGTGCGGGTTTTCCACTTGCGGTTCGTCGGGCGATGGCATTTTTATCACCAGAAAGGAATCATCATGAATCAGCTCATCCCCCCTGTTAAGGCGCATTTCACGGCCCTGTCAAGCGCTCTCGCTCTCCTGTCAACGGCTCTGATCGGGTTCGTCGGAGCGGCGACGGCTGTGGCCGTTCCGGCGGAGCAGCCGGGGACGGCCGCCCCCGTATATTTGGCCGATGCAATGGCGGCTCGCGCCAAGCAGGTTCTGGGGAATCGTTTCATCGACCTGTGGCTGACGTCAGACAACACTCGCTATGCCGTGGCCGTCGCCCAACTGGCCAATTCCGAGAAGGCTTCTCTGGCCAGCGAAATCAGCGAGGGTCTGGCTCCTGTCGATCTGGTCAGCCGTTCCGTCACCCGCAATCAGTTGGACACCCTGGCCGTCGTCGTTGATAAGGCCGTCGGAGGCCAGGCCGTCGTCAGCGTCCGCTATGACGCCGGCGTGCTGGTCGTCTTCTCTCCTCCGGCTGACACCGCCGCGCTGACCGCGGCGATCGCCAAAGCCACCGGCCAGACTCCTTTGACGGGGGCGGCCGCAACCAAGTTCTCAGGCGTCCCGGGGGCCGCCACCTCGTCACAGGCGGCGATCGCTGTGGTCCCCCTGGAAATCAAGGCCACCGAAGGCCAAGAGGCGGCGCCGTTGCGAGCCGGCAAGAAGCTGGTGACGCCGACGGGCGCCTGCACCAGCGCCTTCCTGGTGCAGAAAGCGTCGGGGCAGCGGTTCAGCCTGACGGCCGGCCATTGTGGTGACAATGGTGGCTCTATTTCACTGGGGGGCGTTGGCGTCGGTCAGATCAGTGACGACAAGTACCCGAATACTGGCTCGCAAACTCGCGTCCCTGTTGACGCGGCGCTCTTCGGACCTGTGCCGGCCAATGCCCAGCCCTCCATCTTCATCAACTCTAGTTTTAACCGACCAGTGATTGGCTCCGTTGATCCGACACCCGGTATGAGAGTCTGCACACGCGGCGCGGTGCGGCAAGTTGAATATTGTGGGCAAGTGACACTGATAAATTACGCGGCTCCCTACGCAGGCAAGACCATCACGGTCGAACATTTCATCTATGTGACATGGAACAACGGGGCCCCAGGAGTCCAGCCCGGTGACAGTGGGTCTCCTCTGTATATGGTCAACGAAGCGAATGAAGCGATAGCGGTGGGAATTCTTGGAGGCGGGTCGGGCAGCTTCGCGGTTTATTCCCCGGTGAATCTGGCTATGCAGGTGACTGGGACGTCTCTGGTGACGTCTCCAAGTACCTTGGCTCTCTCGGGATCACCTTTCGTGTCATTGGTCCAACCACAGCCCCAGTCTGTCGTCGGCAATGCCTTCTCGATTAGAACGCACGTTCAGGACTTTGGCTGGATACCGGCCCAGGGAACCACCGGTGGCGGCTTACAGCTAGAGGCGATCGAGGTCACGCAGTTAATGGACGATGTCGAGATCTGCCTCAGGCCGCATCTGGCCGAAGAAGGTTGGAAAGCCCAGCAATGCACCAACCGATCTGGGAACGCGGTGACAGTGGGGACAGTTGGCCAAGGACGAGCTGTCGAAGCCTTGGAAATCACTGTTAAAGGACTGCGGATCGGGTCGGCCGCCGTCCGAGCCCATGTGAGGAACGTTGGCTGGCAGACATGGCAGACAATCACTCGGGGAGCCACAATTCAGATCGGCACGACCGGACGGAGCTTGCCGATAGAAGCTTTCGATCTGCGGTTGACAGAAGACCCGAAATATTGGGAGCAGAAATACCCCGGCCTGATCAAGTTGAACACGGGTAATGAGAGCAGCTCTCCCACCGCCTTCAAAATTGAGTCACACCTTCAGGATTACGGTTGGCTGGCCACAACCGGCACGACAGGTGAGGTTCGACGGTTGGAGGCGATTAAAGTCACCCAGTTGCGCTCTGACGCTGTCATATGCCTGCGGGCGCACGTGTCGGATCAAGGCTGGGAACCAGGGCTGACTTGCACCCAAGGAGTGAACACATCGATCACCGTGGGCACCACAGGCAAGTCCAGGGCGATCGAGGCGTTGCAGATCTCGATTCGAGGCGCTGGCGTCCAAGACTTCAAAGTGGCGGCCCATGTGTCGAACGTCGGCTGGCAATCTGACCAGTCGGCTAACTCAGGGGCGACGCTGACCATTGGGACGACTGGGCGGAGTTTGGCCATGGAGGCTTTCCGGCTTTCGCTCCGGGGGTGACAGCTACAATCAAAGAAAGGCTGAGGGCCGCCGGCCCCCAGCCACCGGCTTGGCTCTAACGTTGGCGTTGGCATGATTGCCTATCCCCGGCCTGGGTGATGTGGGAGTCTTGATTTTGTACAGAGAGGAAGGCCCGGGCGGTGAAGAGCGGGAAGCATGGCCCGAAGCTGATCGCGCGCAAACTCCAAGATGCTGACAGATCTTTGGCGGCAGGTTTGCCGGTGGTTGAGGTCGAGCGCCGGCTTGGATGTGCAGGAGCAGGCGTTCTACCGATGGCATGGCCAGTTCGGCGGTTGAAAGCTGATGACACCAAAGAGCTGCAGCATATGCAATAAGGAGGACACCCCGGTGGGGCGGCTTTTAGCGGTGCCAAGGCGGGGAAGGCCGAGCTAAAGGGGTTGGCTGAGAGAAGCTTCTGCGCCCAGCCGGGCTCTGGGCCGCCGTGTTCGTGTTGGCCGGATCGGATGCGTTTGTTTGAGGAGGACATCCCGACTCAGTCCGATATTGCCGTTGGATGACGCAGACGTGAGAACTGGGCCAGAAGGCGGTGTTAGTTCGCGAGTAGACGTCGAAATCTTCCAGAACAGAGATTCCCGCGCTCACCCCCCCCCGGAGGACCTCGACGTGCTCCACGTTGCCCTCCCTTACTGTAAGAGTTATTCATAATGGAGTTTAGATATTTCGGGACACGCTGCCTGAGAGATTGATGGAGGCGGCCGGCCGCGAGAAAATAAGTTATGTCTAACATGTGTCAAGCCGCCGACCATTATTATTATAATACCGCGGGTTTCCACGACAATGAGATCACAGAGCTGCCAGCAGTTGTCCGCCCCTTCCTGCCGAAAAAAGCAGTTGGCACGGGATGAACCATGCCTATGACTGTTTCGGATTTCTTCGGCTGCTCGGACCGGAGCCTCGGGGTTTGTCAGTGGGCGCGCCTACTCTGGTCGTCATGCAAGAACAAGAACACGGCGGCGAGGACGTCATGCGCGCTTTGGCGGTCTCTTCTTTCCGACGCCAAGGGATAGGCCTGGGCGCGCGGCGCGGGGACGGTGAAAGGGCGGGCCAACCATGAACCTGGACTATTACACGACGGTCGACCCGGCCTACTTGTGCCAGTTGGCCGCCCCCGACAGGTCCCTGGCGCTGGCGGCCGTGTCGCCCGGACCGGCTGGGGAAGCCGTCTGCGTCTGGTCGTACGGCTGCTCGGACGGCCGCCATGTCATCCTTCCCAACGGCGTCGGCGTCCCCCAGGCGAGAGCCGACTCCTCGTACCCCGTCGTCATCACGCTCCACCGCGGCGCCGACGCCTACCAGACCTTCGAGATCACCCACGACTTGGCCTGGGCCGACTACCAGCCCCTGCCAGGCGGGAGGCTGCTGGGCGTCGGCGGCCGGGCAGCTTTGACGCCAGACGGGCCCGAACACAACGGCAGCATCTGGATCACCTACGGCGACGAAGCCTACGGCGGAAACCTGGGCTGGGGGCTCCAAGGGGGCGCTGGCGGCTTCATCGAGTCGCCAGCCATGAAAGGCCTGGTCAAATGGTCCTCGGGTTTCGAAGCCCAGTGGACCCCTGCGCCATCGGTGTTCGAGGTGACCGCCCTCACAGTGTGCGGCGAGGGCGCCATCGCCGCCTGCTGCGGTCAAGGCGAAGTGCTCACGCCGGACGGTGATTCGTTCGTGTCACGCGTCGAGACCCCTCAGGCGATCATCTCCGACGGCGACAGATACGTCATTGTCGGAAAGGCGGCCTACGGGCATCTGACCGTCATACTCGGCCACAACGAGGCGGGGAAATTCGTGTGGCAGGCAGACGGCCCGTTCCCTAGGGCTCCCCGCCGCCCGCACGAAGGCCTGACCATCGCAGGCCACGATCAGACAATCAACATTTGGGCCGGCAGGCGCTGGTTCCAAACCACCCTCGAGCAGCACTACGCCGGCATCCAGCGGCGATAGACAGCCGAGAGGCCTGCCACAGGTTCAGATCACGCCAATCCTTCGGGGTTGCGGGCGGCGAGAGAGTACATCAGCGGGATGCGCTCTGGATGATCCGGCAACACGTACCCAGACCCTCGCGGGTTTGGTACGAGCGCGTTGTCGAAGTTCCAGAATATCGTTTGCTGCTCTTTGAACGCTTCAATGCGAAGTCCTGCGTCCAACAGAACCGTGATCACCTCGGAGATCGGGTGCGCCCACTCGTGGCTGCGGCGGTTCTCCAAGGTTTCGGGGCTGGAATAGTCGATGCCGTCATCCCAGGTGGTCGGTTCGCCGCTGTGGAAGTAAGGGAGGGCAATAGAAAAGTCACGGCGTTTCGCGTCCCATACGAGGGTTTGCACCATGGGATGGGTTTCGTAGACGAAAAACAGTCCCCTTGGTTTCAGCAGTGCGGCGACAGTCGCCGCCCAAGCGGTCAAGTCAGGCAGCCAGCCCAGCACGCCGACGCTGGTGTAGACGACATCGAACCGCTGCCCAGCCAGGCACGCAGGCGCGTCATCGACAGCGGCCTGAACGAACCTGGCTCTGCCGGCGACCCTAGCCCGCTCAGCCAGCGAGCTGGCGATAGCGACGGCTTCGGCAGAGAAATCGACGCCTGTCACGTCCGCTCCCAGCCTAGCCAAGCCAATCGAATCACAACCAATATGACATTGCAGGTGGACTAAATCCAGCCCGGCCAGCGAACCGCCCGGAAGATGCGGTTTCATCAGTTCGAGGCTGGCGGTGACGACGTCGCCGACCGCGTTCGGATCGTCGGCGAACTCCAGAGCGTGGTAGGACGCCACATGCGCCCTGGCGCGTTCGTCCCAGTTGGCCCTGTTCTCGGCGATGGCTTCGCCGACAGTGGTCATGTCCGGCCTCCTGAATGTCTGAGGGTGGAATCATTCTCGCAGTTCGGCCTTGTCGTCTGGCATGAACTCGCTGGCGCGGACACCGGACTGCGGCAAGCGCCACAGCGTCGCCTGCCAATCCGCGGGAGTTCGTCACCTGAGCCTGCCCGTCTGAGCCTTCTAGCGACTCCCTTTACACATATGCCCCAACCATCCCCCTCGACTCTGCCGACTGTTTGGTTGCGATTATGTCTCTTCAGTTTCCGTTCCCTTTCGCCGTGGCCTTGCCCACAGACACCTGGCCCTGCTTCGCACCGCGTGATTCTCCTGCTTGACCGACAACGCTTGACGCCACTTATCTAGATAGATACTCTATCTAGTATGATTAATGACCCAGCTTGGCCGAGCAATTGGCTACGGGGCGTCCTAGATCTTTGCGTGCTGCGGATCATCGCCGCCGGGCCAACCTACGGTTACGCCATCGCCGCCGCCTTGGAGGCCGCCGGCCTCGGCGCCCCCAAGGGCGGCACTTTGTATCCGCTCCTCGGCCGTTTTGAGCGTGACAACTGGGTGGAAAGCCAATGGAGCGCAGGCGCCGGCGGGCCAGGCCGCAAGTTCTACAGCCTGACCGAAACCGGCCGAGGCGAACTCGCCTCCCAGACCGCCCGCTGGTCCCAATTCGCCGCGGTAGTATCCACCTGCCTGCTCCAAAACCCCGCCGCCGCCTCGTCCCCGAAAACCGCTGCCGCCCGCGACAGCGCCCCTCAGACGATTTCACATGTCGAATTAAAGGCCCAGCCATGAAGTTTAAAGAAACCCACCCTGGCAAAAACGGCAAACCAAACACCAGCCTGGCCGACCTAGGCTCTTTGGCGCCCGACCTCGATCCGGCCTGGGCGGAGGACTTCATCCTCGCGCTGCGAGCCCGCGGCGTCGCCGGAGCTCAGATTGGCGAAGCCCTGGCGGAGGCTGACGACCATGTCAAAGCCAGCGGCGAAACAGCGGCCGAGGCCTTCGGGGCGCCTACGGCCTACGCTGACAGCCTGGACCTGCCGGCCGACCCCGGCAACTCACCTGGCGCCATCATGGCGGCGGTCACCCCCGTCTTGGTCCAGCTCGTCGGCCTCAACCTCGCCCTAGCCGCCGTGCCGGCCTTGCGCGACGGCCGGCCGGCGCATCTCCCCTTGGGCGCCATAGCCAGCCTGGCTCTGATCACCGGCCTTGTGCTAGTCCTAGCTGGCGCCTTCAAACCCATCTTGGAAGCGCTGCTGATAAGACCTGTCCTCGGAACCGTCGCCATGGCCCTGGCCATGGCCATCTGTCTGTCACCCACGTTATTGTGGTCTGAACCAACCCTGGAGTTCCCCGCTCTGCCGGCCCTGATCGCCGGCCTCGTCATCGTGCCGGCAGGCTCAGTTTGGATAATCCGCACGCTCACCGACGATCCGATCACCCCGCCTAGCCACCCCGGCGCCGCCGCTGTGAAAACAGCTCAGCGGCGCCGTTCTCAGACAGCGCTCGCGTTGCTCGTGCCTTTCTTCCTGGTGGCACTTGCCTTGTTCAACTGGTTCTTCGCCCCCTGATGATTCGCAAAGGTGAAATCGCCCGGCCGGCGATAAAGGCAAATACGGCCAGAAACGCCGTCAATCCTCGCCGAGAGTGATACGGAGGAGGGCGTTACGGCGGGACTCCAGATCGATCATCTGCCGGAACCACTCGTCGTATTTGACCTGGTCAGTCAACGGGTTCGTCCGCTGCATGACCGATTTGAGGGCCGCCAGGGAACGGTCGACGGCGAGCAGCCGGAGCTTGGCGCAATATTCCTGGGCGTGGCGTTCGGCCGGCTCGGGCCCGAGCGGTTCGACGGCCAGTTGGATGGCCCAGTCACGCAGGTGGGCCTCGGGCAGGGCCAAAAGAACCCGTTGCGCCCAGTCGGGGCGGACCGCGTCCGCCGCGGCGGCGGCCGCGAAAACGGCCTGGTAAGCCAAATCGGTGAAATCAGCCGCCGTAACCCCAAACCACGGCTCGGCTGCTTTCTGAAAGAGGTCGGGCCGTTGGAGGATCAACTTGAGGATGTCCCGCTCGACCGTCAAGCTGCGGTCGGCCGAGTCCGGCAACGCCGTCGCGGCGGCCGGAGCCTCGTCCCTGGCCCAGTCGTCCACAGCGGCCGGGTCCGGTGGCAAGGCCTCCGGATCGGACGGTTCAGCCGGCGCCGGCCCTTGCC
>JAIRXC010000133.1 GCA_031268515.1 Propionibacteriaceae bacterium
CTGCGGTCGGTCGCCGGAAGTATTTTAGGCATAATTTATTTTCTCGCGGCCGGCCGTCTCCATCAATCTCCCAGACGGCGTGTCCCGAAATCTCTAAACTCCATTATGAATAACCCTCCTAGAAGTTGACGGCAAGGTCGGCCGCCATCGCGTGCACGTAGGTGTGACGGAATCGCTCGACCTCGGGCAGTGGAATCCGGTGGCGGTTGCCCCGCTTCTCGGTGCGAATCTCTCCCGCCAGGATGCGGCGAGTGATCGTCGCCCGCGACACGCCGATGCTTTCGGCCATCTGTGCCGGGGTTATCGACGGGCGCTCAAACGTCACCCGCACGTGCTCGCCAGCAGCCAAGTGCTCGCGGATGACGGTGTCCCACTGGTCAGGCGACTCGGACGTGATGTTGATGACGCTCATGCCGCCAGTCTAACGGAGCGAACAGTTAAACGCTCTATCTGTTCGTTGCTGTCGACGTTTATCCACCTTCGTGGGCGCTGTGCCAGGCTGGCCTCATCCATGTTGGGGATGTCCTGTGTGGACTATTCCTCGGTGTCGCTCAAGTCGACTTTTACGCTATGCTGACCGCCCCTGCTGCAGCGCATCTGCAGTTCGTAGCCACTGGGCTTGGTCTTGATGGTGCCATCGGCCATGTAGATGGGTGTTTTTCCTGTCGGGACTCTCGCGGGCCGCATCTTGGAGCCGTCGATGGCGCAGATGCCGCGAAGTTTGGTGGCGTTGAGGCGGTATCGCCCTCGGGGGTCAAGGCGTCCTTCGGGGACGCGCCCCAGGATGACTCGATCGGCGTAGGTGCGGGTGCGGAGCCAGCGGCGAAACACCCACCCCACCAGAGCCAGAGTCAGCAGGATCACTCCGAAAGTTGCCGCCCAGAACGCCGTCTGGGGCACAGCGCCGAGCGACTTCACGCCGCCTTGGGACAGTTTCTCCACCAACGGGACAATGCCGACGGTGAACGACAGGACAGAGCAGATGGCCATGACCACATTGAGTATCAGCATGAGACGGTCGGTGATCGGAGTCGCCCACCGCTTCTCCGCGTGCCTCTCGTGCTTTGGCTGGTCATCCGGGTTCGTGGTCGTGATGTGGTTGATCGTGCCGTGATTGTCGCCGCCGACAGCGGTGACGTTGTTGACATTGCCGCCGAAGCCGATGCGGTTCCCGTAGAAAAATGCGGATTCTGACATGGTCGTGCCTTTCTTTTTGGGTGAGCAATGCTGTCCACGCCTTCAGGGTTGCAGCAGGCACTGACACTTTTTCCGGAGCCTGATCGTCCAATCGTCGACATTTCCGCGTTGCCCGACTGCCACGTGAGTGCCGCGTAGGGCAGGCAAGGTTTTGGGGAAGCTGTTGGCGGCCGAGCGCGGCGTGCGAGGTGCGCGCCTCCTATGACGTTGGCTATTCCGCGGTGGCGGCTGATTCTGCCTTGAACCCCAGCCGCGTGATGACCGTCTGGGCGAGCCGTTTCTCGCCGTTGATGTTGGGGTGCGTGTTGTCGGGGGCCGCGTATTGCGCTTCGAGGCGGGAGGGGTCGGCCTTGGAACGGATCGCCGCGTCGAAGTCGGCGTATCTGTGGCCGCAGGCGCGAATCCAGTCGTTCAACGACTGCCGGAATCCCTCGCGGCCGGCGTCGGAGAGCGTCTCGGGCGCGAGCGGGGTGACGGTGGCGAGGATCACCTGCAGCCCGGCTGCTTGGGAGCGGGTGATGAGTTCTTCATAGCCGCCGATCAACTGCTCGAGGGTCGGCATCTCGTCTAGCGGAGTCACGCGGCCGGGCAGGCCCCAGTCGTTGCTGTTGTAGGCGATGACGACATGGCTGACGCCGTGGGTTCCGAGCACGTCCTCGTCGAAGCGGGCTAAGCCGGCTCTGCCCCAGGAAGGGGTCTTAGGCGGGGCGTCGAGGCGGATGCGGTTGCCCGAGATGCCGCGGTTGATGATGGCGATTTTGTCGCCTGCGGACAGGAGGCCAGCGGCGTACTGCGGCCAGCCCATCGCGGTGCTGGAGCCGCCGAGCGCCACGACCACCGCGTTCGCTTTGGCGCCGGCGACCTCAATGGTGCGCAAGAACGGCCCTCCGGCTGGCAGCGACCAGCCCGTGCCAGCCGGGTCGGAGGTGGCGCCGGTGTTGACGGCCGGGAACTCGCGCGACGTGTCGACGTCCTCGGTAGTCAAGCCGGCGAGCGGAAAATCGGCCGCGCCGGCGAAGTCGCCTGGCTGCGAGCGGTCGAAGCGGAAGCCGCCGGCGGTCGCGTAGGGCGTTGGTTCAGGCAGGTACAGATCGACCGCTATGTTGTCGCCGTGGCGGATGGCCAGCTCGGCCGGATCGCTCCACAGCGAGGTTCCCGCCGCGAGGCTGGCCGCGGGCTGCCCGCCGTAGGTGACTGCAACCGTTCGCCCGCTAACCGTGACGGCGCTCCGCCCGATCTGGACGGGCTCGCCGCCGAAGCGGTTGCTCAGCTCGAGGCGGACCCGGTCGCCGCCGATAGCCGCCGGCGCCGTCAGGCGCACAGTCACGTCAGCGAAACCTGGCTCGTCGTCCGCGTCGCGGCAATCGCTCAGCGCCTGCCCCCACGCCGGGGTCCAAGCCGTGGCGTCCACCGCGTCGTCGGGTGCGGCTGTGGTCATCGTAGGCGGCCTCCTTTGCCCTTCATAGCTCTGGAACATCGTTCCAGTCCATTGTGGAACCGCGTTCCAGGCCTGTCAAGATGGAGGCATGGCCACCGCTGCTGACCGACCGTCCCGCCGCGCCGACGCGCTCAGCCGAGAACGGGTGGTGACGGCCGCGGTCGAGATCCTCGACGCCGAGGGCGAAAGCGGCCTCACCTTCCGAACACTGGCGAAGCGGCTCTCGACGGGCGCGGGCGCGATCTACTGGCACGTCCAAGGCAAAGACGAACTGCTCGCGGCCGCTGCGAACACGGTCATCGCCGTGGCCATCGGCGGCGTGCGGACGCGAGGCAAGCCGGCGGCGAGGTTGCGGGCTGTGGCCCTCGCGCTGTTCGACGCCTTCGAGGCCCACCCCTGGGCCGGAGCGCAACTGGCGCGCGACCCTTCCCGGCTGGCGGGCGCGCGCATTCTGGAAGCCGTCGGCGGCACGCTCGACGCGCTCGCCGTCGCCCCCGAGTCGCAGTTCGCGGTGGCTTCCGCGCTCGCTGACTACATCGCCGGCGCGGCCGGGCTCAGCGCCGCGCACGCCGCAGGCCCCCCCGGCCTCGACCGGACCGCGTTCCTCGAAGCCGCCGCGCAACGGTGGGAGCGCCTCGACCCGGCCGAATTCCCTTTCGTCCACCGGATACTTCGCCAAGTGCCCGACCACGACGACCGCGAGCAATTCGCCAGCGGCATCGACCTCATCCTCGCCGGCATCGAAAAGCGAAACAGCCCGCGGATTAGCCCCGCTCGGCCAGCCCGGGCCTAGACGCGCTTCGTGTAAGCGCGGACGGCGAGGGGTATGAAGATCGCAGCGATCACGCACAGCCGAGCAACGCCCAGCCGGCTTCGGCGCTGAAATTGCCATGGTTCATCAGGTCACGCAGCGCCGAGACGGGGTTGGCCGACGTGAAGACCCGAAGCTGCCTCGGCAGTGTGTGGAGTGTTCTCGAAAAAGTGGACACTCGCTATGCCGCGAGTTGGTCTATATGCGTGTATCCTAACTCAAACTCCGCGATCGTCAAATACCCTAGATACGAATGCCTCCTAGCCCGATTGTAATACCGCTCGACCCATTCAAAAACAGCCTTCCTAAGACTAGCCATATCCGGCCAGGGACGCGTGTGGACCAACTCTTTCTTATACGTCGCGTTAAAAGACTCCGCGACCGCATTGCCGAAACAATCACCAGTACGCCCCAGCGACCGGATGACGTTATGAGCCGCGCAAAACCGGGCAAACCCACCCGATGTGACAGCCCCGGTCAGAATGAAAAATAACCGAACCCGGCCGACGGGACGCCACAGCCACCGCCAAAGCATCGACAACTAAAGACGTTTCCAGATGATCGGCGACAGCCCAGCCGACCAGCTTCCGTGAATACAAGTCGATGACCGTCGCCAAATACGCCCACCCCCGCCAGGTTTTCACATACGCGATATCACCGTGTCATCTCTGGTCCGGCCGCTCGGCTGTGAACCGGCGGCCGACCAAATCAGGCGCGACCTGCGGCCGACCCGACTGGATAGTTGTTTTTTTGCGGCTTCGAGGGTGGCGGCCGGCCAGCTGGCATAGGCGCATGAGACGCCAGACCCGTTTCTTTGAGAGCCGCTAGCCGCGGACCCGCAACTCGGCCCATAGTCGCCGCACGCCGGGCCTGTTTAAAACGGCGAATAGCTTTTTGACGAGCTGACGGAGGGTCTGACCGGCTTGTCCGCGGGCCGACGGCCGCGCCACTTGTAATACCCGGAACGTGAAACGCCGAGTTGGCGGCACATGAAATCAACAGGGTAAGCGCCGGAGCCGGCCCAGTCCGCGATGGCGGCGTAGATCACCGCGGGTCTTTCACGAACCAGGCCGCCGCTTTTTAGCCGTATTCCAGCTCCAAGCGGAGGCGTTCGAGTTCCTCGCGTTCAGTTTTGCTCAGCTCAGTTTCAGCTGGCTGGTTTTGTCTGGCTTTTTGCATCCAGCGTCCTAAAGTTTGCGGTTTGATCCCGATGCTCCGGGCGACCTCGGCGATCGACCGGCTGTCTTCAATGACCAATGACACAGTGTTCTCCCGGTATTCTTCGGTGAGACCCAGGCGAACCGATCCCATGATTCTTGATTTTCCCTCCAGTAGATGAACAGTACTTGCCGCCTGTCAAACCGGGAACACTTCACCCAATTCTGTATATTCCATGTCTTTCTCCCTATTTTTCGTGTCTAGCGGTCATGTCATCGACGCCCAGTAAAGAAGCCGCCCGGCTTTGCGCATCTCTTCACTCCCGGCGGCCACGGCCGCCAGTTGCCGATCTCCTGATTGCCTCACAGCAGCGCCCAGCGCGGCCGCGACCCGCCGTTCGCCATGTTGAGTAGCAGACGCGCTGCGAGGCCGCTGCGCCATACTGATGGGTGTGGGGCGGGACGCGGGCGGCATCGACTATCAGGCGATCCTCGCGGCGGCCGGAGGTCCGGATGAGTTCGTCGCCGCGGTGGGCGCAGCTGCGATTGACGCGTGCCGCGCGGAGAATCCTGAGTTCCTTGAGCTAACCCAAGGGTGCGCCACCTACCTGTTTGACGCAGCAGGCCATCTGCGTCCCGATGGCGAGGATCGCACCGTCCTGGCCTGGGCGGTGACCCCGGCCGCCCATCAGCCGCGCGACACCGCCTACCAGCGGGGCTACCCGATTCCAGACGCTTGTGCCGGACGCGCCCTTGATCGCGGACATTTCATCCCTCACAGCGCCGGCGGACTGTTCGGCCCCAACATGTTTGCCCAGGATAGGGCGCTGAATCGAGGTTGGAGCCGGGAGGGGCGCGAGTTCAGGCGCCTTGAGGATTCCGCCGCCGCCAAACCTGGGACCCTCTACTTTGTGCGTCCCACCTACAGCGACGCCAGCAGTTTCCCGGCCGGCCTCGATGTTGGCGCCATGCGTGGCGGCAGCCTCGCCACGGGGTTCTTCCGCAACCGGTTTGACGCCGCTTCGGTTGGCGCGCCGGCCGGGCTTGGCGTGCTCCTTCCCGCGGCTACCAGCGGCCAGTTCGGCGCGCTTGGCGAGGAAACCGCAGCGGCGTGGCTGGAAGAGGCGTTGGACGCCGTGATCGTCTCGCTGGGTGATGCTTCGATGCCGCGGGACGGCCGTCGCCAGGATTTGGACATCATCGCCATCGTGGGTGGGGAGTTGGTCGCCTTCGAGGTGAAGACACGTTACCTGTCCGCTCTGAGCGGACAGATGACGCGCGCTGGCAACTTGCGGGCTCCGCGCCTGCGGCGTCCGGCGGCGGACGGTCAGCGCCAAGGCTCGCAGCCTTATATGGCTCGGCGGTTGCGGTCCTACCTCGACATAGACGACTCCGAGGTAGAGGCCCGTGTTCTGGTGGTCGATTTCGAGGCGATGGCGATCCAACAATTCTCCGTCGATAGCCAGGGCCGCCGCCCACGGCCGATTGGCCGGCCGCACTCTTGCCGGGATCATGCCGAGACCGCGCTGGGGCGCATCTTGGACCACAGGGGATTCCTGTGACTGCGGAGCAGGCCCGCAGGGTCGCATGAGTAAACCCACGAGGCGATAGTTCCCGCCGAGGCTCACTCGCGGGAGGTCAGATCCAGGCGTCATCCGATGGCGACCAGCGCCGCCCCGGCGCCTCGCCAAGGAGAACGGCATCGGCGAACTGCGAACACTGCCGGCATCGTCGCGGATCGCCTCGGCGTGGATTGAAGAAGCGTCGAACTCGAGCCCGTCCTCGCGGGTAACCGTGATAATGGCGAGCACACGCCGGCAGGCCTCAGCGGTGTCGTTCGGGGAACCCGCGGCGCTCAGGTTGATATCCCTGGTGGGACTCCGGGCGTGGCCCGGGTCGGCGCGGGTGTCGCGCCAGAGCTACCAAGGTCGAGCGTATGGCTGGATACGCCTTTGGGAAAGCCTCGGCCAGGCCGAGCAGTCTCGCGGGGTAGTTGCCTCGTCCGCGCAGCCAACGTTTCAGGGCGGCGACAGCGACATCGCGGCCTTCATGGTGCGCGAGCCTGAAAGCGTCGATGACCGACCGTTCGGGGCTGTAATAGTAGAGGCCGCCGTGTCCGTTAGGAACGTGAGGGTCCAGCATGTATAAGTCCGGGAATCTTGCCCCCAAGGCCGCAGACCTGTGTTCGCGCTGGTCAAGCCAGGTTTCGGGGTGGCAGGCCGATGGCAGCGGCGGTCTGGTGAAAGACGTTCGGGGAGAGGTCGTGGTTCAAGATGTACAACCTAGAACTTCGCTCAGCCCTGAACATCAGGCCCGGTTGCTGGCCGAGTTCGAGTCCGGGGAGTCCATCCGGGGGCTGGCCC
>JAIRXC010000138.1 GCA_031268515.1 Propionibacteriaceae bacterium
TGCAGGGCGAATTTGCCACCGGGGGTGAATTGGTCCCGCCATTTCGCCCCCACCTCCACGATCACGCCAGCGGTCTCGTGGCCGATGATGATCGGATGGGTGTCAATATTCTGCGGGACCCGCTTGTGGGCCTTTCCTTGTTTCAGCAGTTTCCAAGTGGACATGCAAATCGAGTCGCTCACCACCTTGGCCAAGATCTCCTCATCGGTGATCGGAGGCAGCTCGAAGGTCTCCAGCCGCAAATCGTCGGCGCCATAAAGGCGGACTGCCGTGGTTTTCATGCTTCTTGAATCTCCTTGTCGTTTCTCGTCAACGTAGCTGACGCAACTCAACTTGGTCGATGAGCTGGTTTATCAGATCGCTGTCGGGCGGCTTGGTCCCCTCGGTCGTGCAGGCGGCGGCGGAGGCGGCGACGGCCAGCCGCGCGGCGTCGGCCAGACCGTGCCCCAGGCTGAAGGACCAGACCAGAGCGGCCATCATCGAATCCCCGGCGCCGACCGGGGAACGAAGTTCAATCCCCAACGCCGGGGCGCTCCAAGCCTCCGTGGCGTTGACGAAAACCGCGCCCTGGTCCCCGCGCGAACAGGCGACGCATCCGACGCCGCCGACCAGCAGCGCTTCGGCCAACCGCACGATCTGCTCTTCACCGGGCGGCTCGGACAGCCCGAATAATTCTTGCAACTCGGCGGCGTTGGGCTTGACCAGGGCGGGCCTCGCGCCCCGCCCTGCCTCCGGCCGCAGCGCCGCCTGCAGCGCCGGCCCGTCCGCGTCCAAGCAGGCTTTCGCCCCCTGGGCGGCGGCCAACTCGACAAGTTCGGAATAAACCTTCGCCGACAAGCCGCGCGGCAGGCTGCCGGAAAGCACAACCCAATCTCCCGGCTGCAGCTGCTCCCTGAGCGCCCGTGTCAGCGAGCCGTATTCCGCCGCCGTCACATGTGGGCCGGGCTCGTTCAGCTCAGTCAACTGGCCCTCAGAGTCCATCAGCTTCAGGTTGACGCGGGTCGGCTCCGCGACGCGGGTGAAGCAGGCAGTCAAACCCTGGGCCGCCAAACGGTCCTCAATCTCGGTTCCGGAGCCGCCGCCGACAAACCCCATCGCCGTCGAAACGCCGCCGAGTTCGGCGATCATCCGGGACACGTTGACACCCTTGCCACCGGCGTCGACAATGACGTTCTCCAAGCGGTTGAGCGCCCGCGGACGGAGCCGGGCCAGTGTGGCGGTCTTGTCCAGAGCCGGGTTGCAGGTGACCGTGATTATCACAGCGCTCAGTCCTGGGTGAACGCGGCGTGGATCGCCGCGGCGTCGCCGGACTGGACCAGCGCCTCCACCGCCGCCTGATCCTCGGCCACCTCCACTAGCCGGGCCAAAATCTCCAGATGCTCGTCGCCTTGGGCCGCGATGCCAATCACCAATTTCACCGGTTCGCCGCCCCAGTCGATCCCGTCGGGATAAGCCAGGACAGCCAATCCGGTGGCGATCACATCGTCTTTGTAGTCCTTCTCCCCGTGCGGGATGGCGATCAGATTTCCGATGGCCACGGAGAAAGAACGATTACGGGCCAACATTCCCTCGATGTAACGCTCTTTGGCGTACCCCGAGTCGACCAGCATCCGCCCGCAGCGTCGTATCACCGATTCCGGATCGGCCGGCGAACAGCCGGTGATGATATTTGAGCAGGTTAGTATTTCCATTTGTCTTTCCTTGTCAAGGCAGTAGCCGTTGGATGGTTTTGAGCAACTGGTCCTCGGCCATCTTCTCCAAATTGTCCAGCAGTTCTCGCCGCTGTCCGGCGTGGACCTGGGCCAAGAATTCCGGGTTGTCGATGAGCTCGCTGGAGACGCGGCCAAATAATTCCACCAATTCGGTCCCGGCGGCCTGAGGGACCAACATTATGACGCAGGCTTTCACCGCTGTCAGCGCCGGATCGGCAAACGGCCCCGGCTCCGGCGTCAGCACAGCCAGGTGCGGCCGGCCGACCCCCGCCGTCCGAGCGTGCAACAGCGCCAAGGAAAGTTCGGGGATGACCTGGGTGGCCATCGCCTCGCGTTGTTGCAAGGCGCTGTGGACGACAGCGCCCCCCGTCGGGCCGTCGCCGAAGCGGTAGCCGATCATTTTGAACAATTCACCCTGTGACATCGCCGACGGCACGCAGATCACCGCGAAAGATTCGATCACTTCGCTGATCGCGCCGGCTAGGGCGGCGATCGCGCGCGTCGCTTTGACCATGCCCTCCGACCGGCGGGCCGGGTCACGGCGGCCGCCCTGGCGGGAGGCGCCGTCAATGGCCTCAGCGATCTGACGCAGTTCGTCCTCGCTCAAAATCGGATGGACAAAGACGACCGGCGGGCCGGCGGCGCCCAACTCCGGCAGCGTGCTGATCATCAGGTCGAAACGTTCCCAGTCATCTTGATCGTCTATCGGGCAGACCTCTATCCGGGCCAGGCGCCCGAAACGACGCTGCAGCTCGGAGACCATCAGATAGGCGGTGCCGATGCCATGGGCGCAGACGACACCCAAACTAATCTTGCGATACGGCTCGTTGCGCTCGGCCAGCCGGAGCATCGCCGCGCCGAAGTGCGCCGCCAGGAAACCAGCCTCGGCGTCGGGAATTTCCAGGTCCCGCCGCTGCAGCACCTTCAACGCTTGCCGGCTGCCCTGCAAGACCTCTGGGAAATCCCGGGCGATGTGCTCCAGCAACGGGTCTTCGATCTCGAAGTTGTTCTCCAGGCGGATGGTCAGCGCTCGGACATGGGCACACAACCCGGCCGTCAATTGCTCGTCCAGCTTCAAGGCGCTGGCGTTCGGCGGGTCGTAGGCCTCGATCATCCGGTACACCAGCGTCTGGACCTCGCTGCTGGCCGGCGGCCCCGGCGCGATCCCGTCCACCCCGAAGGCCACCCGTCCTGCCATCAGCCGCACCGCCAAGCCTTGACGCTCGACAGCCGACCAGACGGGCCCGCCGGCCGCCTCCAAGGCGTCGGCCAGCAGGTTCGCGTCCATCAGATGCTCATCGTCGGCCGCCTTCGCCCCGGTCAGTTCCAAGCCGCCGCTGATCCGGGCGACAGCGACCGCCAGATAGCAGCGCAAGGCGAATTCGGACTCCGGGGTGAACCGGGCCAATTCGGCTCGCGCCGGGCCGTGGTCGACGGCCTTGCCCAGCAAATCCCAGGCCAGCGGCGCCGAATAAGGCTGCGGTTTGTTCCGCAGCCGGCCCAGCACGTAGCAGATCGCGGAGCGGATGTCTGCCTCGTCACCTGTGATCGAGATGCCCTGTTTCCGGTTCAGGACGAGGCCGAACCGGGGCAGCCATTTCACGATCGCCTCGAGATCCGAACTGATCGTGGCCTCGGAGACTCCGAGCAGCCGCGCGTAGCTGAGCGCTTTGCGCGGGCCCGGCCTCGACAGCGCCTCCAACGCCAGCCGCCAGTGGCGCTCCTGCTTGCTGGACGGCAGCAGCCAATTGCGTTTGGCGGTGTGGCGGCGCAGCTTCTCCAGCTCGCCCGGCGCGCCGTCCAGCCGTATGCCCTCGCCGTTTTGCGAGCTGACCTGCACCTTGTAGGGAGCCAGAGCCGCCGGGGCGGCGGCCAACTCACGGGCGACGGTCCGGCGGGACACGCAAAGGAGTTCGGCTAACTCCCCCATCGGGATCGGGGCATCAGAAGCCAACAGAAGGCTTAGGATGCGATCCAATCTGGGGGAGATCATCGCGTCTCAAAGGTTTTCGACGAGAATGCTCTGCGCGCTGGCCAAGGCGGCGGCCTCGTCGGGGCCGTCGGCCGTCAACGTGATGTCGGCTCCTTGCTTGATGCCCAAAGCCATCAAGGCGAAAAGCTTTTTCCCGTCGGCTTCCTTGCCGCCCACCCTGACCGTCACCTTGCTCTGGAATCCTTGCATCGCCTTGACCAGCAGTCCCGCTGGCCGGGCGTGGACGCCGTCGGGATCTTTGATGGTGTAACTGAGTTCTTGCATATTTGGCTCCAATTGATTTCTGGCCGCTCAGCTAAGGCAAGGCGGCGACTGTGATTGACAGGCGTTCACCCAAGTCAACCGCGGGCTTCGCTGAATTCGGCGACCAGTTCATCGTATTCCGGGGCGCCGATGAAAGTGCGGATGGCGACCACGCGGGCCTTGGGGGCGGCGGCCTGAGCGCGCTCTTTCAGCTCCTCGTGCGTCACCACCAATTGCGCGTCTGCCGGGATCTCCGACACCGCCGCGTGGACCACTTCCAAATCGGTGATCCCAGCCTTGGCGAACTTCTTCCGCAGCGTGGTCGCCCCCATCGCGGAGGAGCCCATGCCCGCGTCGCAAGCAAAAACAATCTTGTGGATGTCAGCTACGGCCACAGCTGTCGCGGCCGGGTCGGCCGCTGTCTCGACGGCGCCGCCAGCCCCGTCAGCTAGGCCTTTCGACTCAGCTTTCATGCTCGCCATCTTGGACTTGGCGGCGTCTAAGTCTTTGTCGTCCTTGCCGAACATCTTCAGCAGCACCATGCTGAGCAGGAAGCTCACCGCCAGCGACAAGGCAATCGCAGCGATATTGGCGACGTAAGAATCCTTGGGGGTCATGATCAACTCGGCGAAAATCGAGCCGGGCGAAGCCGCCGCCACCAGGCCGCCGTTGAACAATTGCAAGCAGGCGACGCCGGTCATGTTGCCCGCGATGGTGGCGATGATCAACACCGGGTTCATCAACACGTAGGGGAAGTACATCTCATGGATGCCGCCGAAGAAGTGGATGATGAAAGCGCCGGGCGCCGATGATTTGGCGCTGCCCTTGCCAGCTAGCATGTAGGCGAGCAACAGGCCGGCGCCGGGACCGGGGTTCGACTCGATCATGAAGAAAAGCGACTTGCCGAACTCCGCCGCCTGGGCCACGCCCATCGGGGTGAAGATGCCGTGGTTGATGGCGTTATTTAAGAAAAGGACTTTGGCTGGCTCGACGAAGATAGACGCGATCGGCAACAAGGAATGATTGACCAGGAATTGAACCCCGGACGCCAGCGCGTCTGTCAGCCAGACCACCACCGGGGAGACCCCGAGGAAGAATAAAATAGCCAGCAACATGCCGATGATCCCGGCGGAAAAATTATTGTAGAGCATCTCGAAGCCAGCCTTGACCCTCTTTTGGAAGGCTTTGTCGAAATACTTAATGCAGACGCCGCCGACCGGGCCGGCGATCATGGCGCCGAGGAACATGGGGATGTCCGAGCCGATGATCACGCCAACCGCCGCAATGGCGCCAACCACCGCGCCACGAGTGTCGGCCACCATCTTGCCGCCGGTGTAGGCGATGAGAATCGGCAGCAGGTACTTGAGCATCGGGTCGACCATCGCCGCCAGGCTCTCATTGGGAATCCAGCCGGTGGCGATGAAGCAGGCCGTTATCAGACCCCAGGCGATGAACGCGCCGATATTGGGCATCACCATGCCGGATAAAAACCTGCCAGCGCTTTGCACTTTAGTTTTCACGGAAGCACCTCACATCATCGTTGATTGTCGTGGCGATGCCATGTTATGGAGCCGGCGGCGACGCTGTAAAGGGGCTTCCGCCCGGCAGATCTTCAGCTTTGTCAGCACCCGCCGCGGGCAATTCTGACCCGGGTCAGGTCAAATTGGTCAGGGTTTTAACGTCGCCAAGGAGGACTTGGCGGCTAGGGCCGGCGGCCGCCCTGCCGACGCTGACGCCACGCCAGCTGGCAGAGCCGGCCTCGCCACGTCAGCGGTCTGCGCCATCATCCCAGCCGCAGGCTCGGCGGACCGCCTCACTCGCGCTGAGCGAGGCGAGCGCCTCGGCGGTGATGAGATCCGTGTGAGTGCCGGCCGAGCCGACGGCCCAGGCCCCGGCGACAGACGCGGCCTCAGCGGCCCGGGCCCAACTGTCGCCCGCCAGGACGCGGGCGAGGAACGCCGCCGCGTAGGCGTCGCCGGCCCCGTTGGAATCCACAGGCGGGCGGCCAGGCAGCGTGACAGCTGGAACGTGGAACGCCGCGGCGCCGCGGGGATGCGCCGTCGAGCCGTTCGCCCCGTCGGTGACGACCACGACCCGCGCCCGTCCGTAGGAGAGGATGCCGCGCGCCGTCGCAGCCGGGTCCGCCAGATTGGCGGCAGAGCAAAAGACGATGTCGGCCAGCTCGGCGAATTCACGGTGGTGCGGGTTGAGGCCATCCCAATCTTGCAGGTCGGTGCTCGTCAACCGCCCCAAGCCGACCGCTTGGCGCAGCGCGTGGCGCGCCCAGTTGACGATGACCACATGCGTCAGCCGAGCCTTCGCGACGCCGTCGCGCCACAACGACTCGTCGGGAAGAAGGTCATATGGGTGGCGTGGATCGTACAACGAGGTCCGCGCCCCGCCCGGGGCGACCAGGTTGACCGACCGCCGGGTGCCAGACGGGTCGGTTGCCACCTTCAGACCGACTCCCGCTTCGGTGCAATGACGGCGGATGAGATCACCCTCGGGATCGTCGCCGATGACGTCGCAGATCGCCGTCGCCAAGCCGAGCGCGGCGCAGCCCATCGCCACGCCGTTGCCCGCGTGGCCGACAACCGTTTGGATCGGCGGCGTCATCACCGAATCCGCCACCAGCACAGGCAGCGAAGGAACCTTGACGATGTGGTCTACGCCGATGCCGCCTGTCACGAACACATCCAAATCAGGCATGGCCATCTCCGTCGGCTGCCAGGGCGTCAAGGCAGGACGCCCCGCCCAGCCCGTGGATGAACACAACCGGCGGCTCGGCTCCTTGCCGGCCCATGTGGCGCAGCGACGTTTGCCAGCTGTCAGATCCGAGCAGCCTCAGCCGGAAAACACCGGGCCGCAGGCCGCTGCCAAGCGTCCGCTCAGCGCCCCGGGCGGCGGCGTTCACGGGAGGGCTTCCATTGGCGGCAATCCTCTGTTCCACATGGCGGAACAGTAGTCCTCTTCCGTAGGAGGGAATGAACACCAGCTGGCGGGGCGGCCTCCTCGAATCAGTAGTCCTCTTCCGTAGGGGGGATGGCAGCTCCGGCGCCAACCGAGGCGCCGCGGCGTTCGCCGGCGCAGGCCGCAAAACCCGAGCCGCTGATCCGGAGCGCCGCCAACCCCGTAGGCCATCCCCTACCCTGAAGAGCGTGCCCGAAGCTGACGCCGCTTGCCGCAACCATCCCGACCGCCTAGGCCGCGCCATTTGCCGACGCTGCGGCCAGCCGATCTGCGACGCCTGCATGATCGCGGCCCCGGTCGGCTTCCAGTGCCCCCAGTGCGTGCGCTCCCACACCCGGCGGACGCGGCAGAACGAAGGCCCGTACGGCGGCGTCAGGAGCGCCGACGTCAATCTCACGACCATCGTCCTGATCGCCGTCAACCTGGCGGTGTGGGCCCTCATCCAGGCCACGGGCGGGACAGCCTCCCCTTGGGTCTCCTACCTCGGACTCACCCCTGTCGGCAGCTGCGGCGCCGCCGAGGCGGGAATGTATTACCCCGGCGCCCTCAGCCCCGAGGTTTGCGCCCAACTGGGCGGCCTGTGGCGGGCCGGAGCCGCGACGGGCGCGGTTTGGCAATTCGCCACCAGTTTGTTCACCCACATCAGCCTCATCCACCTCGGCTGCAACCTTCTGACCCTCTGGTTCTTGGGGCCGCCGCTCGAACGCGCCCTCGGCCGCGCCCGTTTCCTCATCCTCTACTTCCTGTCCGGCCTCAGCGGCTCGGCCGTCATCTTCTGGCTCAGCGGCGCCGCCTCCACCGCCATCGGGGCTTCGGGAGCGATCTTCGGCCTCCTCGCCGCGCTCCTCATCATCTCCCGCAAGCTCAAGCAAGACGTCCGCCAGATCCTCTTGTGGCTCGGCCTCAACGTCCTCATCACCGTCATCAACCTGGGATCGATTTCCTGGCAAGGCCACCTCGGCGGCTTCCTCGGCGGCGCCGCTGTCACCGCGATCCTCGTCTACGCGCCGCCGCGGCGCCGCTCCCGCGTCCAGACGGCGGCGTTGCTCGGCTACACAGCCGCGCTAGCCGCCTTGACCGCCAGCCGCCTTTTGTTCCTCTGAGCCTTGGGCCTTCCCTCCGCCCGCTTCTCCCCCGCCCGCCAGGGCTAGCCACCCGACTTGTTTTCAGCCCCGGTCCCGGGCTTGCCGCCTTTTGGAACCGGCGCTTAACCCGCCAAGGTCGCGACGAGGATCGCCTTGACCGTATGCATCCGGTTTTCCGCCTGGTCGAACACGATCGACGCCGCGGATTCGAAAACCTCGTCGGAAACCTCGAGGCCGTCTGCGAGGCCGGCTTGGCGTTGGATGTCGCCGCCCAGGGTCGTCGCCAAATCGTGGAAAGCCGGCAGGCAGTGCATGAACTTGACGTCCGGGTTGCCGGTTTTAGCAAGCAGCCCGGCGGTCACGCGATACGGCAGCAGCAGGGGCAGACGCTCCAGCCAAACCTCCTTGGGCTCACCCATGGAGACCCAAACATCGGTGTAGACGAAATCGACTCCAGCCACGCCACGGTCCACGTCGTCGGTCACCGTGATCCGGGCCCCCGAGCCGGCGGCGATACGCCGGGCCTGCTCGATGACGTGAGGCCAGTTTTGGAGGCTCGGCGGAGCCACGATCCGCACGTCCATGCCGAGCAGGGCGCCGGTGACAAGGAGCGAATTGCCGATGTTGTAACGGGAGTCGCCGACGTAGGCGAAGGCGATGTCGCCGATGGCTTTGGCCGAGTGCTCGGTCATAGTCACGATGTCGGCTAAAGACTGTGTGGGATGCCACTCGTTGGTCAGCCCGTTCCAAACTGGCACCCCGGCGTGGCGGGCCAGTTCCTCGACGACAGTTTGGCCGAAACCGCGGTACTGGATGCCGTCGAACATCCGCCCCAACACCCGCGCCGTGTCGGCGACCGACTCCTTGTGGCCGATCTGCGAGCCGGCCGGGTCGAGGTAGGTGACGTGGGCGCCTTGGTCGTGGGCCGCCACTTCGAAGGCGCAGCGGGTCCGCGTCGAAGTCTTCTCGAAGATCAAGGCAAGGTTGCGTCCGGTCAGAACCGGCGTCTCACGTCCGGCTTTCTTGGCGGCCTTGAGCTGGCGGGCCAAACCGACGAGTCCAAGCCACTCGTCCCGCGTGAAATCGGATTCTTTCAAGAAGCTGCGGCCTTTGACGTCCACGACAGCCCTCCTTAACGCGTCCGCGCGGAAACCGTCGAAAGCCGCCAGAAAACATGGCCCCTCAGGCTCCCTTTTCCAAAGAGAAAACGCCGAGCATAGCGGACGCCGCGTCACGGCAAGAGCGAGGCCTGCGGCCGGCTGGCCCAGGGACGCCGCCGGCCAATCGGAGTCAAAGGAGGGCGGTCAAAGGCAGATGGTCGCCTTGGCCGTGGTGGCTGACGAAGCCGACGCCGACGTAGACGCATTTGGAAAAATCCAGCTGCTGGTCGTCGTAGAGGCTGCCGTCTATGACATACGCGAAGTTGACGCCAAGGCCCTGGACGCCGTGGACGATCTGGGTTCCGACAAGTCGCGCCGCCATGACGACGAGGGCTATGGAGAGGGCGAGGCGGCCAGCCGCGTCGGGCGGACGGACGACGAAACGGGGGTCGACGCGTTCTGGCGAAAGGTTGGAGCAGGCCAGCTCAGCCCGGTTGGTCTGGAAGGCCAGGGGCCGGGTCAGGCGGGCGAGGACGTAGTCGGGGCGGTCTGGTCCGGGCAGGATGCGAAGGAGCCGGAAGTGGGCGGGCAACTGAGCGGACAGGTCGCCGGGGCCGAGGGTAAGGGCGTCGAGGGTGAAATAGGGGAAGAAAGGAGCGGGGGCGTCAGTCATGGCTGTTCCTGTGTGAGGGGTGAAAACGCGTCCAGCCTAGCCGATGCCTCTTCTCAAGAAAGCCTCTGCCCCGACCTGGCTTTGCCCCGCGGCTGTTTTGAGGGGCTTTCACGTGTTTAACGATGGCAACTAGGCCAGCGTGGCAAATCGCGCCGCCAGGCTCAGCCCGCCGGCCTGGCCGCCGCCTTACCTCTTCTCCCGCGCCAACAGACTGGCTTTGAGCGCTGTCCCGTAGGCGAAACCGCCCAAGCCGCCGCTGGCCGTGACGATCCGGTGGCAAGGGACGAACAAGGGGGCGGCGTTGTGCGAACAGGCTCCGGCGGCGGCTCGGACCGCGGCCGGCCGGCCGGCGAGGGCGGCCAAGGCGGTGTAGCTCAGGGTCTCCCCCGGGCCGACCTGGCGTAAAACTTCCCAGACCTGCTGGCGGAAGGGACCGGAGAACTGGCGGACGGGAACAGCGGAACAAGCCCAGAAGTCACCCGCGTAATAGGCGGCCACGGCCGCCGCCGCCAGCTCTGCCACGTCTCCGGCCGCCTCGGCCCCCAAGGCGGCCGGCCGCAAGCTCGGATGAACCAGCCCTAGCAACCGTTCTTCCGAGTCAGTCCAGCCCGCCGCGATGACCGCGCCGGCGGCTGTCAGGACCGTGAACGGCCCGTCCGGGGTGTCCAAACGGCGGGCTGACGCTGTCTCTGCCATGATCCCAAGCCTTCCCTCCGCCGAGTCTGTCAGGGCCAGCCTAGGGGCGTCGAAACCGCCGAGTCAGAGCTTGAGATCGAGGCCGCTGGCCTTCTCAGAGACCATCTTCGCGGCGATGTCGGCGATGTAGGCCCCGGCCTCAGCCGGCGGGGTGCCCTCGTCGTAGATGTTCGACAAGACGGTGCGGCCGCTTTCCGGCATGCCCGGACGGCCTTTGTAGGTCATGTAGCAGCTGAGCGAGGCGTTCGTGACAAGACCCGGCCGTTCTCCGATGAGGATGACCGTGACATCGCCGCCAAGCGCCGCCGTCACTTCGTCCATGACCCGGACCCGGCCGAACTTGACGAAAATCGGCGTTCCGCACGTGAGCCCGTGGCGCTCCAAACCTTGGCGCAGCGCCGGCAACAGATCGGGGATGTTGTTCTCGACGGCCGTCGAGCTGAGGCCGTCGCTGACGACGATCTGGACCTGCGCCCCCGCTTTGCAATGCTTCTTCAAAGCGGCGGCGGTTTCGTCGCCGAGGCTGCGGCCGAGAGCCGGGTCCATGAGGAAGGAGGCCTTGTCAGGAGCCGCCGAGGAAACCTCAAACAAGCCACAGCTTTTGATGACATCGGCGCTGACGTCGGTGAAGACGGCGTCCATGGCGGCCGCGTGGTCGGCTCGGAAGCGCAGCCAGGCTTTGACGGGCAGCCGGGGCCCGGCCCGGCCGACGCCGATGCGGGCCGTCGTGGCCTGTTGGAGGGCCAGATAACCAGCCTTGTCGGCCGGGTCGGCCAGTCCCAGCCCGGGCGGGCCGCAGACGTCGAGGCCGGCCGGACAACCAGCCGTCGCCGAGTTGTCGGCAGCCGGGCCGGCCAAGCCGCCAGTTGGACCGCCGGCGACGGCGCCCTCTTCGTCGATGGCGGCGCGCAGGACGGTCCGGATGAGGTTTTTGAGTTCTTGCTCGTCCATGTCGGGATCTTTCTCGTGCGGAAAATTCAAGGTGTCAGCGGAGGAAAATCGAGGCGTCGCCGGCGCGGCTGGAAAGGCGGCCGCAGGCGTCGAGAAGCCCCATGTTTTGAGCCCATTCGAAGAATTCCGGGGCCGGCGTCAGGTGTAACAATTCGCGCATCGTGGCGTCATCGTGGAAGCTCGTGTCCTGATAGCTCAACATGATGTCGTCGCCGCCTGGCACCCCCATGAAATAGTTCGCGCCCGCCAACGCCACAAGCAACGTGGCCATCTCTTGGTCGTTCTGATCGATGCCCGTGTGGTTCGTGTAACAAGGCGCCATGCCCATCGGCAGTCCCGTCAACTTGCCCATGAAATGGTCCTCCAAGGAGGCCCGGATCATCTGGCGGCCGTCGTAGATCGTCTCCGGGCCGATGAAACCAGAGACGTTGTTGACCATGAAGGGCCGCCAGGCCTTGGCGAAGCCATACGTCCTGGCCTCCAGCGTCAACTCGTCAACCCCCTTGTCCGCTCCGATCGACACCTCGGAACCTTGGCCGGTTTCGAAGTACATGAGGTTCGGCCCCGCGCACAGCCCCTTCTTGCGGATAAGGGCGGCCGCCTCGTCCAACAGCTCTTTCGTGACGCCAAAATCGTCGTTGGCGGACTGGGTGCCGGCCACCGACTGGAAGAACATCGAAGCCGGCGCGCCCCGTTCGACCGCCGCCATCTGGGTGGAAACGTGGGCCAGACAGCAGATGTGAGTCGGGATGGACCAACGTTCCATGATGTCGAAGAGGGCGCCCAAGATACGCGAGCAACTTTCGACGTTGTCCTCGACCGGGTTGACCCCGAGGACGGCGTCGCCGCTGGCATACGAGAGGCCCTCGAAGATCGAGGCCCGCATGCCGTCGAGGTCGTCCTTCGGGTGGTTGGGCTGGAGACGGAAACTCAAGGTGCCAGGCCGGCCGATCTCGTAGGCGCAGGTCCCTGTCACCCGCATCTTGCTGGCGCCGTAGACCAGGTCTTGGGTGCTCATAAGCTTGGTCACCGCGGCCACCATCTCGGAGGTCAGGCCCGACCGCAGCGTCTCAATGTCCTTGGGCGTCGTCGTGTGGGCGAGCAAGTGGTCGCGCAGGGCGCCGACCGTCATGGCCTTGAGGCCGGCGTAGACGGTCTCGTTGACTCCGTCTTCGATGACACGGCTGACCTCGTCTTGGTCGGGCGGGATGAGGGGGTTGTCGCGGATCTGTTCGAGCGTCAGCTCCGAGAGGACGATCTTGGCGGCCACCCGCTCGGACGCCGTGGCGGCGCCGATGCCGATCAAACGGTCGCCGGATTTTTCCTCGTTGGCCTTGCCAAACAACTCTTTGAGGTCAGAAAAATGGTAGACGCTCCCCAGGAGCGTGGTTTTCAACATCATGGTCGCTTCCCTTGGTTGTCGCGTCGGGCTGACTCCCTCTTGGGCCGCCCGACGCCATCGGTGGTGATTGCTGGAAAGAGGACTCCCGGCCGCCTGCCAAGGCGTTGCCCCGCCGGCGGCGGCCGCCTCCCGGCGGACGCCTCGGCCCTCGTTTGCCGTCTCCGGCGGCGCTGCGGCCGGCCCCTTGCCAAGAACGGGGCGGCCTCACGGCCGGAAGAGTTTCTACGGACCTAAGCCGTCTCTCCTTCCTGTCACAGCAGTTCCCGGAAGAGCGCTGGGTCGGGTGACGGGATGACGCAGCTTGCCACGACGGCGCCACGGCGGGCCGCCGCCTCCAAGCTGGCCGCGACGGCGGCTCGGACATCGGCCACGTCGCCGCAAAGCTTGACGAAGCTCTTGCCGCCGATGCCGACGCCGAGACGGACTTCGACGAGTTCGATCCGGCCCGCTTTGGCCGCCGCGTCCGCCCCTACGACGGCCGAGGCGATGTCGAAGAATTCGGCCACGCCGAGGGCGCCGGCCGGCGGGGCCGGCAGGACGGCGTTGACCGCCGGAATGAGGCTCGGATGGACCCGGGGGATGACCAGGTGGTTGACGACGGCGCCCGCGCCGATGTCCAAACCGTCGTGGACCGCGGACTCGACGGCTCCGACATCCCCGTGGACGAGGATGATGAACTTGCCGGGGCAGACCGGTTTGGCGAAGGCCAGCTCGACTGAGCCCGCCTTCAACATCGTGTCTGCGACCTCGACGCCGCGGGCGATGCTCGTCACCTCGACCAGGCCGATGGAAATCATAATTTGCGCTTGCCTTTCATTTCCGCTCGATGGCGATGAAGCCGGGCGCCACCTCGGCGATCCGCCCGCCGATGGAGGCGTGGACGAGGCAGCCGACCTCATCTGGTCCGACGGCGGCGATGACCTGCCCTGCCGTCACCTCGTCTCCGGCGGCGACGACCGGCCGCGCCGGCCGGCCTGCCCCATGGCGCAGCGGGATGGCGACGCGGCTGGGCTCGCAGACGACGAGGTCGTCGACCTGGCCGGGGTAGCCGTCTAAGCCGAGGTGGGCGACCAGGCGGGACTGGGCGATCCGCCGGCCCGGCCGGCCCGCCTGTTGTTCCGGCCAGACAGCTGCGGCCGGCCCGTCCAGACGGGCGCCAGAGGCCCGGAGGGCGCCCTTGGCGTATTGGATGACGCGGCGGGGGCTAAGTCCCATAGGACAGGCGATCAGCTCGCAGATGCCGCACTCGCAGCACAGCAGCGGGTCCAGCAGAACAGCCTCTTCGGTCCCGGCGGCCCGCATGACCCGGTGCGGCCGCAGGCGATGGCCGATGAGGTGGCGAGGGCAAAGGTCCGTGCAAGCCTGGCATTGGATGCAGGCGCTTTGGGCTTCGCGGATGATCCGTTCGACCGGTTTGGCCGCCTGGAGGGCCAGCCGATGCTGGGCGGGCAAGACGACAAGACCGCCGTTAGCCTTGCCGAAACCCAAGCTGGCGGCGTCGGACCAGGGGTGGTAGGCGCCCATGAGGGGCCCGCCCTGGACGAAGACCGCGGCGCCGGCTGTGGTCCCGCCGGCAGCGTCCACGAGGTCAGCGGCGGTCGTCCCGACAGGGGCGTCGACAACCGCCGGGCGGCGGACGGCGCCGTTGACGGTGACCAGGCGGCGGGTCACCGGCTCGCCGCGGCGGGCGAAGGCGACGTTGCGGGCTGTCGTGACGTTGACGACGACGATGCCGAGGGCCAAAGGCAACCCGCCGGGTGGCACGGTTTGGCCTGTTATCTCGAAGATCAGCGTCTGCTCGTCGCCGGCTGGATAGAAGCTGTCCACCAAGTGGAGCGAGACAGCGGCGCCCTGGGCGGCGATGGCGGCTTCCAAAGCCGCGATCTCGCGGACATACGTCCGTTTCAGCCCGATGACCGCCTCGGGGCAGCCCAACTCCCGCCGGATCGCCTCCAAGCCCGCTATGACCTCGGCGGCCTCATGCCGCATGACGTAGCGGTCGGAGGCCAGCAAGGGTTCGCACTCGGCCCCGTTGGCGACGAGCAGGCGGGCCGAGCCAGTCAGTTTCTTGTGGGTCGGGAAGCCGGCGCCGCCAGCGCCGACGACCCCTGCCGCGAACACCAGTTCGGCAAGCGACACGCCTACTCCTTGACCAGGCGGACGCAGGCGCCGTGAGCCCAGTCGCGGGCCAGCGCCGTGACGATGGCCTGACGGCCAACCGTGACGACATCGCCCTTGAGCGCTCCCGAATCCTTTAGGTCACGCTCATGGATCAGCCGCTTGGCGGTCAAGTCGATGATGCGGCTCGCCGCCGGGGCGGCCGCCGCGGGCGCGACGGGAGCGGAAACGGGGGCGGGGGCAGAAGCCGGGGTTGGAACGGCGGCGGCCGGCGGGATTCCAGCCAGCCCGGCTGGGATGGCGCCGCCGTGGAAGGCGCGGAAGGCCGCCATCGTCATGACGATGCAATCGGCGCCTTCGACGTCAGACGGGCTGCGGCCGGCCGTGACCTGGCAGCCTGGCCCGAGCAGGCCCGGCGGCACATCGCCGAAGGCCGTCACTTTGGCTCCGGACGGGGCGGTCAGCCGCTCCATGATGGCTTGGGTCGCGAGGTCGATCAATTTTTCTGTGTCCACGGTTCTCGTCACCTCTGTCGATTCGTTTTCATTTCAATGCCAACGCTTTAGAAAAAATTTAAGTTTTTACGGGATGATGCAGCCGACGAGGCCCTTGGCGAAACCGCAGGCGTTAGCCTCGTCGTAGTCGATGTGCATGAAGGTCGCAAACTGGGGCGAAACCCGTATGACCACCTGGTCAAAGGTCAAGCCCCGCTCGCCCCAGACCCGTACCGAAACAATCTGGCGGTCGGCCAGGCCGTGGCGGCGGGCGAAGTCCGGATGCATGTGGATGTGGCGGCGGGCGACCATGACGCCTTTGTCTAAGACGACCTGGCCGGCCGGGCCGACGAGGCGAAGGCCGGGCGTCCCCGACAGATCGCCGGACAGCCGCAGCGGCGCCTTGAGGCCGAGCGCCAAGGCGTCGGTGGCCGACACTTCGACCTGCGTCTCAGGGCGTTCGGGGCCCAAGATGACGACGGCGCCGAATTCCCCCTTGGGGCCTACGACTCGAAGACGCTCCTGGCAGACGAACTGGCCCGGTTGGGACAGGTCGGCCACGGGCGTCAGGGGGACGCCGGGGCCCAAGAGGATGTCCGCCGCCGCCCGGGAAACGTGGATGTGACGGCCTGAGGCCTCGACCTCGACCCAGGGCCGGCCAAGGCGCTCCAACACCTTGCCGGCGATCCGGTCGACCAAGACTTCATCGGTCATAGCCCATACTCCTTCGCCTTGGCCTTGAACATCATGAGATAGAAGGCGCTCGACAACCGGTTGAGCGCCTGGATCAGGTCGGGCCGGGAAGGAGGCTGGCCGTCCGGCCGCTTGAAGGCGTTGTAGGCCGCCAGTTCGACTTCGCGGGACGCCGTCCGCAAGCTGTTGAGCCGGATCACGGCTTCGCCGTCGTCAACGCTGGCCGCGAAGTGGGGGATGCCGAAGTAGCGCTGGGGCGAGTGGGAACGGGCCCGCAACTCGGCGTCGTCAAGGCCAAACAAGGCAATGGCTTCGCAGGGTTCTTCTAGGACCTCGGCCCGCAGCAGCCGTTTGACGTAGAGCAGGACCTCTCCTAGCTCTTCTACGCCCTTTTCCAAGCCGAGCCGGCGGAACAAGACCTGAGCTTCCAAGATGGCCGCTTCCAGGGAGTCGAGCCGGCCTCGCAGCGCGATCGCCGGGTGGTCCTTGAGAACCAACAGATTGCCCCGTAAAGCGGTCATGTGCTCTGGCTTGGCCTCGACGTAACCGCCTGTCAAAACGGCGTAGCGGTCCGGCCGTCGGAAGGCCGGCAGGGCCGAAACCGGCCCCTCTTGACCGTCTGCGGCCGAGCTGTCAGAACTTGGCGGCGCAGGGCCGGCGCCAGTTTCAGGATCGGGGCCGGCATCTCCCGGGCCGGCGCCGGGGGACGACGCGCCTTGTCCTAGAGCCAAAGCGGACGCGGCCCGGTCGGAGCCGGACAACCGCCCCCGCAGGACCCGTTTCCCGCCGACGACGAGGCCGATCTTGTGGTCCATCAGCCACGTCTTGGCCGCCGGAGTCACGATCACGCCGGCAGGCGCGCTGAAGTCCTCCAGCGCGTCTAGGTCCGTGTGCCGCAACTCCTCGCGCAGCCGCGTCTCTGTCAGCACGCTCACGTCTGCCTCCTCTCAATGCGTCGCACGGCGGCCGGCCGCCCCTGTCGGGCGGCCACAGCCTGCCGCGCCATCGGATCCCCAGGCCTTGGGGCCTGGGGACCAGCTGACCTTGGGGTCAGCCGACCTTGGGGAGAATGGATTCGATTTCAGAGTGAGGCCGCGGGATGACATGGACGGAGACGAGCTCGCCCACCCGCTCGGCCGCAGCCGCGCCAGCATCCGTGGCCGCCTTGACGGCGCCGACATCGCCCCGGATCATGACGGTGACGAGGCCGCCGCCGACATGCTCCTTGCCGATCAGGGTGACGTTGGCCGCCTTGACCATGGCGTCGGCCGCTTCAATGGAGGCGACGAGGCCCTTGGTCTCGATCATCCCGAGTGCGATGTTGAAATTGTCGGACATGACAGTTGTTCTCCTTTTTCTGGGTTTCCTTGGGGGTCAGGGAGGCTTGGCCATGGCGGCCTTTCCCCTTCCTGGCCCTCGGTGGTTATCGAGTTGTCAGCTGAGACGGCCGAGGAGCCGCTTCAACACGAGTTCGACCAGCTGGTCTTCTTCCGCCGCCGGCCGCGCCGGCGCCGGGGCGGGGCTGGCGGCCCGCAAATCTTCGAGTTCCCGGACGCCGCGGGCGACGCGCCGGATGTTGATGAGGTTGAGCGGACCGATGTTGTCAGACGACGAGGAGCCGCCGACCGCGCCACAGCCCAAGGTCAAAGAGGGCTGCAGATTCGTCGTCGCCCCGACCCCGCCCAAGGCCCCCGGGGTGTTGACAAGGAGCCGGCTGACCGGCTTCTTGAGGGCGAATTCCCTGATCACCAACTCGTCACGCGAGTGGATCATCATGGTGTGCCCGGCCCCCTCGTGCAAGAGCAGGCGGATGCACAGCTGGCAGGCGGACTCCCAGTCCGGCTGGGAGTAAAAGGCCAGCACCGGGCAGAGCTTCTCCTTTGAGAAAGCCGTCGTCGGCCCAACCTCAGTTTCACGGCCGATCAGGACGCGGACGCCTTCCGGCAAACTGAAGCCGGCCAAGGTGGCGATGTGCTGGGGCGTCTTGCCGACGATGGCGGGGTTCATCGTCCCGTTGGCGCGCATCAAGATCCGCTCGACCTTGGCCTTCTCCGGCTCAGACAGGAAATAGGCCCCCTGGCGGGTGAACTCCGCCGCCACCTCCTCTTGGATGGAGTCCTCCGTGACGACCGACTGCTCAGAAGCGCAGATGGTGCCGTTGTCGAAGCATTTCGAGTCGAGGATGCGCTTGACGGCCAGCGGGATGTCGGCGCTGCGTTCGATGTAGGCCGGGCCGTTGCCCGGTCCGACGCCGATGGCCGGAGTGCCCGACGAGTAGGCGGCCTTGACCATGGCGCCGCCGCCGGTGGCCAAGATGAGGGCGACGTCTCGGTGCCGCATCAGTTCGGCGGTCGCCTCCATGGTCGGCAGCGTCAGACAGCCGATAGCCCGGCTGGGGCCGCCAGCCGCCTCGACCGCCTCGGCCATCAGGCGAGCCGCCTCAAGGATGCAGGCCTTGGCCGCCGGGTGGGGCGAGAAGACGATGGCGTTGCCCGACTTGATGGCGATGATCGACTTGAACAACACCGTCGAGGTCGGGTTGGTGGACGGGATCAACCCGGCCACAACGCCCATCGGCACGCCCACCTCGGCCAGGCCCCGGGCTGGGTCTTCGGACATCAGGCCGACCGCCGTGATGTCTTTGACCGCCTGCCAGACGCCTTCGGAGCCGAACTCGTTCTTGATCGTCTTGTCTTTGACCCGTCCGAAACCGGTCTCCTGGCAGGCCATTTGGGCCAGCCGCCGGGCCTGCGCGGCCCCAGCCTTGGCCATGGCCGCGCAGATGGCGTCCAAACGCTCCTGCGGATAGGTCGCCAAGACGGCCTGGGCCGCCTTGGCCGCGCCCACCAGGTTGCGCGCTTCCTGAATGCTGCGCAGGTCGCGATCCGCCAATTCCATCGTTGTCTCCTTCCCGGCTGTCATCACAAACCGAGCTCGACCCCGGAGGTCTTCTTGTCCAAGATGCGCTTGATGAGGGTGGCGACGTGGGCGCCGGCCTCAGCCGGCGGGGTGCCGCCGCTGTAGATGTTCGAGACGACCGTCCGCCAGCTCTCTGGCCGCTCGGCGTTCGGACGGTAGGCCATGTAGGCGCTCATGGACTCGCCGGTGGCCAGGCCGGGGCGCTCGCCGATGAGGAGGCAGACGACCTCCGAGCCGACGAGGGCGCCGAGGTCGTCCATGGCCCCGACCCGGCAGTACTTGACGTAAGGCACGGGACCGACGTCGATGCCGTAGCCCTTGAGGCCTTGCTTGATGGCCGGGACGATGTCGGGGATGTTGACGAAGGCGGAACTGGACAAACCGTCGCCGACCATCAAGGTGACCTGGCCGCCGTGGGGCAACTCGCGGGAGAACAAGGCCTTGGTCTCGTCGTCCAAGAGGCGGCCGCGGTCGGGCCGGGTCAAGAACTCGTCCTTGCTCTGGCAGAGCGTTTGGCCGGCCACGAAACCCTGGGCCTTGACGAGGCTGTCGTCGAGGTCCGTGAAAACGGCGTCCTGGGCTGTGGCGTGGTCGGCCCGGAAATGGAGCATCGACCAGGTGTTGTAGCGTGGCCCGGCCCGGCCGACGCCGAGGCGGGCGACCGTCTTCTGCTTGGCTTCGAGGTAGGCGGTCCGGTTGGCCGGGTTCGGCACGTGGAATTCATCTTTGGTGCTGACAGCTGTCACATCGGGGACTTGGCCCTCTTCGACCTCGCTTGAGGCGGGCGGCCGGCTGGCGCCGGCCGGCGTGGCCAGCAGGTCGGCCAAGACGTCTCGCACCATCTGGCGGACATCTGATTCTGCGAACATGTCTGAAATCTCCTTAACGCTTGGAATAGATACGCGCTTGCCCGCTCAGCGCAGGAAGATCGAGGCGTCGCCGAAACGGTCGGTCAGCCGGCGGTCTGAGGTGATGAGCCCCATGTCAACCATCCAAGCCTCGAATTCGGGGATGGCGGTCTTGCCGAACAACTGCCGCAGGCTTTCGGCCTCGTGGTAGCCGGTGCACTGGTACATGAGCATGATGTCGTCGCCGTGCGGCACGCCCATGACGTAGTTGCAGCCCGCCGCGACGAGGAGGACGGCGAGATTCTCGATGTCGTTTTGGTCCGCCTTGATGTGGTTCGTGTAGCAGGCGTCGCAACCCATCGGGATGCCCGTCAGCTTGCCCATGAAATGGTCTTCCAAGCCGGCCCGCGTGACCTGTTTGGAGTCGTAGAGGTACTCCGGGCCGATGAAGCCGACCACCGTGTTGACGAGGAAGGGCTGGAAACGCTTGGCGAAGCCGTAGCAGCGCGCCTCCATTGTCACCTGGTCGGCGCCGTGGTGGGCGTCGCTCGACAGCTCGGAGCCCTGGCCGGTCTCAAAGTACATGACGTTGGGACCGGTGCTTTGGCCTTGGGCCAGCATCAGGTCGCGGGCCTCTTGCAGCATGGCCCCGGTCACACCAAAAGCCTCGTTGCCTTTGGCGCTGCCGGCGATGGACTGGAAGATCAGATCGGCCGGAGCGCCCTTGCGGACCGCTTCCATCTGGGTCGTGACGTGGGCCAAGACGCAGTTTTGGGTCGGGATCTGCCAGCGCTGCTTGAAGTCGGCGAACAGATGGAGGACGCGCGAGACCGACCCCAGCGAGTCGTCGACCGGGTTGAGGCCGATGACCGCGTCGCCGTTGCCGTAGGCGAGGCCTTCCATGACCGCGGCCAAGATGCCGTCGGGATCGTCGGTCGGGTGATTGGGCTGGAGGCGGACGGCGAAGGTGCCCGGCAGGCCGATCGTCGTGTTGCAGTGGGCCGTCACGACGGCCTTCTTAGCCCCGATCATGAGGTCCAGGTTGCTCATGAGCTTGCAGACGCCGGCGACGACCTCGCTCGTCAGGCCGCGCGACAGGCGGCGGAAATCAGCGGACGTGCGGGCGTCGTCCAAGATGTGCTCCCGCAATTCGGCCAAAGTCCAATTCCGGATGGACTCATAGATCGCCTCGTTGACGTCATCTTGAATGATCCGGGTGACTTCGTCTTGCTCATAAGGGACGACCGGATTATTGCGCAGGTCGGCCACCGTCAGGTTGGCCAAAACGACCTTCGCGGCGATGCGCTCTTGGGCCGTGTCGGCGGCCAAGCCGGCCAATTGGTCGCCTGACTTCAATTCGTTTGCTTTAGCCAGGACGTCTTTGACGTCTCGGAAACTATACACTTTCCCTAAAAGGGTTGTCTTCAGCTTCACTGCCTCACACTTTCCTTCCCTCATACGGCGCCTCGGCGCCTGCCCCGATAAGAAATCTGATCTTCACTCGGCAACCCTGGGGCAGCCGTTACTCGAATAACAACGTTTTAACCGCGACCGGCAGAACCCGGCCCTGGGCTGTTGGCAGTCCGATATCCACGTAATCTCCCTCCTCGACGCGCACGGCGTCGACGCAAACAAACCCCTTCTGGCCCGGCAGGCGGCGGCGGATCGACTGGCCCAAAATCTTGGCCAGATCGTTCTCGGCGATGACGACGACCGGCAGGCCGGCCGCCCGCAGCTCCGCGGCCCCGGCGACGATGCCGTCGGCTAGGTCTTGGACCGCTGCAAAGCTAGGACTGCGCGGGCCTTTGAAGGCGATGGCGACGCTCTGCCAGTGCCCATCGGTTTGAAACCACTCGAGTTTGCTTCGGACGGCCTGCGCCAATGTCGCCCCACTGCTGGCCTCGGCCTCGGTCAGTTTGAGGATGGGCAAGCTCTTAAGCGGCAGCAGACCAGGGTCGTACTCAATCGTGCTGCCCGACAACTCCACCGTGTGGCTGCCCGCTCCCACGACGGTGGCCCGGATCGTCTCGGCGCCGGCGAAACGGGGTATCCGGCCGAGCGCCGGCGAGCGCCGGACAGCCTGGCCCAAGAGGATGCCGAGGTCGCCGTAGCGGAACGGGTCGGCCTCGCTGGAGTCGGCGTAGACATAGTCGGCCACCCCTCCAGAAAAACATAGATTCGCCAGAGGACGGGGTAAAACGATGTCGCGGCCGGGCTCAGTTAGGATTTGGGGGTAAAAATCCGACTTCGGGAGCAAGCCAAGGCTCATAGCCAACAACTCAGCCATCGCTTCGGCCAGCCGGGCCAACTCGGCCGGACCGGCCGGACCGCCTGCTCGCAAGGCGATGTTTTGATCGGCGCAGAGGCGCTGGATCTTGGGGGCGACAGCCGCGACCGTCGGTCCGGCCGGATCGATTCGAAGCAGCCGGCCGCCTATGTCGAGGCAACCGGCCGCGGCCAGGTTGCCCTGGTCGAACATGGCGAAATTCGAGGTGCCGCCGCCGATGTCGTAGTTGCCTGCTGTCGTGCCGTGGACTTTGGCGTAAACGTCGGCCCCAGCGCCGCGGGCCGCCAAGACAGACTCCTGACGCGGCCCGGCCACGGCGACGACGAAGTCGCCCGCGAAGTCGGCCAGGTGATAGAGCACCTCGCTGGCGTTGCGTTTGCGAGCCGTCTCGCCGGTGATGACGACGGCCCCAGTGGCGATCGACCGCTTGTCGATGCCGGCGCGGGCGTATTCCCGCTCCACGATCCGGGCCACCCCGGCCATGTCGATCTCATTGTCGGAGAGCAGCGGCGTGAAACAGATCTCGCCGCGGTGGACGATCTCCTTCGAGGTGATCTCGATCCTCGGGACGGAAAAGCCCGAGGAGAGGTCCTCGACCACGATATGTGAAAAGATAACTTGTGTCGTGGTGGTGCCGATGTCGATGCCGACGGAGACGAGCAAATCAGCCATTGCCAGACGCCTCCTTCCGGCAAAGCCAATTCGCCAGACGCTCTAGGCCCGCCCCCGTAAGGGCCGAGACTTCGAAGATCGGGTCCGCGCCCGCCCTGGCCAAGACGGCGGCGGCGCCGGCCCGGCCGTGATCGCCTTCAGCCAAGTCGGTTTTCGTGATGATGCCGAAAACCGGCTTGGCGAAGGCGGCGGCGAAAGCCGGCGGCAGCCAGTCGCCGTTCTCGCCGCAGGCCTGGACCAAGCCGATACGGTCGGCGTCGGCCGCCGTCACGATGAGAGCCTTGTAATAACCCCGGTGTTCGATGTACTCGCCGGGGGTGTCGATGAAAGCGCCGACCTGTTCGACCGTCATGGTCTTTTTGTACGGCCAATCCGCTCCGCCTAGGCGCTGGATCAACGTCGTCTTGCCGGCGCCGCTCTGCCCGATCAAGATCGTCTTGCCGGTCTTGCCGGTTCGCTCTGCCGCCGTCGCTGTCATCACCGCCGCCTCAAGACCTTGTCAACTCGGCCCGGGCGAAGCCCATGGTGTCGGACAGCAGGCGCAGGACGCCTTGGAGGGCCGCCTCGACCGCCTCGATGTCGCCGGTCAGCAAGACGGAACCGGAGAAGCGGTCGACGAAACCGATCTCGACGGCCCCGCTCTTGACAGCGGCGTCGGCCGCGATGATGGAAGCCTCCGACGGCGTGATGGTCAAGATGCCGATGGCCGCCGGCCCCGACGCCCCGTCAGCCGCCAAACCGACCTTGCGTCTGAGGTCAGCCGTTGGGCGCGCGATCACATGGGCCAAGGTCACCTGTTTGCCAGGGACGAACTCTTGGATGATCCGCTGTTTTTCTTGCGCCATGTGACTTTCTTGCTTTCTCGTTTTCCGTTTTCACTCCGGCCGGGCCAGACCTGTCGTTTGCCGTCTGCTACAAAGGGCCGCCGCCTTCGTAGACATCGGCCAAGAGCCGACAGACGTCTGCCGCCGTGACCGGGACCGGGTTGGCCTTGGTCGTCAGATCGCGCAAGATTTTCGCGGTCATGTCGGCGCGGGCGGCCTCGTAGGCCCCCTGGCTGATCCCAGCCAGCCGCAGCGAGGCGGGAGTCTGGAAAGTCACGTTGAATTTTTGGATGAGGCCGATGAGCCAAGCCGTCCCAGCCTCGTCGGAACCCGCCGGAGCCCCCAAGAGGCGGGCGAAAGCGCCGTAGCGGGCGGCCACGTCAAGGTGAGGCCGGTCTTGGTAGGGGCCGAGGCCGGCGTTGAAGGCGATGACCCAAGGCAAAATGATCGAGTTGGCTTTGCCGTGGGGCAGGTGGAACTCGGCTCCCAGCGTGTGGGCGAGGCCGTGGCAGACGCCGAGCGACGAGTTGTGGAAAGCCAGTCCGGCCATCGTCGCCGCCAACATCATGTCCTGGTGTGTGGCGTCGTCCTTCGTCCCCGCGTAGAGACGGGGCAGGCAGCGGCAGACAGCCTGGGCGGCGGCGGCGGCGTAGAGATCGGTGAAAACAGTGGCTTTGCGGGAGACGTAGGCCTCGACGGCGTGCGTCAAGGCGTCCATGCCGCTGTAGGCGATCATGGCCGCCGGCAGCGTCTTCGTGAAAGAGGGGTCCAAGATCGCGACGTCAGGGATCATGGCCCTGTCGCTGAGGGGGATTTTGACGTCGTCGGCCCGGTCGGTCAAGACGGCGTACGAGGTCACCTCGGAGCCGGAGCCGCTGGTTGTCGGGACGGCGACGAAGAAAGGCCGGTGGATGTAGCGTCCGCCCATCAAGGCCTCTTTGTAGCGCAGGCAGACGTAGAGGGCAGCCTTGGCCGTGTCGATGGCCGAGCCGCCGCCCAAAGCGACGACGGACTCCGGCTTGTCTCGGAAGAGGACTTGCAAACTGGCCGCCACCGTTTGGATCGACGGGTCGGGTTCGATCTCAGAGAACACGCTGTACGCCCGCCCGAAGCGCTCCAAACGGCCCGTCACCTGGCGCACGGCGCCGGACTCGGCCATGTAAGGGTCGCAGAGCACGAGCACCGGCCCGGCTGGCAACTCGGCCAAGGCGTCGAGCGAATCGGGGCCGAAGTAGATCTTCGGGCAGGCGTCCAGCAAGTTCATCAGGTCACCGTTTCTCTGCCGCCTGAACGCTCACTGCTCCGACCAGTTGGCCGGGTAGCAGACGTAGAGGAAGCGGACCGGGCCGGGGGCCGAAAAGGTGATGGCCGTGTCCTTCGGGATGTAGGCGATCTGGCCTGCCTCGGTCCGGACGGTCCGGCCGTCGACGATGATGTCGAGGACCCCTGAGATGACGTAGTCGACCTCGTCGTAGCGGAGGGTCCAGTCGAAGGACTCCCCGTCCATGGCCATGATCCCAAAACCCAAACGAGGGCTCTCGGCCAAGGAGACGACATCGGCTAATTGGACGCGCTCGGCCGGGATTGGGAAGGGGAAAGGCGCCAGTTCGACCCGTTCGGCGCCGGGCCCGGCGGTCGGCTGCTGCTGGTCGCCCCGAACGTGGTGCGGTTCGAGCGGCGGCTGGGCGTCGCGCCATCGGACTTCCGGCTTTGGGTCGCGCTCCACGAGACGACCCACGCCGTCCAGTTCGCCACCGCCCCGTGGCTGGCCGACTGGCTGGCCG
>JAIRXC010000191.1 GCA_031268515.1 Propionibacteriaceae bacterium
TCCAGCCCGCCAACGCCAAACCAAGGCCGAGCAGCCAGGCGGCCAGGGCGACGAGGCCCCAGAAGGCCAACGCGCCGACGCCGGCCAAGATGACAGGCCGGCACAGCTCGGTCGGATCGACGGCGCACAGCCTTGAAGCGTCGACGATCGGCGAGGCGCTGACGCCGCTGAGGGCGGCCCCGGCCAAGGCGATGACTGAGGCGAGGTAGGAGACGGCGAGACGGGCGGCGCCGGCCGGCGCCTCAGACCGTTTGCGGAGGAACCTGCCCCTGCCAGCCGGGGCGGCACGCCCTGATCGGGCTTCCGCCCGCTTGCGTGGGAACCTGGCCATGGCACAAGGCTATAGGCCGTGGCGTCTCCACGCGGTCCTTTGGCGCCGACCGTTGACGGCTTTCACAGCCACGGGGGGGCGGGAACTGCTCCAAGTGTTGTCCGATACCGTCACCTTGGCAGCTTTCGAAACCACAAGGGAGGGAGCGCTCTTCCCCCGGCCTTTCCGACGTGTCCGCCGGCCGCCGGCTGAGCGCCCCCTCCCCCGCTGCGGTCAGGCGCCAGCCGCCAACTCTCGCAGCACGTACGGCAAGATGCCGCCGTGGCGGAGATACTCGGCCTCCTTCGGGGTGTCGATGCGCACGATCGCGTCGAACTCGATCCGGCGGCCGTCGGCTTCGGCTATGACCTGGACGGTCTCCGGGACGACGCCGTCGCCGAGCTGGACAATGCCCGTGACGGAGACAACCTCCGTGCCCGTCAGGCCGAGCGAGTCGGCCGACTGGCCGGCCGGGAACTGGAGCGGCAAGACGCCCATGCCGAGCAGGTTGGAGCGGTGGATGCGCTCGTAGCTTTCCGCCAGGACCGCTTTGACGCCGAGCAACGAGGTGCCCTTGGCGGCCCAGTCGCGGGAGGAGCCAGAGCCGTACTCCTTGCCCGCCAAGATGACGAGCGGCACTTTGGCGGCGGCGTAATTGAGGCTGGCTTCGTAGACCGTCGTGACCGGGCCGCCTTCGACGCTGAAGTCGCGGGTCAAGCCGCCCTCCGTGCCGGGGGCGACCTGATTACGCAAACGGACATTGGCGAAAGTGCCCCGGACCATGACCTCGTGGTTGCCGCGGCGGGAACCGTAAGAGTTGAAATCCGCCCGGGCGACGCCATGGTCGGCCAGGTAGCGGCCAGCCGGCGAGTCTGGCTTGATCGCGCCGGCCGGGCTGATGTGGTCGGTCGTGACAGAGTCCCCGAGTTTGAGCAGAATCCGGGCGCCGGCGATGTCGGACAGAGGCTTGGGGTCGCGCGGCAGGCCGTCGAAATAGGGGGCCTTGCGGATGTAGGTCGAGTCAGGAGCCCAGGCGAAGACCTGGCCGTCCGGGATGTCGAGATTCTGCCAGCGCTCGTCGCCGGCGAAAACGTCGGCGTAGCGCTGCTCGTACATGGCCGGGTTGATCGCCTGCCGGACGACCTCGTCGACCTCGGCCGGCGTGGGCCAGATGTCCTTGAGGAAAACCGGGGCGCCGGTTGGGGTCTGCCCCAATGCCTCGGTCTCGAAGTCGATGTCCATCGTGCCGGCCAAGGCGTAGGCGATGACCAGCGGCGGCGAAGCCAAGTAGTTCATTTTGACCTCGGGGGAAATCCGGCCCTCGAAGTTGCGGTTGCCGGAGAGGACGGCCGTGACAGTCAAGTCGCGCTCGTTGACCGCCTCGGAAACGGCCGGCACAAGCGGGCCGGTGTTGCCGATGCAAGTGACGCAGCCGTAGCCGACGAGGTTGAAACCGAGGGCGTCAAGCGGTTCGGTCAGCCCGGCCGCGTCAAGATAGTCGGTCACGACCTTGGAACCCGGCGACAGCGTCGTCTTGACCCAAGGGCGGCTGGTCAAACCGTAGGCGACGGCCTTCTTGGCGACCAGCCCGGCGGCGACCATGACCTGGGGGTTCGACGTGTTCGTGCACGACGTGATGGCCGCCACCGCCACGGCGCCGTGGCGCAACTCGACGTCCCCGGCGGGCAGGTTGACAGGGATGACAGCGTCAGGGGCGGCGGCGTAGGCGGGCAGGGCCTCGGCGAAGGCGGTCTTGGAGGCAGCCAAGGAGATGCGGTCCTGAGGCCGTTTGGGGCCGGCGATGCTCGGTTGGACGTCTTTGAGGTCGAGGCTGAGATGCTCCGAATAAGCTGGTTCGCAGGCCGGGTCATGCCAGAGCCCCTGGGCTTTGGCGTAGGCCTCGACTAGGGCGATCCGCTCGGGGTCGCGGCCGGTCAGGCGGAGGTAGTCGACGGTCTGGGCGTCGATCGGGAAAACGGCGATGGTCGAGCCGTATTCCGGCGACATGTTGCCGATGGTGCAGCGGTTGGCGACGGGCACCTCAGCCACGCCGGGGCCGTAGAATTCCACGAACTTGCCGACCACCTTGTGTTGGCGCAGCAACTCAGTGATCGTGAGGACAAGGTCCGTCGCCGTGACGCCCTCGCGCAACTGCCCGGACAGCTTGAAGCCGACGACCTTGGGTATCAGCATGGGGACGGGTTGGCCGAGCAAGGCCGCCTCCGCCTCAATGCCGCCGACGCCCCAGCCGACGACGCCGAGGCCGTTGACCATGGTCGTGTGGGAATCGGTGCCGACGCAGGTGTCAGGGTAGGCGACGGCGCGGCCGGCCGTCGGTTGGCCCATGACGACGCGGGCCCACCGTTCGATGTTGTCCGGGTGGACAATGCCGGTACCCGGGGGCACCACGGCGAAGTTGTCGAAAGCGGTCTGGCCCCAGCGCAGGAATTGATAACGCTCGCCGTTGCGGGCGTACTCGATGTCGACGTTGCGGGCGAAAGCGTCCGGCCGGCCGAAAACGTCGGCGATGACAGAATGGTCGATGACGAGTTCGGTCGGGGCCAAAGGGTTGACTTGGCCAGGCCGGCCGCCGAGGGCGGTGACGGCTTCCCGCATCGTGGCGAGGTCGACGACGCAGGGCACGCCTGTGAAGTCCTGCATGATGACGCGTGCCGGAGTGAACTGGATCTCGCAAGACGGTTCCGCCGCCGGATCCCATTGGGCCACCTGGGCGATCTGCTGATCGGTCACGGTGACGCCGTCACAGGCGCGCAGAAGGTTTTCCAAGAGGATGCGCAGGCTGTAGGGCAGGTCGGGCCGAGGCTCCGCTTGGCTTATGGGATAGATGTCGTAGGTGGTTGTCCCAACTGTCAGCTGGGCGGTGTTGGATTGCGCGCTCATGCAAGCTCCTTCGAGGACGCGGCGATGCGATAAGAGGCGACGCCGCTCAAATCTTCTGCGGGCGCGGCCTCCAATGGCAAGTTATCAGGGCGAGGGCCAGGCCTTCGGCGGCGCGCGCCAGCCGGACGCGCGGGAGATCCGCCCGGCGCTCTGGCGGACCGCTGGCTGATCCGGCAAGAGCCTCCAGGCGCGGCCGCCGAAGACGCGGGAGCGGGCCGGCGGCTACGCCCGAGCCAGTTCAGACGGCCCCGGCCGGCGGCAGCGCGGCGTTTCAGACCGCTGGGACCGGCCTTGTCAGACCCACGCTAGGGCCGCTCTGCCAGTGGCCTCGGACGCCCCCGTCAGCGTCCAAGCCAGCCTGTCAGACCGCGCTGGGGCCGCTCTGACAGTGCGCGGGGCCGCTGAAAATGTTCACGCGGCGTTTCACGCCGAGGGGAACCGTCAGCTCAAGAGCAGTTCAAGAGCGGACGCAAAGAGCCACGCATTCGGTGTGGTGGGTATGGGGGAACAGGTCGAAGGCCCGCAGTTCGGCCAGCTGGTAGCCGGCTTCGGCCAGGAGGGCGAGGTCGCGGGCCAAAGCGGCGATGTCGCAGGCGACGTAGACGATCCGGCGGGGGGCGCGGGCGCAGCAGGCGGCGAGGACGCGGCGGCTGACTCCGGTCCGAGGCGGGTCGAGGATGATGGCGTCAGCCCGCCTCGGCAGCGGTTTGGGCGCGGCTGGCTTGGCGCGGCGGCCCGCTTCAGGGCGCGGCGGCCGGGCCTTTTGGCCGAGTTCCCCGAGAGGGGCCGTGAAGCCGCCTAGGGTTTCGGCGACATCGCCGCAGACGACACGGGCGGCCGGCCGGCCGAGCGAGTTGGCGGCCGCCGCGGCGGCTGACGCCTGATCCGCTTCGACGGCCCAGACCCGGCCCCTCGGGCCGACTGCGTCGGCCAGAGGCAAGACAAAAAGGCCCGAACCGCTGTAGAGGTCGAAAACGGTCTCGCCGGCGGCAAGGGCGGCGGCTTCCAGAACTGCCGCGGCTAAAACGGCGGGGGCGGCGCGGTGGACCTGCCAAAAACCGAGGGCGGGCAAGCGGTAGGAGCAGTCCGGGACGCCGGGCAAGCCGAGGTGTTCTACGACAAAGGGCGGGTCCGCTCTTTCGGCCACGACAAGGGCAGAGGCGTCGGAGCCGTCCGGGCTGGCGCCGGCGCTGTGGACGACGCGGACCCGTTGCCCAGGCTCATAGGCCTGCCGCCACGGGGCCAGGGCCGCGATGGCCTCATGGGCCAAGGGCATGGAATCGACGGGGACGAGCCGATGCTCGGCCGCCGCGTGCATGGCGAGACGGCCGTCTGGATCGGCCTCGAAGTCGACCCGCGTCCGCCAGGCCAGGCCGCCCCGGCCGTCGTCGCCGGGGGCCGGGGCCACCTGGACCGTTCGCTCCAAGTGGGCCAGGCGGCGCAGTTGGCCGGCGATGACGGCCGCCTTCCAGTCCCGCTGAGCCGGCAAAGCGACATGGCCGAGGTCAGCCCCGCCCACGCCCGTCTGCTCGGCCAAAGGCCAAACGTGCAGCCTCCGGTCAGGGGACGGCTCAAGGATTTCGGCCGCCCGGCCGTGCCACTGCCGGGTCTGACGCCGTGTCACCTCGACCATGGCCAACTCGCCCGGCAGCGTGCCGGCGACGAAGACGACCCGCCCTTCCCAACGGGCGACGCAGACGCCGCCGTGGGCCGGCGGGCCTATCCGCAACGGCCCGATCCGGTCCTCCGTCATGGCGGCCCCTCCCCTGTCAGCGTCCTCTTGGCGTTTTTCGGCCCTGGTTTGGCCAGCCGGCTTAAGGCCCGCTTCCCGGACCGGCCG
>JAIRXC010000046.1 GCA_031268515.1 Propionibacteriaceae bacterium
ACCGCTGAGGCTTGCCGCTGACACGGCCAAACCCAACCGCCCCGCAACCACTTGAAAAACTAGGCCTTGGCTGGGGCTGCGCAACTTGGCAGCCCCAGCCAAAACGAAGACAACCGGTCAAAAACCGCCCTCAGGCGCCGCCGCCGGCCGCGAAAATGTCCTGCGAGATCCGATCCAACTGACCCCGCAACTCCTCCAACTGCTGAGCCGCCTTGTCCAAAGCAGCTTTCGTCTCCGGCCAAGTCGAACCCCGGAACTGCTCCGCCAAAGGACCATCCCAAACATTCGGATCCGACAAAACCCGGCCCTGACAGTCCAACTGGCTGATCTGATCGGCGAACCCACCGCTGATGAGAGACTGCAACTGACGGATCGACTGCTTAGCCTGCTCAGTCGACAACACACGAGATGACATAAAAACCTCCAAGGGGAAAGGCCACGGCAACAACTACCGTCACCAATACGGCACACTAGCACCAAACCCGAAAAGTTCACAAACACCCTAGTGAAACCCGAAATAAGACACTCGCAAGGCAGCAGCCGACGGAACCGGCGCAGCCGCTGCCAGACACACTCACGCCGGCGCCAGGCCGCAGATGGCCGAAGACAGCGCCGTTGAAAGACAGCGCCGTTGAAAGACAGGCCGCACGGTGGCGCTGAGGCGTTCCCCTGCGCGCCGGGGAACGCCCGCTCAAACGTAAAGCTGGCACGGGGCAGGAGAGAAGCCAGGGGGACAGAAAGCGCCTGCGTTGGAGGCAGAGCCATCGGCACGACGCCGCCGGACCGGCTCTCACCTTGACGGCGCCTGTGGAACGAAGACCAGCGCTGAGGCGGAAATCCGGTTTAAGATGCTCTGCGGATGGAAAGCTATGGCACAAGATCCTGCAAGTTGGCAAAGGGGGCGTGGTGCGACTGGAAATCGACGTCGCCGGTTTGCGGCGTGAAGTCGACCTGGTGCGAACAGCCCCGTCGGCGACCCTGGCGGACTTGGTCGAGGCGGCTGGCGGCCAGGCGCCGAACGGCGGCCTATGGGTCGACGGCGAGCGCCACGACGGCGCCGGCCTAGCCGCCGAAACGCTCTTGCTTGAAGGTTCTTCGATCACGGCCGAGCGCTGCGACAGGCCTCAGCCCCTGGAAGGCTGGACGGCGACAGTGGCGGGAGGTTTGGACGCCGGCCGGGTGCTCCCCCTGCCAGCGGGAAGAATCTTCACGGTCGGACGGGCGCCGACGGCAGATATTTCGACCGGCTCGCCGTCGGTTTCATGGACGCATTTGGCCATCGGACGCGAGGGCCAGCAGATACGAGTGCGCGATTGCGGCTCGACCAACGGCGCCTTCGCAGACGGCCGGAAAGTGCCGGCCGAGGGTGCGCTGATCGCGGAGGAGGCGGCCGTCAGAGCAGGCGGCCTGACTCTTTTGCTGCGGCGCGATCTGGGCGAAGACCTCGCCCCTAAACCTGGTTCTTTGCATAATCTGACAGCGGCGGCCACAGCGCCGTTCAACCGGCCGCCGCGACCGGGCCGCCGCCCTAGCCCCGGAGCGGTGGCTCCACCCGAACGGAAAAGCGTCCAGACCGCACAGAAATTCAGTTTGATACCGCTGCTGGCGCCGCTCGTCATGGCGGTGGCGATGGTTATCATCATGGGCAACCCCCGTTATGCCATTTTGGCTGGTCTAAGCCCGATCATGGGGGTCGCCACCTGGTTTGAACAAAAGCGGCGGCGGAAAAAGGAAGCAGCCGCCGAAGAAATTCGGTTTGCCAATGCTTTGGAAACCTTCCGAATGGATCTGGAAAAGGCGGCGACCACTGAACGGGCTCGCCAACGCGATCGCCTGCCGGACCCGGCGACAATTCTGCGCTGGGGGGCTCTGCCGACGACTCGCTTGTGGCAACGGCGGGCCGGGGCGCCTGATTTCCTGACTTTGCACGCCGGGATAGGCGACATCGCCTGGAACGCCCCTGGCGCCCGGCGTAATTCCGGCAAACTCGCCGAGGCGGTCCAACCGGTGGTCGCCGCCGCCCGCGTGCCGGCGGCGCCGGTCGAAGTCGACTTGGCCAACGCCGGCGTCGTCGGCCTAGTCGGACAGCGGCAAGGAACACTGGCCGTAGCGCGAAGTTTGCTGGTTCAGGCGGCGATCCATTCCGGCCCGGCCGATCTGACAATCGGAGTATTTTGCGACGCGGGCCGCGACGACCAGTGGGACTGGACGGTTTGGCTGCCTCAGACGCGCCGCCTCGGCCAGGGCGCTGGCGACCGCTGGTCGTCCGGCGAGGCAAGTCGAAGCCAAAGTTTATTACGCGACCTGCAAGACGGCCTTGCGAGCCATCCGACTCCGGCCGTCTTGCTCGTCATCGATTCCGACTTCTTAACCGAGGGCCGCGAATCCCCCGCCCGGGCTTTGCTCGGCCAGGGACGGGCCGACCCCGGCGCCAGCTTCGCCCAGCGGGACCGCCGGCAGGTTTCTGGGATCGTCTTGGCCGCCTCGCGGGAACAGTTGCCGGCCTCCTGCACGGTCGTCATCGAGGTCGATGAGGACGCCGCCGGCTCTGTCAGCCGTCCTGGCGACCTGGCCAAAGTCGACGATGTCACCGTGGCCGGCCTCAGCTTGGAGACGGCTCGCCGGGCCGCCCTGGATTTGGCCCGCTTCGACGATCCGGAACTTGTCATTCCGGGAACAGCCCTGCCTGGTTTGGTCCGCTTGCCGCCATTGCTCGGGCTCGACGAGATCACTCCGGCAGCGATCCGGCGGTTGTGGTCGCAGTCCAGCGGCGTGTCAACGCCGGTCGGCGTCGGCGAAAACGGCGTCTTCTGCCTCGACATCGTCCGGGACGGACCCCACGGCCTGGTCGGCGGCACCACTGGCTCCGGAAAGAGCGAGTTCCTGCTCGCTCTCATCGCCGGGCTGGCCGCCCGCAACGACCCGACGCGGCTGGCTTTCGTCATCTTCGATTTCAAAGGCGAAGGCATCCTGGGCCCTGGCAAACAGTTCCCCCATACCGTCGGCACAGTCAGCAACATCGACAAGGACCCCGTCGACAAAGACAAGGTCGATGTGAGAGTGGCGCGGCGAGCCTTGCAGGCTCTGAAAGCCGAAATGGCTTACCGCCAAGAAATCTTCGCTCAGGCCGGTCCGGGGATCAACAACCTCGACGCCTACATGGCGACGCGGCCGGCCCAACCGCTGCCTAGGCTGCTGTTGGTCATCGACGAATTCGCCCAGTTGGCCAAACAATCACCGGAGGTGCTGACGGAGCTGGTCAGCGTCGGGGCGGTCGGACGGACCCTCGGCGTGCACATGATCTTGGCCACCCAAAGCCCCAAAGGCGTCGTCAAAGAGGACATCCGGGCCAACACCAACTTGCGGATCGCCCTCCGAGTGCAAAGCCGCGATGACTCCGTCGACATCATCGGCACGCCCGCGGCGGCGGCCATCCGCAACGAACAAAAAGGCCGCGCCTACGTCCGCCTCGGCCTCGACGACATCACCCCTGTGCAAACCGCCTACACCGGCGGCCGGGCCGAGCAAGCCGGACCCGATTTGGTCGAATTGCTCCCTGTCGTCTTCGGCGCCTCGCCCAAAGCGGCGCGAGCGGCCGCCGGCACGACGTCTTCCGCAACCGACCTTGAGCTGTTGATCGCCGCTGTCCGAGAAGCCCAGCGGTCGGCTGGCTTCGCCCCGCCCCGCCCGATCTGGCCAGAGCCGCTTGGCCCACGAGTCGACCTGACCGGTTTCCAAGCGACCGCGGCGGAGCCGCCGGAGACCGACGGCCAAGCCGCCGCGATCCCGGCCGTAGGCGGCAGCGACGGGAACTTGGTTTGGTTCGCTTTGTCGGACGACCCGGCTTCGCAACGCCAGATCCCGGCCGGCTGGGACCGTGACCGCGGCAACTTGCTTTTGATAGGCATCGCCAGGAGCGGCGCCAGCACCGCCTTGGCCAGTTTGGCCCTGGCCTTGGCGCTGGCCTGGGCGCCTGACCGGCTTGACCTTTTCATCCTCGACATGGGTGCGTCGGCGCTGGCGCCGCTGGCCGGGCTGCCCCACGTCGTCGACTACATCGGGGCCGCCGAGCCGGAACGGCAAACCCGCCTGCTCAAACATGTGCGCAAAGAGCTGGACCGCCGTCAAGCCAAACCGGGCGATTACCCCCAAATGGTCATCCTGATCGACGGTTTCGCCGCTCTCAAGGACGAATACTCCAACTTCAAAAAACACCTCGACGGGCAAGATCTGCTCGACGACTTCTACAGGGTTTACGCCGACGGCCCCGCCGTCGGCATCTGGTGCGCTCTTACGGTGATGCGGCCAGGCGATCTGCCGTTGAAGTTGAGTGGCTTGACAACCCAGAAATGGGTTTTCCAACTGGCCGACCAAAATGATTACGGCGCTGTCGCCCGCGGCTTGGAGGCGCCCGCCCCGACGCCGGGCCGCTGCGTCCTAGCTGAGACCGGCTTGCAAACCCACGTCGCCACCTGCCCGCTGCCGCTGACCGACGCCGTCGCGATGGCGGCGGCCCATTGGGACGACCAGCCGGCCAAGTCCAGCCCTGTGCTGCCACTGCCCGGACGGGTCAGCGTGGCTGAGCTGGGCGCCGTCGCCTTGACCGGCCCGGAGCCTTGGCGGTTGCCGGTCGGCCTGCGCGAATCCGACCAGGAAGCAGCCTTCATAGAACTCTACGAAAATGAGCACCTGCTCATCGCCGGGCCGGTCCGAAGCGGCAAGTCCAGCCTGCTTTTGGCTTTGGCCGAATCGCTGCGAAGCGGCGCGGCCGGTCCGGCGCCGCAAATCTGGGGCCTGTCACAGAAGCGGTCGCCGCTGACGGCCGCCCGCCTCGACCGACCCGTTTCCATTGGTGAAACGAAACTCCAAGAGCTGCTCGATGCCGTCCAGACGTATAAAGACCCGCTGGTCCTCTTGATCGACGACGCCGAGCAATTCGCAGACCCTCATAAAACGCTGGTCAATCTGATAGCCGCCAACCAGTCAAACCTCCATGTCATCGCCGCCGGCCGGGCCGACGACCTACGCGCCTACAACGCCCCGAACTGGACCAAGGCGGTCCGCAAAGCCCGCTGCGGCGTCTTGCTGCAACCAAATATCGACTTAGACAACGAGCTGCTGGGGGTCGTCCTCCCCCGCAACACGCCGGTCGAGCTGACACCAGGGCGCGGCTACGTCTGCGCCAGTGGCAGCGTCAGCCTTGTCCAGTGCGTCTCGCCGAGCGATGGAAGCGAGACGCCGTGAGCGGGCCAGGAGCAGGCGGCAGGGCGCTTGGCAGCCGCTATGAACTGCTGGAGCAGATCGGCCAAGGGAGCATGGGCACGGTCTGGCGGGCTCGGGACCGCCGGACTGGACGTTATCTGGCCGCCAAGCTGCTCCGCCCCGAATACGTCCAAGACGACCCCTCGGTGGTAAGCCGGTTTTTCCAAGAAAAATTAATCTTGGTCAAGCTGAGCCATCCCAACATCGTCCAGTTGCACGACCTGGTGGTGGAGGGGTTCGACCTCGCCATCATCATGGACCTGGTTGACGGCGGCAGCCTGGGCGACTACCGACGCAGCAAAACCACGTTGCCGCCAAGCCAGGCGGCGGGACTGGCGACGGCGATCCTGGACGCCTTGGCCTTGGCCCACGCTCAGAGTGTCCTCCACCGCGACGTCAAACCCGACAACGTGTTGCTGGCCAAGACGGAGGCGCTGGGACCCGGCGACGTGCGGTTGGGAGATTTCAGCATCGCCCGGCTGGTCGACGATGTCACGGCCCACCGGACGACCGCCATCGGCACCCCCTCCTACATGCCGCCGGAACTATTGGCAAGCGGCGACTACACAGACAAGTCAGATGTCTATTCCTGCGGCATCTTGCTCTACGAATTGCTGGCCGGGCGCACCCCGTTCGACGGCCCCGGGGTCGCCAACACCGTCAGCCAGCGCCATCTTCTGTCTTCCCCGCCCGTACTGCCGCTCGACCCGGCTCTTTGGAACCTGTTAGCCCAGATGCTGGCCAAGCAGCCGGCCGACCGGCTCAGCGCGGCGGAAACAGCCGCTGCCCTACGCAGCCTGCCTGAAAGCGCCCTGGCCGGCCCGGCTTTGCCGGCGCAACCGATACCAGAACAATGGTTGCTCACAGCGGCGGCCACCGGACCGGCGCCGCTTCTGGGCGGCCGGCCGACGGCGGCAGACGAATCCAGGACAGCCAGACCGGCCACTTCCCAAGAAGCCGCCAATATAACTAGTCAATCCATAGACAGCCAAGCTACAGGCGGCCAAGCCGCTGAGCCGACCGCTTCCTGGCCGGCCGCCGACCACGACGCCACCCGGTTGCGTCTGCCGCGCCAATCGCCCACGCCGGCCGCTGATCCTGATCAAGGCGACACTCTCGGTCCGCTCGGCGCGCTCGAACCAGCCGGATCGCCGGCGCTCGTCTCAGCGCCGCCGGCCAGCCCCCTCGTCGCCCACGACGGCTTGACCCGCCTGCTGCCAGAGCCAGCCCAGCCGCCATCGCCGCCGCCGGCCGGCCAAGCAGCCGTCTTGGCGGCCGCCGACCGGCCGGCCGGGCTCTTCGGCGCCCGCCGCTGGCAGCTGATCGGCGGCAGCCTCGTCCTTATCGCCGCGGCAATCCTCGTCCTCTGCCTGACGGGTGTCTTCTCGGAACCTCCGGCGCCGCCGCCGGCCGTTTGCAGGGCCGAGTCCGCCCACCTGCGAGGCGACCTGCTGCCGAGCGGCCTGCAACTCGACCTCGACGCCGCCTGCGACACGGAAACCCAACAGACACGTTTGTCTGTGACCGCCGCCGCGCCCCGGTCAACCGGCCTGGCCGGCGACATCCTCCTGGCCGTGCCGCCGTTCGAAGGCGAGACCTGCCCCGAGTTGACGCCCCCGGACGGATTGGCGATCAAGCCGCTGACTGCCTCCGCCGACGGCGTCCAAGCCGCCTGCGCCTACAAACTCAGCGGCCTCCAACTGGCGGCCGCCGCCAGCTTGAGCTTCGACATCGCCGTAGGCGGCGCCCCGCCGCAAGAGCGCGATTACGCGGCCTGGCTGGGGCAGGTCCAAGCCGCCAGCGCCGAGACCGCCCGGCAGATCACGGGCGCCGCCTTCCCCCTCCAGCGCGTCCAGGCTCTGACCGTCGAGGCGGCCTCCGTGAAACTCGGCCAAGGCGGCACAAACGTGCCCTACCAGGTCAAGGTCAGTTGGAACAGCCAGACCAGCCCCCCGCTCGACAACACTCTGTTTCAATCCGACACCTTGCCGACCATGGCCACGGAAACCTTGAAAGCCCTCACCGGCGGCGCCGGCTTCGCGGGCGTGACGGTGACGGCCTGCTCCGCGGCCCAAGCGGGCGTCAACGGCGTCAGCGTCTTAGCCGACCAGCCAACCGACTCCTGCGCCCTGACCATCCAAGTCGGCGAACTCCAAGCCAAGGGATCTTTTGCCATCTGGCTCAACTGACGACAGCCGCCGCTTCCGGCAAAACGCGGCTGCGGCGGCAATCCCCCTAGCTCCAGCCCCGCTTCGCGAAGACAGGCCCTGCTCGCGTAGGGGGGCGGCTTCGGACAGCGGCTTCTTAGCGCAATCTCAGAGCCAAGCGGCCAAGATGGGAGCCATGCCGGCCTTGCTGTTCATCGAAGACGACCTCGCCATAGCCGAGATGACAGTCGAGGTCCTCCAAGAGTCCTACACCGTCGACCACGCGGCCACCGGCGAAGACGGGCTCGCGCTGGCGCTCAGGAAACACTATGAGGTCATGGTGGTGGACCGGCGGTTGCCCGGCCTGGACGGAGTGGCGGTCATCGAAGCCGTCCGGCGGGCCCGCATCACGACCCCGATCTTGATGTTGACGGCTCTCGGCACGGTCGACGACCGGGTCACTGGGCTCGACGGCGGCGCCAACGACTACCTCGTCAAACCGTTCGACTTCGACGAGCTCTTGGCCCGGCTGCGGGCGCTGCGCCGGGGCTTCGCCGCCGAGGGCCGCCGCCGCTACATCGGCGACTGGCTGTTCACCCCGGACACCCGCACTCTCTACGACCCCACCGGCTTCCGGATCACCTTGACCGACACGGAATCGGCCTTGCTTGATCTCCTCTGCGAATCCCCCGAACACGTTTTCAGTCGAGAGGAAATCTTGTCGACCGTGTTTTCTCGCACTGACACGCCTGGCGCCGTCGACACTTATGTCCACTACCTCCGTCGTAAGTCCTGCCATGAGATTGTCGAAACAGTCCGCGCCCGCGGCTACCGCCTGGGCGACCCGGTGTGACCCGGCCAGACGGGCAGCGGCCCCGTCTGACAGCCCCTCTGCCGCCCCGGCCGGCCTCTGGCTCTCCTACACTGCCCCCGTGACAGGAACGCCCGAACCGGCCACCGCAGCCGCCGGCCGCCCGCCCTGGGAAACCAGCCATTACTCACCAGAAGAAGGGTTTACGCGCTGTCCTGCCCCGGCCGGGGCTGCCGTCTCAGCCAGCGCTCCCAAAGCCTTGCCTCTGCCCCCGCCGCCGCTCCTTCGCCCGTCCGAAGACGGGTTTACGCGGCTCCCGGCCGCCGCCGCAGCCGCGGCGCCTGTCTCAACCCCCGACCTGCGGACTCCGGCCTTCCTCCCGGCGGCGCCCCTCGGCCGGCCGGCAAATCCTCTGCCTGCCGAAAATGCCGGTTCACAGCCGGTTGCCGCCGCCTTCGGACCGTTGACGGCTAGGACCGGACCGGAGCGGAGGCGGCCCGCCCGGCCGGCGGCCGACGACAACGCCCGTATCCGGCGCGCGTCCTTGTCCGTCGGCCTTTACGTGGCTTTCGCCACTGCGGTTGTCTTCCTTGTCAGCGCCGCCGTCATCATCGTCATCGCGGTCCGACGCTCGGTCGTCGCGCCCCGCGACATGCCAGCCCATCCCGGCGGCTTCGGCCAGCCGATCCAAGCCAACGTCCGCTACCTTGACACCGCCAGCCTCCTGACCGCCGTCGTCGTTTTGGCCATCGCCGGCGTCATCGCCTTGGGCCTGGTCGGCTGGCTGGTCTCGCAGCGGGCCGTCAAACCGTTGGCTGACGCCCTGACATTGCAACGGCACTTCGTCGCGGACGCCTCGCACGAACTGCGCACGCCGCTGACCGTCCTCAACAGCCGCGTCCAAGTCCTCCAACGCCGCCTCGCCCGCGGCGACGACGTGGCAAAGACGGCCGCCCAACTGCGCGAGGACACGGAACGGATGAACGACGTGCTCAACGACCTCCTCTTGACCGCCGAGGGGACGACGCTGCCCGGCGTTGTCACCGCCGTCACGGCGGCCGTCCGGGAAGCGGTCGCGTCCCTCCAGCCGATGGCCGACCAGGCGGCGGTCGCCTTGTCGGTCGAAGCCGCGGCGGACCTGCGCGTCGGCGTGCCCGCCCGTTCCCTCACCCGTGCCGTCGTCGCCCTTGTCGACAACGCCATCCAACACTCTGCGGCAGGTGGAGAAGTCGCCGTGGCCATTGTCCGGGAAGGCGCCGAAGCGGCGATACGGGTGCGCGACCGGGGCTCCGGCATCGCTCCGGAGACGGCTGACCGGATCTTCGAGCGCTTCGCCCACGGCCGCGAAACCGGCCGCAAACGCAGTTTCGGCCTCGGCCTGGCCCTCGTCTCTGAGATCGCACAGCGTTTCGGCGGCGACATCGCCGTCGAAACGACCGGCTCCGACGGCACTGTGTTCTTACTGCGCTTCCCGTTGGCCCGCTGAAGGACGGCCGAGCGGCCAAGTAGGACTCCGGCGGGCTGCCGCTGACACTCGCAAATGATCATTTCAGGGCAGAACGGAGGACCGGCCCGCCCGCGCGTGGTTGCGCGGTCGACTGCCGACAGCTCAATCCTCATCCGCGGGGCAGGCCCGCCCCGCGCGTGGTCGCGCGACAACTCCCTACGCCTGCGCGTTTTCCGGGCCTGCAGGCCCGGAAAGCATGCCCGAAACCCAGTCGTCCCGAAACCTGGACTCAACGGGTTTCGGGACGACTGGGTAGGATGCTTGAAAACAGCCTGAACGGGTTGAGCGGAGGGAGACCGACATGGCAGCTGCCGAGAATGACCGGACGTTCGATCCGATGATCTATGACGCCCTGCTGGAGCTGGCGACGCGGATCGGCGGCCGTTACGTGGCCTGGGCCGATCAAGCGCCGAGCGAGGCGGCCGGGGGACACTGGCGCAACGCGGGCATCGAACTGCGCCGTCAAGTGCGCGCGGTGGACCCCGACGACGAGACGGCGATCGAAGCCAAGCGCGCCGAACTGCGCGCTCTGTGGGCGGCGATGCCCGTCCAGGCCCCCGCACTGGTGGCATGAGCGCGCCGTTCGGGGTGAGCCAGCTGAGAGCCAGGTTCGAGCGCTTCGTTCTGCCGGAATACATCGAACCCCAGCGCGGCGGTGTCGGAGGAACCCTCTCCCGCCCGCCGCGTTTCGTGTCTGTCGGAGGCCAGCCCGGCGTAGGCAAGGGGCGTGTTCTAGCCACGGTGTCTCGTTCCCTCCCCGGTTCGGTTGTTGTCAACGGGGACGAGCTGCGCCAGTTCCACCCGGACTATGAGCGGCTCATGCGCGAGGACCCGCTACGGATGCCGGAGGCGACCGGTCCAGCCTCCGGGGCGTGGGTAGGCATGGCGACCGCGTGCCTGCGCAGCCAGGGGATCAGCGCGGTGGTGGAGACGACGTTGCGGGACGCCGCGATGCTGCGCGGCGAGTTCGAAGCGTTCAAAGCAGCTGGGTACGACACAGAACTGCGCGTCGTCGCGGCGCCGCTGGAGGTGTCGCGGGCTGGCACGCTGTCGCGCTACATCAAGCAGGTGAAGGACGTCGGCGCGGGACGGTGGACGCCGGGAACTGCGCACGACGCGGCGGCCGTGAACGTACGCGGCACGGTGCGCGAGCTTGTCGCGTCGGGCGCGGTGGATCGCGTGGTGGTGCAGGACCGCGACGGGCGCGTCCTCCACGATGCGTTGGTGGGCGCGGGAGGCGTTGAACGGGGAGAGGCAGCCGCCCAAGCGGTTGATGAGGCCCGCGCTGTGCGCAGTCTCAGCGTGAGGCAGGTGCGGAGTTGGGTGGAGCACACAGCCGACGCGCTGCGCGAGCTGACCCGACTTGGGGAAAACGATCCCGACCTGTTGCGAGTGGCGTCCAGGCTGGCGACACGTGACGCGGCCGCCGTGGTGGCGCAGGCGTACCCGGGGGACGCGGAACAGCAGCGTGAAGCGCTGGCGCGCATTGCCGGCGCAGCGGGTGTCGTGCGGTCGGCGCGATTTTCCGACGCCCCACCGGAAGAAGCCGGAGAGCGGGAACCCGGCCTGAGCCTTCCGGGCCGCGAGGCGGCTAAGCGCCGCTTGGGGGAAGAGATCGAGCGCCCGCCTCGCCCCGCCAGCGGCCTTGAGCCGCCGGGCCAGCGTCGGGGGCGGCGGCGGTGAGTGTGATCGGATACGCGCGAGTGTCGACGGCGGACCAGAATCCGGAGGCGCAGACGGAGGCGCTGCGCAAGGCTGGTTGTGAGCGCATCTTCATCGACCACACTTCGGGGGTGCAGGCGCAGCGGCCCCAGCTTGACGCGGTCCTGGGGCGCCTGCGGGCGGGCGACATGTTGACGGTGTGGCGGTTGGACCGGTTGGGCCGGTCCCTGCCGCATCTCGTCGAGGTCGTGCGGGGGTTGGGGGAGCGAGACGTCGACTTCCGGTCGTTGACGGAGAGCATCGACACGACGACGCCCACAGGACGGTTGCTGTTTCATGTGGCGGGGGCTTTCGCTCAGTTTGAGCGGGACCTGGTCCAGGAGCGCACGCACGCGGGCCGGGCGGCGGCCTGGGCGTGCGGCCATGTCGGGGGCCGGCCGACCGTGATGAGCCCTGAGCGGGTCCGCCAGGCTCAACTCATGCGCGAGGACGGGCAGACCATTGAGGTGATCGCCACGACGCTGGGCGTGGGACGCTCCAGTGTGAGCCGTGCTCTCGTCCGAGCTCAGAGCGCTTCTTCGTCCGGCTAGCTGTCAACTGGCGTGTGGAGGGCAGCGGCCAGCCGCGGCCTGCTCCGCGCCGACTCGCCGTAGCTCGTCAAGGGCCGTCCGAAAAGCGGGCAGCCTCTTCTTCTTCGCCCGCCGCCCTGGGCGACCGACGCGGTGCTGGCTCAGCCCTGGGCGGTCCCGGAGCCGATGACCACACCAGCTGTGTCCACGACGGCGTAGGCCTGGCCGGATATGAGGTCAGGCGATGAAACGATGAGCCGAGTCGCGCCCTTGGGCAAGACAGCTGTCACGATGGCCGTGGTCTCGGCTTCGGGTCGGACGGCCAGCTCCATCCCCGCTGCTGCGCCGCTCAAAGCGACGGACAACCACGGCTGGGTTGAGTTCTCCGAGGGGCTCCCGTCGAAGGCGCTGTCGGACTCCGTGCCGAGGAGGACGCCGCCCGTGACAGTCCAACCGCTGCCGCAGTCGATCGCCTGGTCGCCGCCGCCGCGCGCTTCGGGCGAGGGGCCGAAAACTGTCAACGCGCCGCCGCTGATCGTCAGCGTGCCGTTGGAGTCGAGGCCATCGCCGCCCGCGTCGACTCGGATGACGCCGCCCGAAATGAGGAGGACCTGGTTGCCGACCGGTTCCCCGCCGAAGCCGCCGCCGGGGCCGCCCGCTGGAAAACCACTGGAGCCGTCCATTGGAAAACCGCCAGCCTCGCCCGCCGCGGCGCCGCTCGGCCAGCCGCCGGGTTGACGGCCGCCTCGCCCCGCGGGGTCGAAAGAAGGCGCCACGCCAGGATCGAAGGATGGCGCCGAACCGGCCTGACCAGGGTTGAAACCAGCCGGCGCCGCGCTGGAGTCCTGCTGCGGCCAGCCGCCGGCGCCAAAGCCCGGCGGAGCCGCGCCGGGCGCCGCGGGATTGAAACCGTCCGTGCCACCGCTGGCTGCGGCGTCGGCGCCACCGGCCGCGTTGACCCCGTCGTCGCTGGCTGTGACGTCGATGTCGCCGCCGGCCAGATGGACGACCGGACCTTCCAAACCCTCGTAGGATTCGGCAATTCTGATTTGGCCGCCGTCGATGACGAGAGCCCCCAGTTCGGCGTGGACGCCGTCGTCGCCGGCCGTGATGGAGAGTTGGCCGCCGGCGACGAGGGCGTCGGTTTCGGCGTCGATCCCATCACTGGCGGCTGTCAGGTCCAAAACGCCGCCGCTGACGAGGACGTAACCGGCCTTGGGATCGGAGCCGTTCGTCGACTTGAGGGCGTCACCGCCGGCGACGGCCGTCAAGGTCCCACCGGCGATGACAAGGTAGTCTTTGCCGCGTACGGCGTCGTCGCCCGACCGCACGGCGATGTCGCCAGAGCTGATGACCAATCCGTCTTTTGACACGATGCCGTCGCCGGCCGCGCTTTCCACCTCAAGGCGGCCCTGGCCATCGATGACAAGGTCAGCCCGGGAGAACAAGGCGCCTTCTGGAACACCGTCGTCTGACGTGTCGGCGGCCGAGTCGGCTGACGGGGTGGCGCTGGCGCTGTCCGCGGCGTCGCCGGCTGTGCTGGCCGTCCCAACGTCAGACAGTTTGTTGACCGAGCCGGCGGCCAAGTGAACCGTCACGAGGTCGGCGGCCGCGATGACGAGGGCCCCGGAACCATCCGAGTCGATCGCCACACCGTCCAAAGTCAGCTCTACGTCCGCCTTTTTCGCGGCGACGACGACTTGGCCAGCCCAAGCGCCAGTCAGACGGTAGTGGCCGGGGCTTGTGATCGTCACGGCCGTCCCGGCGACCTCGACTCCCGGCAAGCTGGCCGCCGCTATGGCGTCGAGGTTGATGTCCACGGCGGCCGCGGTCCCAGCCGCGCCGCTGGCCGGGACAAGGTTGTCGGCCATGGCTTCGGCTGTGGAAGCGGGCACGGTCAAGGCGGCCGCCGGTGTTTCGGCGGCCGTCGGCGGAACTTCGGAGGCCGCCGGCGCCGCGAAACCGTCAGTCCAGCAGCCGCCCAAGGTCCCAGCCAAGGCGACGGCGACTACGGCCAAGACCGCCCGCCGGACTGTTTTGCGGACAAAGCGGCGCGCCGCTTGGCAGCCAAGGCGACGCGTCGGACGCCTCGTCACAGCAGTCCCCGCCAGGCGAGGAAAACCGCTGCCGCATGGCCCATGTCAAAGACGGCCTGCACCCCTGCCGCGGAGCCGCTGAAGACACACCACAAGGCGGCGATGGCCCAGACGGCAGCGCCGGTCCAAGCCGGTTTGCGGCGGCGAGACCAGGCGGCAGCCGCTGAAACCACAGCCGGTGTGACGGCTTGGCCAAGGCCGTCAGACGCCCGCCCGGCGGCCGAAGCCGCCTGAAGGGGCGGGGACGCCGGAGACTGGTCGCAAACAAGCGATGCTGTCGGGGCTGTCGGCTGTGCGGCCACCGGGGCCGTCAACCGCGCGAAGGCCGGCGCGGAAACGAGCGAGGCGGCAGGGCCGGCGGGCGGCGATGGGGACGCCGCCGACTGAGATGTTGGTTGGGGTTGTTGTGCCATGGCGGCTCTTTCAGGAAGTCCGCGGGGTTTGCGCATGTCGCGGAGAGGAAACTGATGTAGATGATGAAATCAATGTGGCAAGTGGAACTGGCGTAGGCGCTGAAAACGGTGAAACCGACTTGGCTGGTGAAACCCGCGTAGGCGGTGAGGTGTGCGCCAAGCCAGGGGCAGCCACGAGTTCGCGGCGGGACGGCCCGTCAGACGCCTGGACGGCAAGCGGGCGGAGATGGCGAAGGAGGCGGCGCCAGCGGTGGTCAGGCAGGCCGGGGTAGGCCAAGGCCATGCCGACGCCGAACTTCGAGAGGGCCAAGGGACGGCAGCCGCAAGACCAAGCCGCCCGGTCGAAGGCGGCCGGCGGGCCGGCCGTCTTGGTTTCGACTACGGCCAGCCCTGGCGCGGCAGCCAGGAGCAGGCCAGGGCGGCCCCAGGACAGACACGTGTCAACCGTGGCCCGGCCCTGCCCGTCGGGGAGTAGGTAGGTGGTGCGGCGGTAGCGGACTTCGAGGCAAGGTCTCAGATCGGCCGCGGCCGGCGGCACGACGCCGCGGCTGGCGAGGGCGGCCAAGGCGGCGGCGAGTTGGTCAGCCGGCAAATCCCCAATCCCGCCCGCCGTTTCCAAGCCGAGCCTCTCGCCGCTGGAGTCGCCGCCGACGGCAAAAGAGGGCCAAGACCCGTCCCAGCCGAGGTCGGCGACGCGGTCCTTGACGGTGAAACCCCTCGGGCCGCGGGTTTTGACCTCGAGCCAGGCCGCCGGCTCGGTGTCCCGTTGGCGTGTCCGGAGCTTGAAACGCCGGCGCCGGCGCTGAGCGCAGCCGAGGTAGGAGACGAGGGCGGCCGTGTCGTAATAAACCGTGCGGACCGCGATCTTTGTCCGGCCGTCGATGGCCAAGACGCAGGCGCCGGCCAAGCCACGGGCCAAGAGGGCGCCGAGGTTGGCCTCTCGGAGCGCGTATTTGCGGTCGCGGCGAGTCTGGAGGGCGGCCGTGGCGTCCAGTTCGGCCAAGCCGACCGTCGGCAGGCCAAGCGGCGCCGACAGGCCAACCGACACTGGCGAACCAAACGCCGACAGGCCAAGCTGGGCGGCCGCGCTCATGACCAGTCTCCCGCTCGGCTCGGTCCTTCGGCTGGCCGATCCTCCTCGCGCAGTCCCGCCGGCCGCCCCTGCGGCTGCGGCGCCGGCGCGTATGCCTCTGAAGCTTGTTTTCCGTAAGAGCCGGCCGGCCGGATCAGCCGTTCCCCGCCGGCGGCGGCGATGTAACGGACGTCGACCCAGGTGGTGTCGTTGACGAGGTCGACGCGCCGGGGAGCCAGGGCGACGACCCGACCGCCGAGGAGGTCCTCCAGGCGGCGCCGCAACTCGTCCTCGTCTGCGCAGGCTCTGTCGAGGACGACCAACTGGCTGCGGCGGCCCCGGCGCGCGGCCGGAGCGTCGGCCAGCGCCGCCACGAGGACGATGGCGCCCATGAGGCCGACCGCCATCCAGCCGAGGGGAGCCCCGAGGCCGCCGATGACGCCGAGGGCGAGAGCGGAGAAATAGTAAGCGACCTCGTGTTGGTCGAGTTCGAGGCTGCGGAGACGGATGATGGCGAGGACGCCCAGGAGGCCGAGCCCGACTCCCACGCCGCCGCCGGCCGCGCCTAGGACCTCGGCCACGGCGAGAACGCCGATGTTGACGGCGAGATAGGCGAAGGCCAGGTCGTGGCGCTGATGGCGGGGACGGTAGAGAGCCAAGGTGACAAGGAGGATCGCTGCCACATCGGCCGCCGGGACGAGGAAGGCGAAGGCGTTCATGGCCCTCAGCATGGGCCGCAGCCTCTGAGATTCTTCCCAGAATCAACCCTGGCCTTTGAAGCTTCTCCCGGTTCTTTCGGAAAGCTCCCGCCTGGCCGCCAGAGACGCCAAGCCCCGATTACGCTGGCTAGGCAGCGTCGCTTTTCAAACCCTCCTAGGGGGTTTTGACAGCGCAGCTCAAGAACGTCAACCAGGCCTACGAAGGTCAAACAGGCCTACGGAGTCTGTCGGGCGGTGCGGCTACCTCGGATCGATGTGCGGGAAAACTCCCGCACATGGTTCGGGGCGGCTACGGCGGCGCCGGGGGCCCCCCCCCCCAACACCCCCCGCCGCCGGCGTAGCCGCCCCGTCATCTGACGCAAGCTGCCCGTCTCAGTTGAGACGTCTGTCATCGACTGACATCCGCAGCATGCGGCTTGATAATAGCCTATGACAACAAATGGAGAGAGCTTCGGGGATCTCTGTCCGCTCCGTTTGAGCCATTGCCATAAGCCTGCCAAAATCGGCAGCGTAACGCAACCCGCAGATGGCCTAAATCGGTCAAAGTGGCGATTCCCACAGGGCCGCCGGCGGTCTGCCGCCCGGCTTCCACGCCCCTAGCAGGCGATTTCCGGCAACTGTTCTTCAACCACCTGGAAGCCGGCCGGGCAGGCGGCGGCCGCGCAGCCGAGTTGGGCCAGCAGACTGGGCACGTCGGCCTCAGGCCCGAAAGCCAAGTCAAGGACGACGGCCTCCCCTTCGTAGGCCTCGCCTGCCACCAACGCCCCCCGCCGGCGCAGTTCCGCGGACAGGCGGCCGGCCTGGGAATGGCCAAGCCGAAGCCGCCAAAGCGGCCGGACCGACGGAACGACCCTGGGAACGTCCGCCAAGGCGTCCTGGACGACGCCGCTGTACGCCCGTGTCAGGCCGCCGACGCCCAATTTGACGCCGCCGAAGTGACGGGCCACGACGGCCGCCACGTTGACCAAACCAGTTCCGGCGAGGACCGCCAACATGGGCCGGCCGGCGGACCCGGCGGGTTCGCCGTCGTCGGAGCTGCGGCTCGTCGGCGCCCCGGAGCCCTCGGCGACGATGAAGGCGGTGCAATAGTGGCGGGCCCCAACGTGGCGGCGGCGAGCCGCCGCGAACAGCTCCCTGGCCTCGGCTTCGGAATCGGCGCGGGCGGCCAACGCGAGGAAGCGGGAGCGCCGGATCTCGGCTTCGGCCTCGGCCCGCCAACCACGGGCCGGCCGGGCGGCGGCCGCGCCGGGACCTGCCGCCAGCGGCTCCGGCAGCGGCTCTGTCATCGGCCCGGCCTCGTCAGCGGCTCTGGCCCGCTGCCGGACTGCTGGCGGCCGGGAAGCCGCTGGAGGCGCGCCGCAAAGCCCTCCTCCGGACCGGCCAAGCCGCCGGCCGGGGGGCTGCTTGCCGCGCCGCCGGCTGGACCGGGCCAAAACGGCGGCTGGTCGACGAGAGCGCCCAGCCGGCGCAAGTAGTCCGGCCGACTGACCGCCACAGCCCCCAAGCTCGCCAAGTGAGGGGTCAGCCATTGGACGTCGAGCAGCCAGGAAGCGGCGGCGCTCAGGCAAGACTCCACCAGGTGGACGAGGGCGGCCTTTGAAGCGTCCCGCCCGTAGGACTGGTCGTGGAACATCGACTCGCCCGCGAACAAGCCGCCCACGTTGACGCCGTAAAGCCCGCCAGCTAGCCGCCCGTCCGCCGTCCAGGCTTCGACCGAGTGGGCGTGCCCGAGAGCGAACAGCTCCTCGTACACCCGGACGATGCCGTCGTCGATCCAACCGCCCGGCCTGCCGCTGTCCGCGCAGCGCCGGATGACGGCGCCGAAGGCCTGGTCGGCTGTGCAGAGGTAGCGTTTGGCGGACTGGCGCAGTGAACGGCTGACCCGCAATCCGCCCGGTTCCAAGACGCCGCGCCGGACCGGCGACCACCAGGCCATCGACGCGCTGAAGAAGGCTTGGCGCAAGGGCATGGGAAAGACGCCGGAGCGGTAGGCGGCCAAGACAAGGCCAACGTCGAGGCCATCCGAAAACGCGACGAGATCCTCATCCGGCCACAACCGGGGCGGGCCGAAAACTTCAAGGAGGGGCACGGTCCGATCATGACACGGCCGTCGGACAGTCCCGCCCGCCGGCCGTCCAGTCCCAACCCCTCCGGCCGAGCTGACACCGGCGCAGCTTGAGACGCTCCCGCCCGCCGGCCGGCCCAACAGCGGCCGAGACGGCCTGCCTGCTGGCCTTAGACTCAAGGGCGGTCGAAAGAAGGGATTCACTATGCCGTCAGGCAAACTCCTCAAGGGCGTCGCCGGCGGCGTCCTTGTCGGCCTGCCCTACCTGGCCCCCGACACCTTCGGCGGCTGGCTCCTCAAGCTCATCGACCTGGCCGTTGACGGGACTCGGGGCCTGCCCGCCGCCAAACGCGTGGCCGGACGCCACCTGGAGCGCTACCGCGAAGCTGACAAAGCCATCGACGCCCTCATCCGCCTCCATGTCACCTTGGCCTCGGCCCAAGGCTTCGTGACGAACGTGGCCGGCGGGTTGGCGGCGCTCATCGGCACGCCCGCCAACCTCACAGGCATCGTCGTCGTGCAGATACGCCTCGTCGCCTGCATCGCCCACCTCCACGGCTACGACATCGACGATCCGCGCGTCAGAACCGCCCTCGTGATGTGCCTGCTGGGCGAGAAAGAGGTAGGCAAGCAGGTCGCTTCCGGCCGGCTGCCCTCAACGCCCTTGACCGTCGCCACGGCCGCCGTGGCCGATTCGGCGTTGGCCAACCAGGCCGCCGCCCGCGTCCTCTACGACATCCTCGGCAACTTGGCGACCAAGGACCTGGCCGGCTTCTTCCTCCGCAAAGTGCCTTTGGTCGGCGGTGGTTTCGGAGCCGTCGTGGACGCTTACGCGACCCGTCAGATCGCCTCCTACGCCCGCCGGCATCTCGTGGCCCGCCGCCCTCTCCGCCAACTCGTCTAGCCACGCCCCCGCTTCCTCCGACCCCGGCCCGACCGCAAGGAGCCGCCATGCAGATCGCCCCCAGCCTGGCCGAGGCGGCCGCGCTCGCCCCCGGTTTTGGGCGCGTCCCCGTCGCCGCCAGCTTCCCGGCCGGCGCCTTGAGCCCTGCCGACTGCTTCCTCAAGCTCAAACGCCTCAGCAAGCAATGCTTCATATTGGAGAGCCTGGAGGATGAGGCCGCCACCGGACGCTACAGTTTCCTCGGCTTCGACCCGGCCCTGGAGATAACGTGCCAAGAAGGCAGGCTCCAACTGACCGCCGGGGGCGCCCGCTTCACGAGCCAAACGACTGACCCGGCCTCGGCGATCCGCCAGATTCTGTCCGACAACCGCAGTCCCAAACTGCCCGGCCTGCCCCCTTTCACAGGCGGCCTCGTCGGCTACTTCGCCTACGACTACATCCGCTACGCCGAGCCGGCCATCGACCTCGGGGCGGTTGACACGGAGGGCTTCCGAGACGTCGACCTCATGTTGTTCGACAAGGTGATCGCGTTCGACCGGTTGCAAGGCGTGATCTCCATTGTCGTCAACGTCGCGACCGACGCGCTGGAGGAAAATTACGGGCGCGCCCTGACGGAAATCGACCGCCTCCGCGGCATCCTCGAAAACGGCCAGCCAGCCGCCCCGCCGCCCCTCAAACTGCTGTCTGGTTGGCGGGCTCTGTTCGACAAGCCGGCCTACTGCGCCATGGCCGAGACCGCCCAGCGGCACATCAAGGACGGCGACATCTTCCAGATCGTCTTGTCGAACCGGCTCGACTGCGAGGCCGAGGGTTCTTTGTTCGAGGCCTACCGCGCCATGGCCCGGGCCAACCCTTCCCCCTACATGTTCTATTTCTCTTCCGACGACATCGAGCTGGCCGGGGCCGCCCCCGAAACCCTCGTACGCCTGCGCGGCGACCTGCTTGAAACCTTTCCTTTGGCCGGCACGCGGGGCCGCGGCGCGACCCCGGCCGAGGACGCCCGTTTAGAACGGGATTTGTTGTCTGACCCCAAGGAGCTGGCCGAACACACCATGTTGGTCGACCTCGGCCGCAACGACATCGGCCGGGTCGCCCGTTTCGGCACGGTCACGGTCACGGATTACCGGTCGGTCCAGCGCTTCTCCCACGTCATGCACATCGGCTCGACCGTCCAGGGCCGCCTGCGTCCCGACTGCGACGCCCTCGACGCCGTGGCCGCGCTCTTGCCCGCCGGCACCTTGTCCGGGGCCCCCAAGATCCGGGCCTGCCAACTCATCGGCGCCCTGGAAGGCTGCCGCCGGGGCGTCTACGGCGGCGCCATCGGCTATCTGTCCTTGACTGGCGACATGGACACGTGCATCGCCATCCGTTTGGCTTTCAAGAAAAATGGCCGTCTCTTCTTGCGTTCCGGCGCGGGCGTCGTCGCGGACAGCCGGCCCGAAGCCGAGTTCGAGGAGTGCCAACGCAAACTGGCTGCCGTCGAGCAGGCCATCGCGGAGACAGCGGAGGCAGCGCGATGATAATCCTCATCGACAATTACGATTCTTTTTCTTTCAACCTCTGGCAGCTTTTGGGGACGCTGCTCCTCGACCAGGCGGAAGGCGGGGAACCGGAGGAGATACGCGTCCTCCGCAACGACGCCCTGACGGCAGAGGCGGTCAAAGCCCTCGCGCCCTCACGGATCGTCTTGTCGCCCGGCCCTGGCCGCCCGGCGGCGGCCGGGATTTGCGTGAGCCTCGTCCAAGCCGTCCCCCACATCCCTTTGCTCGGCGTCTGCCTCGGCCACCAGGCGGTTTGCGAGGCCTACGGAGCCACCGTCTCGTACGCCTTGGAGCTTCTCCACGGCAAATCATCATCAGCTACCCTCGACCGCGATTGCCGCTTGTTCACAGGCTTGCCTGAGCGTATCGAGGCAGGCCGCTATCATTCCCTCGCCGCCGTGGACCCGACCTTGCCCGATTGCCTCCAGGTGACGGCCCGGACGGCCGACGGCGAGATCATGGCCGTGGCCCACCGCAGCTTGCCCCACTACGGCGTCCAGTTCCACCCCGAGTCGATTTTGACGCCGCTCGGCGCTGACATCGTGCGCAACTTCCTCGCGCTCCCGGCCGGCTGACCGCCGCTTCCCCTAAGAAAACCCAAGCTGTCTTCGGCCGCGCTGCCCGCCCGGCTGGCCAGCCCTAGCGCTCCCGCGCTCGCCTGTGCGTCCAGAGAGTCCGCCCCGCCCTTGACGGCCGGCCCGTGAGCGAGGAAGTCCGGGTTGATGTTGGCGAGGTCCGCCCCGCCCTTGACGGCCGGCCCGCCAAAGTCCCCCTGAAACTCAAAACCTTGTCCAATTTGCCGCAAGCGCCGGCCGGAAAGGGGTCTGGCGCGCTACATTGGCTCCGTGCGCCAGAGTGACGATACGGAGGAAATACCCATGATAAAAGAAGCGATCCAGCTGGCGGCGTCACGCCAGAATTTGCCGTACGAAATGGCCAAATCGGTCATGGACGAGATCATGGGCGGGGCGGCGTCGGACATCCAAATGGCGGCCTATTTGACCGCCATGTCCGTCAAGGGCGAAACGATCGATGAGATCACCGGCTCGGCGGCGGGGATGCGCGAACATTGCGTCCGCTTGCTCCACGAAATGGACGTCCTGGAAATCGTGGGGACCGGCGGCGACCATTCCCACTCCTTCAACATCTCGACGACCGCGGCCCTTGTCATCTCGGCGGCGGGCGTGCCAGTGGCCAAACACGGCAATCGGGCGGCCACGAGCCGGGCGGGGTCGGCCGACGTGCTGGAGGCTCTGGGCGCCGACATCACGGTCCCCCCAGAAAAATCATTGGCAATGCTCCAGGAAATCGGTTTGTGTTTTCTGTACGCTCAGAATTACCACATCGCGATGAAATACGTCGCACCAGTCCGGAAAGAATTGGCGATCCGGACGATGTTCAACATCTTGGGGCCGCTCGTCAATCCGGCCGGGGCAAAACGAGAATTACTCGGCGTCTACGACCAAGACCTCGTCGAACCGATGGGCAAGGTGCTGTGCAATCTCGGCGTCACCAACGCCTACGTCGTCCACGGCCTCGACGGCCTAGACGAGATCTCCCCCGTCGGCGAGACCAGCGTCTGCGAGGTCCGGGACGGTTTCATCCGCACGTTTGCCATTGAGCCTGGACAATTCAACCTGCCGCTGGCCGACAAGTCGGAGGTGGTCGGCGGCACGCCAACTGAAAACGCCGCCATCGTCCGCGCGGTCCTGTCGGGCCAACCGGGCGCCCGCCGCAACGCCGTCCTCCTCAACGCGGGCGCCGCGATCCACATCGCCCAGCCCGAATCGACGATGGCCGACGGGATCTTGCTGGCGGCCGAGACGATCGACTCGGGCCGGGCGCTGGCCCAACTCGACCGCTTCGTGGAATTGTCGAACAGCTGACATGGCGGCGACGATCCTCGACCAGCTAGCCGAATCGTCCGCCCAGCGGACAGCGGCGGAGAAAGCGGCGTTGGCGCCCGAACCCCTGCGCGAAGCGGCGCTGGCGCTGGCCGCCGCGGACAGACCCGGGTCAGCTCCCGCCGACCGTTTCGAGGCCGCCTTGGCGGCGCCGGGGATGTCGTTCATCTGCGAACTCAAGAAGGCCTCCCCGTCGAAGGGCGTCATCGCGGCGGACTACCCGTACGTTGAGATCGCCCGCGCCTACGAGGCGGCCGGCGCCGCGGCTGTTTCTGTCTTGACCGAGCCGTCGCGTTTCCTCGGCCAAGCCGAGCACCTACGGGCGGCCGCGCGTGCTGTCAGCCTCCCCGTCTTGCGCAAAGATTTCATTGTCGATCCTTATCAGATCGACCAGGCCCGCCTGTGGGGGGCGTCGGCGGTCCTCCTCATCGCGGCGCTCTTAGGCGACGCTTTGCCGGATTATCTGGCCGCCGCCCGCGCCGCCGGCGTGGCCGCCTTGACCGAGGTCCACGACGAACGGGAGGCCGGTTTGGCCGTCGCGGCCGGCGCCAGAGTCATCGGCGTCAACCACCGCGACCTTAGGACGTTTTCCGTTGACTTGGGGCTGAGCGCGCGTCTGCGCTCCCTTGTGCCGGCGGGGACGGTTTTCGTGGCCGAATCCGGCGTCAAAACGGCAGCCGATGTGTCCCGCCTGCGTTCTCTCGGCGTGGACGCGGTCCTCGTCGGCGAAACCCTCATGCGGGCTCCGGACAAGAAGGCGGCGTTGCAGGCGTTGCGGGGCGAAGCTTGACCGGCAGGGCCGAGCCTGTGACCGAGACGGCGGCGCGGACACCGCCAGCCGAGAACTGGCCGCTGTGTCCCCAGACCCCAGGCGCAGCGACGGCGGCGCGGACGCCGCGCGGAGAAGACTGGCCGACATGACCGAGGCGGCAAAGGTGCGATCGGCCGAAACGGCCGGGGCGGTCCGCGTCAAGGTCTGCGGGTTGCGCCGGCTTGAGGACGTGGCGGCCGTCAACGCCGTCCGGCCCGATTACGCCGGCTGGATCTTCGTCCCGGGCAGCCGCCGGCAGGTCACGGCGGAACAGGCCGCCGGCCTGCGGGAGCGACTCGACCCGGCCATCGTTCCGGTCGGGGTCTTCCGCGACGCCCCCGTCCAACAGATCGCCCGCTTGGCCGCGGCTGGCGTCATCGCCGTCGCCCAACTCCACGGCGACGAGGACGCCGTCTACATCGCGTCTTTGCGCGCCCTGGCCGGCCCCCTGCCGGTCGTCAAGGCGGTCTCAGTCACAGGCCCGGCTTCGGTCCGCCGGCCCTCTGCGGCGGCCGGCCCGCTGCGGCCGACCGATCCGGCCTTCCCCGCCGACTGCCTGCTGTTCGACAACGGCGCCGGCGGCAGCGGCCAGCCGTTCGACCTTTCCTTGATCAGCCAAGCCCGCCAGGCGGACGCCCTCACGGAAAAACCTTTCTTTATCGCGGGGGGC
>JAIRXC010000110.1 GCA_031268515.1 Propionibacteriaceae bacterium
GGCGCCGGCGCCTGGCCGGGCGGGCTTTTGACGGCTGGCAGCGTGTCAAGGTGGCCGCTTTGCCCAATTCCCAAGCCGCCCTTGTCTCGACCGCCGCTTACCTCCTCTGCGCCCACGCCCTCCGCCACGACACGCCCTTGTTCGGCCCGATCGCCTGCTATCTCGCCATGGGCTACACCCGTTCCCGCTCGCCCCGCCGTGTCATTGAGATGGGCCTCGGCGCGACCGTCGGCATCGGCATCGGCGAATTATTTGGCCACTACGCCGCTTTTGGCGTCCCCCAGCTACTCGTCGTCCTCCTCGTCGCCCCCCTCATCGGCCGTTTCGTGGACCACTCTGAGTTGTTGACTTTCCAGGCCGCCATGCAGTCGGTCATCGTCGTCGGGATGGCCGCCGCCTCGGCCGTGGCGGCTCCCGGGGCTCTCGGCCGTTGGACCGACGCCCTCGTCGGCACCTTGTGCGCCCTCGTCTTCGTCATCGTCCACCCGAACAAACCTTCGGTGACGCCGCTCTTGCGGGCCCGTCTCTCTTTGGCCTCTTTGTCACGGGCGGCGACCGTCTTGGCCCGCGGCGTCCGGGAGGCCGACGACGAGGCCTTGACGGAGGTTTGGCGGCGGGTCCGGGCCGCCCGCCAGGAACTCAACGAGGGGCGCGAGGCGCTGCGCTGGGCCGACCAGATCAGCCTCGTCAAACGGGATCGGCAGGCCAACCGGGCCATCTTCGAGGAGATCCGGCGCATCTACGCCTTGACCGACCGGGCCTGCGGTTCGGTCGAATTGACGGTCCGCTACGGCCGGGCCGAGGTCTCCCACCACGGTCCGGCCCCCGCCGTGGCTGACCGGATCGACCGTATGGCGGATGTTTTGGTGTCGTTGTCGGCCGCCGTCGGCTCGTTCACGAAGCCGGACTACGCCCGCCGCCGCGCCATCGAGCTGGCCCGCGACCTCGACCCGGGCGACCTGGAGGGAGAGTCTTGGCGTTCTCTCGTCATGGTCAGCTTGCTCCGCTCGACGGTCATGGACATCCTCCAGATGACCGGTTTAAGCCGGGTCGACGCCTGGTCGGTCCTGCCCGACACGGCCAACCTGCCAAGTGATGGCGTTTGCCCCCCAGAAGACGAGGGCTCGCCCGTTTGGGCCTGACAGCCGCGGGGAAAACCGCCAGAAGGCCATCGGCGCGCTGTCCGGGCGAAGGGCCTTAGGCCGCCTTCGGCGAGGTCCGGGTTGTTGGAAAAACGGGCCGCGCTTAAGCCAGCCCGCCGCGTTTTAACGCGTCTCCGTTCGGCGGCCGCCTGTCTAGGCTGTGGCGGCTGCGTCAAGATCTCGTCAAGAAGCCGCGAAAGAATCCTCATCGGAGGCGATGACGGGCTTGCGGGCTGCGATATGATCCCAATTAGGTCCGCCCAATGGTTTGAGCGGACCCGCAGTCGCAGGGAGTATCGCAAGACAGTGGACTCCATCATAAGGCCGTCAAGTCTGTCCGACTGGCGAGTCTTCGAGGGCGGCCACCCGACATTCGACATTGTGAAAGGAGGGGCAGACGATGAGCTTCTTGAGCGGTTTGGCAGAGTGGATTCTCAACTTCTTGAACACGATTTTGAGCGATTTCCTGGCAACGTTGTTTAGCTGGATTCCGACCGTTTGGTGACGGATTTTAACAACCGGCCCGTCTTCGGTCTGCGACCGGGGGCGGGCCGGTTTGCCGGCCGGGTTTTCTAAGCGGGATTTTCGACGCCAGGCGGCCTCCGCGTCCGGCAGCAGTCCTGGTCGAGGTCGTCCGACAGGTCTCACGATCTCCCTGCCACCGCTGAGGCCTCGACATCACAAGCCCGGCTGAAATTTGCGTGAAGACACTCGAATCGGGTCCTGCGGCCCGGTTCGAGTTGTCGCGTTTTACGGCTGATCGCGCCGGCGGGCCGCGAGCCGTCAGCGCCGCGGCGCTAAGTCCGCCGCCGACGGCCGATGCTCCCCGGCGGGCCGCGAGCCGGCTTCGGGCCGCCGGCGGAGCGCTCCTAGAAACACGGCTCCTTGGCCTTTGGCGGCCGGCCGCGGGACCGCGATTGGGCCTTTGGCCGCGCTCCGGAGTAGGCTGCGGGCCGTGGCCGAAGCACGACGGTTCCTTCGTTGCCGCAGCGGGGTTCGCTGAATGAGCCAGACCCCTCGCTGCGGAGTTTGCGATGCGCCTGGCGTCCTTTAAATTCCTTGGCTTTTCTCTCCCCAAGGAAACTCAGCGAGGAGACCTGTCCCAATGAACCATCCAGTCGGACCCCGTCCACAACCCCAACCGCCGGTCCAGCAGCCGTCCGGCATGCCTTACGAGCGTTACATCCCCTTCCAGCCCCTTGACCTGCCGGACCGGACTTGGCCCAGCCAGCGGATCGAGAAGGCCCCGCGCTGGCTCTCGACCGACCTGCGAGACGGCAACCAAGCCCTCATCGACCCCATGACCCCTGGCCGCAAGATGCGGTTGTTCGAGTTGCTCGTGGCCATGGGCTACAAAGAAATCGAGATCGGCTTTCCGGCCGCCTCCCAAACCGACTTCGACTTCGTCCGCGCCCTCATCGAAGGCGGCAAGATCCCCGACGACGTCCAGATCTCCGTCCTCACCCAGGCCCGCCAGGACCTCATCGAACGGACCGCCCAATCCCTTGTCGGCGCCCACCGCGCTAACATCCACCTCTACAATGCGACGGCTGAATTGTTTCGGCGGGTCGTCTTCCACATGGACGAAAAAGAGTGCGTCGCGCTGGCTTGCCAAGGCGCCGAACAGGTCATGGAGGCCGCCGCCCGCCATCTGACGGACACAGAATTCGGCTATCAGTATTCCCCCGAGATCTTCACTCAGACGCCGACGGATTTCGCCCTCGAAGTCTGCGAGGCCGTCATGGCCGTTTGGCAGCCGGGGCCGAGCCGCGAGATCATCCTCAACCTGCCGGCCACGGTCGAACGCTCGACCCCCAACACCTACGCCGATCAGATCGAGTATTTCTGCCGCCACATCTCCGGCCGCCAGCACGTCGTCGTCTCCCTCCACCCCCACAATGACCGGGGAACGGCCGTCGCCGCCGCCGAACTGGCTTTGATGGCCGGCGCCGACCGGGTCGAGGGCTGCTTGTTCGGCCACGGCGAACGGACCGGCAACGTCTGCCTTGTCACCTTGGGCCTCAACTTGTTCAGCCAAGGCGTCGACCCCATGATCGACTTCTCGGATCTAGACGAGGTCCGCAGGACCGTCGAATACTGCACCGGCTTGCCCGTCGGGCCGCGCCATCCCTACGCGGGCGACCTCGTCTACACGGCCTTCTCCGGCTCCCACCAAGACGCCATCAAGAAGGGGTTGGAGGATTTGGAGCGGCGGGCCGGGGAGGCCGGCCAGACGATCCACCAAATCGCCTGGGAGGCTCCGTATCTGCCCATCGACCCGGCCGATGTCGGGCGCACCTACGAGGCCGTCATCCGCGTCAACTCCCAGTCCGGCAAGGGCGGCATGGCCTACCTGATGAAGGCGGACCACCACTTCGACCTGCCCCGGCGCCTCCAGATCGAATTCTCCCGCGCTGTCCAAAGCTATTCCGACGCCACCGGCCGCGAGGTCTCCAGCGTTGAATTGGGGCAATTGTTCGCGGATGAATATCTAAAAGAGACGGCGCCGTTGGAACTCATCCGCTGCGGCACGGCCTCCCAAGACGACGGCTTCACGATCACGGCGACGGTCCGCGACCGCGGCGCTGTCCGCCAGATCGCCGGCCAGGGCAACGGCCCGCTGTCGGCCTTTGTCGACGCTTTGAGCCAACTCGGCTATGCCGTCAAGGTCTTCGACTACGCCGAGCACGCCTTATCCGCCGGCGGCGACGCCCAGGCGGCGGCCTACGTCGAAGCCGAGGTCGAGGCAGCCGGCGAACCGCGCGTCGTTTGGGGCGTCGGCATCGACCACTCGATCACGACAGCCTCGATGAAGGCGGTCTGCGGCGCCGTCGGCCGGGCCGGCCGGCTGGCCCGGACCGCTTGACGGAGGCGGCCGAAGGATCTGCCAAGTGTTTCTTTGGGGCAAAGTGAATGCCTGCTGTATGCTGCGGGAACGTCCACCCATCAGGGTGGCGGACCACCGGGGGACACGGGCCAGGTTTTGCCATTAGGCCGTCGCCTTTCGGGGCCTCCATGACAGCGGACTATAAGAAAGGAGGGATGCCATGAGCTTCTGGGATCAAATTGGGCAATGGATTCTCAACTTCCTGAACAACATTCTCCAGGATTTCCTCGTCAACTTGTTCACCTGGTTGCCGACGAAGTGGTGATGATCTCATCGCAATCTCGTCCCTGGAATTGACAATGCTGCGGGCCGCGCTTCTGGCGTGGCCCGCAGTGTTTTATAGGCGATGTTTATGGCGCAGCTGTCCATAGGCGGCTTGAAAAGAGGCCGGGGCGGTCTCGAGGGCAAATCAATCAGGCGGCGGACTGGCTGCCAGATGGCGTTCACACCACGTGCGTATGGCAATGTCAAGAGAGCGGCGTGACTGGCTGCCAGGTGGCGTTCAGGCTGGGGTTCACCAGCCGCGGGCCCGCCAGGCCGGCAAGTCAGGCCGTTCGGCTCCCAAGGTCGTGGGCCGGCCGTGGCCTGGATGGATGACGGTGTCGTCGGGGTAGACGGCGAAGACGCGTTCTTCGACATCGCCTAGCAACTGGGCGAAGCGGTCCGGGTCATGGCCGGTGTTGCCGACCCCGCCGGGGAAGAGCGAGTCGCCCGTGAAGAGGTGGACAATCTGGCCGGGCTGGCTGAGCGCGAGGGCGATCGAGCCCGGCGTATGGCCCCGCAAGCCGATGACGGCGAGGCTGAAGCCGCCTGCCGCTGGGCTGCTGCCAGCGTCTGCCGGAGCGCCGTCGCCGGTCGGGGCGCCGCCGGGGACGACGGACAGCTTGCCGTCTTCGATGGTCAGGGTGTTGCCGTGGCTGACAGCGCAGTCGATTGCCACTTTGACGGCCCTGGTGATCTCGGCCGCGTCAGCCGCCCCCGCGACAGCTGCCGGCCGGCCGGTCTGGCCGGGGCCGGAGGCGGCCGCGGCCAAGGTTTGCCGGAGGGCGCGGACATGGTCCCAGTGGCTGTGCGTCGTGACGACGGCGACGAGGCGGGTCGGGACCGGGGCGTCGGCGCGGGCCGCCGCCAGCAAGGCGGCGATGGCGGCCGGGTCGTCGGCGGCGTCGATGAGGAGTTGGGAGCCGTCGGTCTTGGACGTCAGAAGATAGACGTTGTTGTCCATGCTGGAAACGGACCTCTGGCGGACGGCAAGGGCGGGAAAATCAGCGATGAGGGACATGCCGCCACTGTAATCCCGCCAGCGCGTGAACCGATCCGCCTGGCTGCGCTTCGCCCAGCGGCCCCAGGCGGCAGTCCGCCGTCCCAGTAAATCTCTATTGTGGACGGCCGTCGGCGGTCTTTTTGGCTTATGTCCGGGGTCGGTCAGCGGGCACGGCCTGGACGCGGTCGGCGGCGGCCTTTTCAGCCCCGGTCTGGGAGTGGTCAGCCGTCAGTGGCGGCGCGGCCGGCGGCGGCCGCTTTGGCCGGCAGACGTTTCGGCGCCGTCAGCGCTCGACGTGGGCCAGCGAACGCAGGCTGCGTTCCAACTGCCAGTTGGCGAAGGCCGCCACCAGCCCGGAGGCTTGGTCCGCGACGGCCGCTGGGACAGTCCGCGTCGCCTCCCAGCGGCCGGCCAGGAGGGCGCCGAGGTAGGCAAGGGAGGCCGGGCCGATGGCGGCCGCCCCCGGCGGGCGGCAGCCGGCGCAGACCAGGCCGCCGGCCTGAGGGCTGAAGAAAGGTTGTGGTCCTGGCCGGCCGCAGGCGGCGCAACCGTCCAGGACCGGCGCGTAGCCGGCCGTGGCCAGAGCCCGCAGGAGATAAGAGTCGAGGATCATGGGGGCCGGCCGTTGGCCGTCGGCCGTTCCCGCGCTGAGGGCTCGCAAAGCGCCGGTCAAGAGCCGATATTGCTGGACCGCCGGCGTCCCCTCTTCCGGCACGAGCCGGCTGGCTGTCTCGGCCATGGCGGCGGCGGCGGTGTAACGGGGGTAATCGCCCAAGAGAGGCTGGCCGAGCAGCTGGCGGCTGACCGCCTGGGTGATTATCCCGAGGCTGCGCCTCTCCACAATCTGGACGTCGACCTGGCTGAAGGGCTCCAACCGAGCCCCGAAGCGCGACGAGGTCCGCCGGACTCCTTTGGCGACCGCCCGAACCAAGCCATGTTGGCGGGTCAGGAGGGTGATGACACGGTCGGACTCGCCGAGTTTGAAGGTGCGCAAAACGACGCCCTCGTCGTTGTATGTCGCCACGGCGCCTCCCAATCGTCCCGGCCCGCCTGCCCCTGGCGCTTCTCGGCGGCCTGAGGGCCAGCCAAGGAGCTGAATTTTTCACCTCGGAGCCCGCGGAGCGCCGTCACGCGGTGGCAGGCGCCTGGGGCGAGGAGGCCTCCTGGCAGGCGGCCTCAGGTGTGGGCCGTCCGGCGGGTCAACCCGGTCCTGGCCAGTGTAGTGAGGCGCGCCGACGCGTAGGAGCGGCTGCCTGACGCGGCGTCGCCACTGTCCGCTCGGCGCGCTTCATTCTTCGATCGGCGCGACGGCGAATGGCCAATTATGTCAAATGCTTCTTTAAGCCGTTGAGATGTGGGCAGCAGTGAATTCGACCGCACAACACGCAAGGGCACCACAAGATAAAGCATTAAGAATGCAAGACGCGAACTCGCACCCCAAATTACCACTCACACCCCAAATTACCATCGGGACTCTTGGCTCTAGCCGGAGGGCCGTCTTGGCGGCGGCTCCCGCCCAGCCTGTTTCCGGGGCGGGCGGCGGCGTTGACGGCAATGTGACTTTATGCGATGGCGCCGACCTGCAAAATGACGGAGCTTCCTATGCCAAAACGGCTGGCTCCGTGGTGACGGCCGTCTGCAACCCTGAGTGCGGCGGCGGCGCGTTCGGCCCCCCGGGCGTTTGCCAGCGCCGCCCATCAAATCAAGATGTATATGTTTGCGATCGGCAAGTACGGAAGAACTACGCCGGCGTTTTGAAAGATTTGAACGCGGGCGTAGCGTGGGCTGTCGGCAAAGCGGACTGGCAGGCGAGGCTTCTTAAGACAAGGTGGTGCTGTTACGTGACGACATCCCCTACAGCCGCGCAAACGGATGAGAATGCCGCCACTCTAGCAAGTGGCATCCCCAGGCCGACGCGCCGAGAGAAGCCGGGCTTCGCGCGCCGCGACTTGTTGTTTTACGGGCTTTTGGCGGGCATAGCGATTCTATGTTCGCTTGTCTACGCGGCCGTCTCACTTGGCCGCTATGACCATTTTCAAACCGGCGAAGACCTCGGGCTGTTCGGCGAGGCCGTCCGTTCCTACGCTGATTTCTCCGCGCCCCTGTCCGCTCTCAAAGCGCAGGGGTCGTTCAATCTCCTGGGCGATCATTTCACGCCGATCATCGCCGCCCTCGCGCCTTTTTACAAACTCTGGCCGGATGTCCGGCTGCTTCTCGTGGCGCAGGCCTTGCTGTTCGGCGCGACGGCAGCGGCCATCGGCTTGGCGTGCCGCAGTCAGCTTCGCCCCTGGGCCGGCCTTCTTGTCGCCGGAGCGTTCGGTTTGTCCTGGGGCGTCGTGGAAGCCGCCGCCTACGATTTCCATGAAACGGCCTTTGCTGTGCCGTTCCTGGCGTTTGCACTGCTGGCGGCCAGAGCGCGGCGCTGGCGGGTCCTGTGGATTTTCTGTGGTCTGCTGTGGCTGACCAAGGAGGACATGACGTTCTTCACCGCCGGCTTGGCTTTGACGCTCCTGGCGCAAAAGCAGGTGCGGCAGGCGGCCGCTCTGGCCGCGGCCAGTGTCACGGTTTTCGCCGTCTTGGTCTGGGGTGTGATCCCGCGGCTTAGTTTCTACGGGCGCTACACGTATTTTTCCGTCGTCGCCGATGAGACCATGGCCGCCTCCGTGGCCCGACACCTGTCCACGCCCGCTTTTTGGGTCTACCTGGCGGCTTTGGCGGTGACGGCCGGATTGGGCCTGTTGTCACCGCTGGCGTTGGCCGGGCTGCCGGTGATCGCGTCGCGGCTGGTGTCGTCTGACGACGCGTATCTGTCGTTCGGTTTCCACTACAACGCGACCCTCATGACAGTTTGTTTCATCGCCCTCGCCGACGGCTGGGCACGCTGGCGGCGCGACCCCGGCCAAGGGACGCTCAATCCTTCACTCCGTTGGAGGCGCGCTGCGGCGGGGGGGGGGTGGCGTCAATCCCGAACGCTGGCTGGCTGCCCCAGGCTGGCGCCGCAGCGTCGTCTACGCGCAGGTTGCCTTGTTGATCGGCGGGGTGCTGGTCTCGCTGGGCGGAGCCGTGGTCCCCGCCCTCGCGGCGGCCAGTGACCGCTGTGAGCAATGCGCCTATCGCGAAGCGGCCGTGGCGGCGGCGCCGGCCGGGGCACGCGTGGCCGTCGATCCGGGGTTCACGGCCCACTTGACCGACCGCAATCCGGTGAACCTGGCAGTGCCCGAGTGGACGGACTCGACCGGAGTCCCGCTGGATTCACAATGGGTCCTGCTCGATGAGTCATCACAGGCCTACGGCAACCTGGCAAATGGTTGGGAACGGCGTACGGCGGAGCGCTTGGTCGCCGACGGTTACGAGGTGGTCGCCCGCCACGGTCCGACGTGGGTGCTGCGCCGCCCCTGACAGAGAGCCTGGTTCGACAATTCTCATAGTTTCGCGGCCAGCCTTCGAGGGAGGCCTTGGCGGCCGGCTTGGCACGATAGACTGAAAATGCTCGCTCTTAGGCGAAGGAGGCCGGCGGTGGCTGTTTTCTTCACTCTCGGCGGCCTTGGGGCGCTGCTCCTTTTGATCTTCATCCTCATCGACGACCACCTCGGCGGCATCTTCGACGCCTTGGGCGGCGGCGACTGGTTCACGGGGGCCAGCCTGGCCGCCTTCCTCGGCGCTCTCGGTTTCGGCGGCGCCATCGTCTACTCCCTGTCCGGCTCGCTTGCTTTGGCCGTCGCCTGCGGCTCTGGCCTCGGCCTCCTGCTCGGGGCGCTGACAGCTTGGGGCATGGTGAAGATGCGCGCCACCCAGGAAGGCGGCGCTCCTGCCTCGGCCGACCTCGTCGGTTTGGAGGGGACGGTCGTCACCTTGATCCCCGCCGACGGTTACGGCGAGGTCAGACTCAGCCAATCTGGCCACCTCGTCAAACTCAACGCCCGCGCCGCCGGCCCGATCCCCGCCGGTTCTCCGGTCGAGGTGACGGAAGTCCTCTCTGCCACCTCCGTCCGCGTCATCCCCCTCTACCGCTGAGCGGCCGACCGGCTGCCACGCAGAAAGGCCCGTCATGATTGACACCACCCTCATCGGAGTCGCCGGCCTCGTCGTCATCGTCGTCCTGCTCGCCTTGTTCATCGTCACCCGCTACCGCGTCGCCAGCCCCAACGAGGCCTACATCATCACCGGCCGTCGCGGCAAGGCCATCCGCGACACCCAGGGCCTTGTCACCCACGATCTGTCGGGTCAGAAGGTTGTCATGGGCGGCGGCGTCTTCGTCTGGCCGTTCATCCAGCGGCTTCACATCCTCGAACTGACGAGCCGGCGCATTCCCATCCAAATCCGCGGCGCCATCTCCGGCCAGGGCGTCAAGCTCAACCTCGACGTCGTGGCCGTCGTCAAGGTCGGCGGCAACGAGGACCAGATACGGGCCGCAGGTCAGCGTTTCTTGTCACAACAGAGGGAGATCGAATCCTTCACGCAAGAAGTCTTGGCCGGCGCCTTGCGAGCCATCGTCGGCTCCTTGTCGGTCGAGCAGATCATCCGAGACCGGGCCGCCTTCGCCCAACGTGTGGCCGACGAGGCCGAGTCATCCCTGACCGGCCAAGGCCTCGTCCTTGACGCCGTCCAAATCCAAGACATCACCGACGACGGCTCTTACCTGTCCGACCTCGGCCGGCCCGAGGCCGCCCGCGTCCAGCAGCTCGCCGCCATCGCCGAGGCCAAGGCCCGCCAGGCCGCCGAGCAGGCCCGCGCCGCCGCCGAGCAGGAGATCGCCGTCGCGAACCGCCAACTCGTCCTCAAACAGGCCGAGATCAAGGCCGAGACCGACGCCGCCTTGGCCCAGGCCGCCGCCGCCGGCCCGCTTGCCCAAGCCGACCGCGACCAGGCCATCTTGGCCGAACAGGAAAAGGTGGCCGTCCGCCAGGCGGCCCTCAAAGACCGCCAACTCGACACCGAGGTCCGCAAGCCGTCCGACGCCGAGCGCTACCGCGTCGAGACCGAGGCGGCCGCCCGCCGGCAGTCCCTCATCCTCGAAGCCGAGGCTCGCAAGGTTTCCGTCGTCACCGCCGCCGAGGCCGAAGCCGAACAGGCCCGCTTGACCGGCGAGGGCGACAAGTCACGCCGGTCGGCTCTGGCCGAAGCCGTCGCCATCGAGGGCGCCAAGGCCGGCGAGGCTGAACGGGCCCGCCGTGTCGCGGAGGCGACCGCCTTGGAAGCCGAGGGCAAGGCCGAAGCCTCGGCCATCCTCGCCAAAGGCAACGCCGAGGCCGAGGCCATGCGGCAGAAGGCAGACGCCTACACCCGCTACAACCAGGCCGCCGTCTTGGAGATGCTCGTCGACGTCCTGCCGCAGATCGCCCGCGAGGTCGCGGCGCCCATGGGCGCCATCGACAAGCTCACGGTCATCTCGTCCGATGGGGCCGCCCAGCTGCCCAAGCAGGTGGCCGACAACGTGGTCCAAGTGGTCGAGATGCTGAAGAACGCGACCGGCTTCGACTTGCAGGCGATCATGGGCAAATATGGCAGCCAGGCGGACAGCTTGCTTCCCGGCGGCCAAACCAGCTGAACGCGTTCCTTGCGGACGGCCCCCTGCGGGCGCAGGCTGTCTTTGAGGGGGTTCGGCCGGCACGACAGCCTCGGAGGGCAGTCCTCCTGCGGGCGCAGGCCGTCTCTGAGTCCGCCTGAAGACACCGCCGAGCCAAAGGATGATTTCCTACGGGCTCAGGCCGTCTGACAGCGGCCGGTTCTTTTCGATCCGTCAGTCGGGCGGCGCTGGTTCACGCTGGTGTTGCCTACGGCCGCCGTGCTACAGCTGGTCGGGCCGTTTGGTTGGCCGCGACTGCCATTCCCGGGGCGTCGGCGCCTCGGTTTCGGCCGGCGTCAGATCGCCTTCGACTTCGAGGTGAGGCGTCGTGGCGTACGCCCCTTGTTCTCGGCCCGGGCCGTCATCTGCGGCCGCCGCGTCGAGTCCGGCGAGAACCGCGCCGGGCGCTTCGAAGGGAGCCGCGTCTGGCGCGGCAGCCACGCCGTCGGCAGCAATCCTGCTGACTGTGCCGCCGACAGCCCGGCCGGTCCGGCCGCCGGCGCTAGCCGTTCCAGCTTGGCCAGCCGTGTCGCCTGTCCCGGCTGCGTCAGCCGCTCCTCTTGTGCCGTCTGCCCCGGCCGGGCCGTCTGCTCCGGCCGGGCCGCCTGCCCCGGCCGGGCCGCTTGTCCCAACCGGGTTGGCTGCGCTTCGTGTGCTGCGTGTCCCGACCGCGCCGGCTGCTCCTCTTGTGCCGTCTGCCCCGACCGCGCCGCCAGTTTGGCCCGTCGCCGCGGCGATTCTGGCCGCCGCCGTTTCCCCTGGCCTCGCCGTCCCGCCGGCCGGCCACCGGACGGTCCTTTGGGCGTCTGACAGCCAGACGGCTTCGCCGGGGCCAGCCTCAGCCGGACCCGTCTCCGCGCCTCCCGCCTCCCCTCGGCGGTCCGCCTCTGCCTGGCGTTGGCGCCGGGTCAGCCAGCGGACGATCCACGAAGTCGGGATGTCGCGGCCCGTCGCGACGTAGTGGAGAGTCGAATCGTCGTAGACGACTTCCATCTGGTTTTCGAAGGCCGACGGCTGGCCGGCGATGACGAGTTCGTCCCCGAGTTTCAACTCGGTCGCCTCGTCCGGCATGAGCATCCGCTTGTGCCCCCGGACCAGCAAAAGCGTCTGCGCGCCGATGTGGGTGGCGTGATTCTGGGGACTGCGGAAAAGCGTGCCCAATGACAAGCTGTCATGTTCGAGCCAGCGGACGACGGCCGGCGTCTGGGTTTCGGAGATGGCGAGCGGTTGGATCGAGGGGCTCTTCGTCGTGACGCGGGCGGCCAATTTTTCTGTGACGTCCCGGCTCCATGAGTCGTCGGCGCCCATGACCGTGTTGATGAAACGCCAATAGCGGGGGTTGACGAGGTGGGAGAGGACCTGACGGGTGACGAGGCCGGGCGGGAAGAAAACCGAGTCGGGTTTGAAGGCCGCCAGCAGCGGCAGGCGCTCGTGCGAATTGACGCGGACGGCGATGTAGACCTCGGGCCGCTGGCGGCGGGCGTGGGCTGCCAAAGCCAAGTTGGTGGCGTCCGACTCGGCCCCGCAGACGAGCGCGTCGATTCCCTCCAAGTCGAGTTGGGACGGGTCGCCCGGCTCGCCGCGGCGGACCTCGTGCCCTTCGGCCGTCAGATCCTCCACGATGTCGTCTGCGAACTGGCCGTCCGCGATGACGAGCCAGCGCTTGAGCGGGAAGGTCTGCGGCAGCGGCGGCAACTCCGTTCCCTGGTCGGACATCAGCCAGGTGATGAGTCGGTAGGTGTGGGGCCGGTGGAGCGACAAAAGGAGGAAACGGCCATAGTCGTCGAAGGCGTTGATGACGCCGACCGGTCTGAAGTCTTCCATGGCGTCGGCCACCCGGCGGGTCGAGACGCGGGCCAAGACAGGCAGGTTGGGGCGGAGCAGCCGGCAGGCCATGACGATCTGGAGGTTCGTCTCGTCGTCGCCGGTCAGGGCCAACACGGCCTCGCAGGCGGGGTGGTTGAGGCCGGCCACGCCGAGGACGGCGGGGTTGCGGGCGTCGGCGGCGTACGTCGGCACGTCGGCCGATCAGTTGTCTGTGCCGAGGCGTTCGAGAGGCGCGTTGTCGCGGTCCACGACGACGACCCGGCGGTCGCGGACGTCGAGGGCTTTGACGACAGAGCGGCCGATGAAGCCGTAGCCGAGGACGAGGATGAACGGTTCCCGCAGCCGTCGGACGGTCCGCCGGAAGGTGGCGGCCCGCCGGGCCGAGGCGAAAGAAGCGTCCTGGGCCAAGGTCATGAGGCGGGAAATGGCGTAGGCCCAAATGACAACAGATGTGTAGATGGTCGCGATGACCCACATCCGCTGGGCCGTCGAAAAATCGTAGGGGATTTCGCCGAAGCCGATTGTCGTGGCCGTGAAGGTGACGAAGTAGAAGGCTTGGAAGGCGGTGGGCGGCGGCGCGCCGGCGGGGCCGGGGATGAGGCAGAGGCCGAGCGAGCCGAGCGTCGTGACGGCGAGCACGGCCATGAGGGGGCCGCGCATCTTGCGCATGAAAATGAAGATGGCGGCTTGGTCGGGGATCTCCCGTGGCACATCGACGTGCGACAAGCGCAGCTGCGAGCTGCGGCCGGGGACGCGGTTCGGCGGTCGGTGTCGGCGCCCCGGCTGGTTGGGCGGCTTTTCGTTCACGGCGAGGCGGGTCAGCGGCGGCGGAAAGTCGAGGTTTCCACGACTAGGAGGACGACGGAGACGATGTTGGCGAGCAGCGCGCCGCCCGAGAGGGAGACGATGGTCGAGGTCAGGTGGACGCTGAGGATACGGCCGCCGGAGCTGGACAGGGCGTAGACGACGACGGCGGCGATGAGCTGCAAGTCGGCCACGAGGGAGGTGGCGAGGTGGACTGCGCCGATCTGGGTGCGGTCGCCTAGTTTGATGACGGTGGCTGCAAGGTTGACGACGAGGGCGGCGTACAACTCGATGGAACTGTGCAGTTCGGGGTTGGAAGGATCGCCAAAGAAGTAACCAAAGTTTAAGGTGGCGGCGGCGAGCACGAAGAAGCCGAAGAAAACCTTCTCAAGACTCATAGCCCCAACATAGCAATGGCTGGCCTAAGGGGCGCCATCCGCCGGCCGGCGGTCAGGCGGGGAGCGTTGGCTAGGCGGATCCGCGCTGCCGGTTGTCTATGTCACAGTCAGCGGGGCGGGGGACCGTGGCGCAGGCGGATCTGCGCTCACGGGTTTGGCGAAGTCCGTCCTCGGCTCCGAGGGGAGCGGAATGCGGTTCAAGTTGGCGCCGCAGACGGTGACGACGCCCGCGGCCTTGCCCGTCGGATCGACTGGAGCGTGCTGCGGTTCAAGTTGCCGCCGCAGACGGGGCATACGTTCATCCTCGGCTTCAGGGGACCGTGGCGCGGGCGGGTCAGCGGGTCCAGTTGGGACAGGGGTCGGCGGACCGCTGTCCCATTTCGGCGTGGGGCCGTTGGCTGGATTAGGCGGCAGGGCGCGGAGAACTGCCTCCGCACGCTTGCCGGGCAGCATAAAACGGCGGCCGGACGATCACCCTTGCCGCCGGGCAGCAAGTCCTCATGCGGCGGCAGGGGGCGCGGGAGCGACGCTTATTCCCCGCCGCCCCGGCGTAGCAGTTCGGACAGGCGTTCCGCCGCGGCCACGACGGCGGGGGCATGGAGGCGGCCTGGTTGGCGGGTCAAGCGTTCGATGGGGCCGGACACGCTGACCGCGGCGATGACCTTGCCCGAGGGGGAGCGGACGGGGGCCGAGATCGAAGCGACTCCGGGTTCGCGTTCGGCCACAGACTGGGCCCAGCCTTGCCGTCGCACGGCCGACAAGGCGCCAGCCGAGAAGACGGCTTTCTGAAGGCCGCGGTGGATGCGGTCGGGATCGTCCCAGGCCAAGAGGACCTGGGCGGCCGAGCCGGCGTTCATCGTGAATTGGGCGCCGACCGGCACGGTGTCGCGGAGGCCGGCCGGCCGCTCTGTCGCGGCGACGCAGACCCGGACGTCGCCTTGGCGGCGGAACAACTGGGCGGACTCGCCTGTGATGTCGCGCAGGCGGGTCAAGATGGGGCCAGCCGTGGCGAGGAGGCGGTCTTCTCCGGCGGCTTGGGCCAATTCGACCAGCCGCGGCCCCAAGGCGAAACAACCGTTGAGGTCGCGGCCGACCAGGCGGTGGTATTCGAGGGCGACGGCGAGGCGGTGCGCCGTCGGCCGGGCTAGGCCGGTCGCCGTGACGAGCCCGGCCAGGTTCATCGGCCCGTTTTCGAGGGCGGCCAGCACGAGGGCGGCCTTGTCGAGGACTCCCACACCCGAAGTAATGTCCATATGCTGATACTATAGTCTTGATATGTGGGATGTCCACCGGCATCCTGTAGAGATTGCGCGGAGCGCTTGGCCAACCCGGCCGAGGCGGCCAGGGCGAGAATAAGGACAGCCATGGGCAGGACACTGAGCCAGAAAATCTGGGACGACCACGTCGTACGCAAAGGCGACGGAGGCCCCGACCTCCTCTACATCGACCTCCACCTGTGCCACGAGGTGACGAGCCCCCAGGCATTCGACGGCTTGCGCCTGTCCGGCCGGCGTTTGCGCCGCCCCGACCTCACCTTGGCGACCGAGGACCACAACACGCCAACCCTCGACATAGTCTCTCCCATCGCCGACCCGGTCTCCCGTCTCCAGGTCGAGACCTTGCGCCGCAACGCGGCCGAGTTCGGCGTCCCCCTCCACTCGCTCGGCGACGCGGACCAAGGCGTCGTTCACATCATCGGCCCCCAACTCGGCGTCACCCAGCCAGGGCTGACGATTGTTTGCGGCGACTCCCACACCTCGACCCACGGAGCCTTCGGCGCGCTTGCTTTCGGCATCGGCACCTCGGAGGTCGAGCACGTCTTCGCCACCCAGACCCTGCCCCAAAACAGCCCTAAGACCATGGCTGTCACGGTCGTGGGGGAACTGCCCGCCGACGTCACAGCCAAAGACCTCATCCTCGCGCTCATCGCCAAGGTCGGCGCCGGCGGCGGCGCCGGCTACATCGCGGAATACCGCGGCGAGGCCATCGAGCGGCTCTCCATGGAGGCCCGCATGACAATTTGCAACATGTCGGTCGAATGGGGGGCCAGGGCCGGGCTGGTCGCGCCGGACGAGACGACCTTCGCGTATCTCAAGGGCCGTCCCCACGCCCCCAAGGGAGCGGACTGGGAGGCCGCCTTGGCCTACTGGGGCACTTTGAAATCCGATCCGGACGCTGTCTTCGACCGCGAGGTCGAGATTGACGCCGCGTCCCTTGCTCCCTTCGTGACTTGGGGGACCAACCCCGGCCAGGGCGTCTCCCTCGACGGAGCGGTCCCAGACCCGGCGGCCTTTCCTGATCCAGCCGACCGGACGTCGGCCGAGCGCGCCCTCGCCTACATGGGCCTTCAGTCCGGCCAGAAGATGCGTGACATCGCGGTTGACTGGGTCTTCTTGGGCTCCTGCACGAACGGCCGGATTGAAGATCTGCGTTTGGCCGCTTCGGTCCTGGAGGGCCGTCGGATCGCGCCGAGCCTGCGTATGCTCGTCGTGCCCGGTTCGGCCCGCGTCCGCCTGCAAGCCGAAAGCGAAGGCCTCGACAAGATCTTCACGGCGGCCGGGGCCGAGTGGCGCCACGCCGGCTGTTCGATGTGCCTCGGCATGAACCCCGACACGATGGCGCCGGGCGAGCGTAGCGCTTCGACTTCGAACCGCAACTTCGAGGGCCGTCAAGGCAAGGGCTCGCGCACGCACCTCGTGTCGCCCGCCGTGGCCGCCGCCACCGCCGTCCGTGGCCGTTTGGCCGCCCCCGCCGATCTGTGACAAGGAGCAGTTGACATGGAGAAGTTCACCCGCTGCAGCGGTGTCGGCGTGCCCCTGCGCCGCAGCAATGTCGACACCGATCAGATCATCCCGGCTGTCTTTCTCAAGCGGATCACCCGCTCTGGCTTTGAGGACGGCCTGTTCGCCGCTTGGCGCTCCGACCCCGAGTTCATCCTCAACCGGCCGCCCTACGACCATGGCGCCATCCTCGTGGCCGGCCCCGACTTCGGCACCGGCTCGTCCCGCGAACACGCCGTCTGGGCCCTCCAAAATTTCGGTTTCAAAGCCGTCGTCTCATCCCGCTTCGGCGACATCTTCAAAGGCAACGCCGGCAAAGCCGGCCTCGTCACGGCCGAATTGCCAGAAGACGCCGTCGAAGCCTTGCAGACCGCCTTGGAGGCTGCTCCCGGTTTGACGGTGACGGTCGATCTGGAGGCTCAGACGATCACATCCGGGGAATTGTCTTGGCCCTTCGGCATCGACGCGCACACCCGCCGCCGCCTCCTCGACGGCCTCGACGACATCTCGCTGACCTTGCAGGCCGAAGCCGACATCGCCCGCTTTGAGGCGGCCCGGCCGGCTTTCAAGCCGGTGACTCTGCCTGTCTGACTCTGGGCTGGCGGCCTCGTCGTTCCCTGTTCCCACGCGCCCCGGCCGGTTTCTTGAGCGCCGGCCCGTTTGGGGCCAAGGCCTCGGGCGGCCCGCGGGCTGGCGCCGACGGGGCAGGCCTAAACTGACCCGAGCTTCCCTGTCAGGCGAACCCCAACGAAAGGAAGAGCCGTGGCCCAGATCGTCCCGCGGCGTCCCCGGCTGCGGTTGAGCCGGGCCAATCAGGAACCGGCCAGCCGTTTCTACCGTTTCGTCGCCATTGCGGCCCACATCATTTTCACGCCGGTCGGCCGGCGCCTCTACGAGGGTTCGGAAAAGCTGCCCCGCAGCGGCGGCATCCTCGTCGTCTCGAACCATGTCAGCCGTTTCGACCCGGTGCCGCTGGCCGAATTCGTCATCTGGTCGGGCCGCTGGCCGCGTTTCCTGGCCAAAGAGTCCCTCTTCCGCCGCAAGCTGACCGGCTGGGTGATGCGCTTGACCGGCTCCGTCCCCGTCGACCGTGATTCCCCCCGAGCCGCTGACGTCCTGATCCCGGCGGCCGCCAAGCTGCGGGACGGCCAAGCCGTTGTCATGTTCCCCGAGGGCACGGAGTCGCGCGACCCCGAGGTTTGGCCCATGGCCGCCCGCACCGGCGCCGCCCGTTTGGCCTTGACGACCGGCGTGCCCGTCATCCCGGTGGCCCAGTGGGGTGTTCAAAAGGTCGTCCCGCCGGTCCCGCAAGTGGCCCGTGACCTGCGGAACCGGCGCTTCCAATTCGTCTGCGGCGACCCCATCGACCTGAGCGAGTTCGCCGGCTTGGAACTGACCCGCGAGGTGCTCGACCTCGCGACGACCCGGATCATGGACGTTTTGACCGCGATGCTGGCCGAGATACGCCAGGAGGCGCCGCCGGCCGGCCGCTACGACCGGCGGGCCAAGGAACGTCTCCCGGTCGTCCGGGAACTGTCCGGGTCGGCCGTCCCGCTCTCGCCGGTTTCCGAGGCCGCCGTGTCTCCGTCGGACCACACGGAGATTGTTGCGCCTGCCAATCCGGACGAGCCGGGCCCGGACGGCTCGGACCCCGGCGAGGCCGCTGGGGCCAGACGCTAGGGTGGGAGCCGGTTTCGGCGCTTGGGACCCTGCCTGGAGCGCTGGACATCCGTAATCGAGCACTGTCGCAGGTGCGCTAGGAGGTCCTATGGCGAGCAAGCCGCGTGTCCTCGTCGTCTTTGGCGGCGATTCGCCGGAGCATGAGATCTCGTGCGTCACCGCCGCTGGCGTGGCGTCGGCCATCGACCCTGGCCGCTATGACACCTGCTGGGTCGGCATCGCCCGCGGTGGCGCCTGGGTTAGCGTCGACGAAGACACCGTGCGCTCTTACCGCATCGCTCCCGGACTGCTCCCAGCCGTCGATCCCGGCTTGCCCTCGGCTTTGTTGGTCAGGCGTCCTGGCGGCGTCGAAGTGGCGCAGCTGGACGGGGAACGGCTGACAGGCGCCGTGCCCGTCGACATCGCCCTCATCCTCCTTCACGGCCCCTACGGCGAGGACGGCACCATTCAAGGGTTGTTCGAGATGCACGGCTTGCCCTACGTCGGCGCGGGCGTTTTCAGCAGCGCCGCTTGCCAGGACAAGATCGCCATGAACCTCATCCTGGCCGCCGCGGGGCTGCCGGTCGGCCCTTACATCGGGATCAGCGACGCCGACTGGCGTTGGGACAGGCAAGCCGTTTTGGCCAAGGCGGCCGCGCTCGTCTACCCCTTGTTCGTCAAACCGGCCCGCGGCGGCTCGTCCATCGGCATCAGCCGGGTCGAAGCCCAAGCTGATTTGGCCGCCGCCATTGAAACCGCCCGCCGCCATGACCCCAACGTGATCGTCGAACAGGGTTTCACCGACATGCGGGAGGTCGAGTGCGGGGTTCTCGTCGACCGTCGGGAAGCCGCTCCGGCGGTGTCCGCGTTGGGCGAGATACGAGTCAACAAGGTCGACAAGTTCTATGATTTCGAGGCTAAATACTTGGCGGAAGAACAAGTTGACCTCGTCATCCCCGCCCCTCTCGAGCCGGACCTGGCGCGGGAGGCCGTCCGCTTGGCCGCCGCCGCCTGCCAAGCCCTCGGGGTCGAGGGGCTGGCCCGCGTGGACACCTTCGTGACTGCTGCGGGCGTCTACATAAACGAGGTCAACACGATGCCCGGTTTCACGCCCCGCTCTCTTTTCCCCCGGGTCTGGGCGGCCAGCGGCTTGGCGTACACCGATCTTGTCACTCGCCTCATCGAGGAGGCCTTGGCCCGGCCCCAGGGGTTGCGGTGAGCGAGTCGATCGCAGACCTCGGCGAATTCGGCCTCATCGGCCAGTTGACGGCCGGTTTGGCCCAGGGTTCGGCTGTTTCCGTCGGGCCCGGCGACGACGCCGCGGTCTTCCTTGTCGACAATCGGGCTGTCAGCTCGATCGATGTCTTTGTCGAGGGGGTCCATTTCCGGCGCGACTGGTCTTCCGCCCACGACGTCGGCCGCAAGACGGTCGCGGCGGCGGTGGCGGATATCGAGGCCATGGGCGCGGCCCCGGTCAGCCTCCTCGCCGCCTTCGCGGCGCCGAGCGACCTGCCTGCCGCCTGGGCCTTGGAATTGGGAGCCGGCCTTAGGGAAGAGTGCGAGCGCGCCGGGGTCAGCCTCGTCGGCGGCGACATGAGCGCGTCCCGTGACATCACGGTGGCTTTGGCCGTGGTCGGAGAACTGCGCGGGGGAGACCCTGTCCTACGCAGCGGGGCCCGCCCTGGCGACGTCGTCGCTTACCGAGGCCGTCTCGGCTGGGCCGCCGCCGGCCTGGCCGCCCTCCGCCGCGGCTTCCGTTCCCCTCGGGCCGTCGTCCAGGCTTTCCAATGCCCGACGCCGCCTTACGGGGCCGGCATCGAGGCCGCCGCCTTCGGGGCTTCCGCCATGATCGACACGTCGGACGGCTTGCTGGCCGACCTCGGCCACATCGCCTGCGCCTCTGGCGTCCTCATCGACTTGGCCGCCGCTCAGCTGGAGACAGCCGAGCCGATCCAGGCCGTGGCCCAGGCGACGGGCCGGCCGCCGCTTGAATTCGTCCTTTCCGGCGGCGAAGACCACGCCCTCGCGGCAACTTTCCCCTACGGCCAGGTGCCGGGCGGCTGGACGGTCATCGGCCGGGTGGCCGACCCCGCCGGTTCGCCTCCGACGGTCCTCGTCGACGGCCAAGCCTGGCCCGGCCCGGCCGGCTGGGCCCACTTCGGCTGACCAGCCGCGCGGCCGTTCAGCGCCGCACCGCCGTCAACCTCAGACCGGTCGGTTGGGCGCCGACTTCGGCTGACCAGCCTGCGGCGACGGGCCAAACCTTGGCCGAGGGGCGTCTGGCGGCGGCTAGGACCGGCCACGCGGCCGCAGGCTAAGCGTCAAAGCCGCCCTTGGCAGGACGGATTTTCCGCAGGTGAGAAAACTCAGCGGCGGTCAATCCGAATTCACCGCCGCCAAGAAACGCCTAAGGCGGCTCTGGAAGGTCCGCTAGGCGGTTTTGCGCCGTTTTAAATTCTTTATCGCGGGCCTGCGGCCTGGCCGGAGCCTCCGTCGAAGAGGCCGCCGGACTTTTATCTTTGCCGTGCGCCCGCGGCCTGGCTGCCGGGATTTCCCTCTGCGGCCAGCGGCTCTCCTGCCGGTTCGGCGGGAGATGAGGCCGAACCGTGTGGGACTGGCACGGCGGCCAGGTCATGGGCCGGTTCGGCGTGGGATGGGTCCAAGGAACGCTCCCTCGCGTACTGTCACCTGCATGGCGACCCGAACCGCTTCCCCAACGCGGTCCCCAAATCCGGCTAAGACGTCCCACCGCGGCCCGGCCCCGCGCTCGGGCTCCCGCAAACCGGTCCCGGCCCC
>JAIRXC010000128.1 GCA_031268515.1 Propionibacteriaceae bacterium
GAATGCGTCGGATCGGCGCCGAGCCGGAAACGGCCGCCGACCTGGCCGCCTTCATCGACCGCCAGCCCCACCTCGACCTCGAAGGCGTCTTCACCCACCTAGCCGCCGCCGACGACCCCTCCGAAAACGACTTCACCACCGGCCAGCTGGCCAGCTTCGACAAAGCCGTGGCAGCTGTCGAACAGCGCCTCGGCCACCGCCCACGGCTCGTCCACGCCGCCAACTCCGGCGGCGTCCTCGCCCACCGGGCCGCGTGGCACGACCTGATCCGCCCCGGCATCGCCGCCTATGGCTATCCCCCCGGCCCCGGGGTTTCTGGAATTGTCCCTTTAGAACCTGTGCTCTCTCTTGTCAGCTGCCTTTCTTTCGTGAAAACCGTCCGCGCCGGCCAAACCGTCTCCTACGGCCGGACCTGGACTGCCGACCGCGACACCCGGATCGGGACGGTTCCGATCGGCTATGGCGACGGCTATTCCCGTATTCTGTCGAACCGGTCTGACATTCTTGTGGCCGGCGAACGCCGCCCCGTCGTAGGCCGTGTTTGCATGGACCAACTCCTGGTCGACCTCGGTTCCGATTCGGCCCTCGCAGCGGGCCAACCGGTCACGTTGATCGGCCACGACGGGGCCGAACGGATCGGCGCCGACGATCTCGGAGCGCTGATCGGAACGATCAGTTACGAGGTGCTCTGCGCCATCGCCGCCCGCGTGCCCCGCCTCTACACCGGCCCGGCCTGAGAGCCACGTCCAGCCTCGACGTTCCGAGAGCAACACGCGGTCATGACGCGGGCTGGCCCAGGGCCGGCTGGGACTCGCCACTCGCCACTCGCCACTCGCCACTCGCCACTCGCCACTCGCCACTCGCCACTCGCCACTCGCCACTCGCCACTCGCCACTCGCCACTCGCCACTCGCCACTCGCCAACAACGCCTACCCGAAAAGGGCAACGCGCGAAAGGGAAGCTGGCGTAGACAAGAACAGAGAGGGGCACGTGATCGCCGACAGGCGTGATCGGAAAAGCATGACCGCCGGAAGGCGCGATCCAGAAGGCGCTACACGGAAGCTGTGATCGCCGGAGGGCGCGGCGGCCGGAAGGCCGGGCCGTTGAAAGAGCGATCACCGTAGGACGTGATTGCCAGCGGAAAGCGTGATCCAAAAGGCGCGACACGGAAGCTGTGATCATCGTAGGGCGCGGCGGCCGGAAGGCCGGGCCGTTGAAAGAGCGATCGCCGTAAGACGTGATTGCCAGAAGGCGCTATGGCGGTTAAGGCGCGCCCAGGCGGGCGGCGACCTGCGTCCGCACCGCGGCCGCCAGCTCTGCGACCGGCCGGCGGGCCGGCAAGACGAGATAGCGCTCGGGCGCGGCGGCGGCCAGGGCGAGAAAGAAACTGCGGACGCGCTCGTGGAAAGCCTCCCCCGCCTGTTCCAAGCGGTCACGGTCGGTCTTCGCGCCGACGCCGTCTTCGACCGCGGCGTCGAGGAGGACCGTGAGGTCAGGGGGCAAAGCGCCCACCGCCCACCACGCCAGCTTGGCCACCTCGTCCGGGTCGAGGCGCCGGCCCGCGCCTTGGTAGGCGATCATCGAATCGACGTAACGGTCAGAGACGACAACCTCACCGCGGGCCAGCGCCGGACGTATCACCTCGTCGGCGTGCTGAGCCTTGTCAGCCGCGTAAAGCAAGGCCTCGGCCCGCGGCGAAAGAGGACCGGAAGCGGGGTCCAAGAGAAGTTGGCGCAGGACCGCGCCGATCCGCGAATGCCCCGGTTGGAAGGTGCGCGTGACCGTGCAGCCGACCCCTTCAAGCCAGTCGGCCAGCAACCCCGCCTGCGTCGATTTGCCCGCCCCGTCGCCGCCTTCGAAAACAATGAACAAACTCATCAGCGGCTCCCGGCAAAGCCTTCGGCCAGGCGAGTCCCGCAACCGGCCCCGGCAGACGCGGCAGGGCACCCACCGGAGCTCGGCGCTGGACAATTCCGCGGCCGCCGCCAAGAAACCCGAATTAAGCTGCCGCCTCTTGCCGCCGGACAATTCTGCGACGAACGCCGACGAGGAAAATGGACCGCGCTGCCGGCCTTAGCGGCCGGACGGTTCACTTCTTAGCCCGGCTAGCCGGCTTGGCCCGGCCCGCCGTCTTCGCCCGTGTCGTCCGCCCCCGGCTCGGAGCCGGCCCCTTGGCCCGCTTCTCAGCCAAAAGTTCGACCGCCCGCTCCAAGGTGATCGTCTCCGGCGCGTCGTCCTTGCGCAGCGTGGCGTTGACGGACCCGTCGGTGACATAAGGGCCGAAACGGCCCGACTTGACCGTGATCGCCCCGCCGGAAACCGGATCGGCCCCCAACTCGCGCAGCGGCGCCGCAGCGGCCCGGCCACCCGCCTTCGGAGACGCGAAAACGGCTTGCGCCTCAGGCAGGCTGATCGTGAAAATGGCTTCCTCGCTGGGCAGGCTGCGAGAATCTGACCCCTTCTTGAGATACGGCCCGAAACGGCCATTTTGAGCCGTGATCGGCTGGCCGTCAACGTCCTGCCCAACGACCCGAGGCAGGCTCAAAAGGCTCAGCGCCTCCTCCAAACAGACCGTGTCGAGGTTCATCGACGCGAACAAGCTGCCCGTACGCGGCTTGGCGGACTTAGGGGCGTCCTCCGGCAAAACCTCCGTGACATAAGGGCCATAGCGGCCCGTCTTCGCGACCACAAGGCAGCCGCTGTCGGGAGCGTAGCCAAGTTGTCGTTCGCCGGCGCCGGCCGCGTCGAGGAGGCTGCAGGCGGCCTCTTCGGTCAGCTCGTCCGGCGGCAGGTCTTCTGGCACGTTGGCCCGTTTGCCTTCAGCGTTCTCAACGTAGGTGCCGTACTTGCCGACGCGGACCGTCAAACCCTCGTCCCCCGGCAACGGGAAACTTGACAAGCGACGAGCATCAATGTCCCCAAGCTGGCTGACAAGGCCATGAAGGCCGATTCCCGCGTCAGGAGAGCCAAAATAAAAATCACTCAAGACATGCAGCCGTTCGGCGTTGCCCTGGGCCACTTCGTCAAGATCAGTTTCCATGGTGGCTGTGAAATCGTAATCAACGAGTTTCGGAAATTGCTCTTCCAGCAACCGGGTGACCGCGAAGGCCAGCCACGTCGGCACGAGGGCGGCGCCCTTCTTGAAAACATAATCGCGGGCCGTGATGGTCCGGATGATCGTCGCGTACGTGCTGGGACGGCCGATCTCCAGCTCTTCGAGCTTGGCGACAAGAGAAGGCTCCGTGTAGCGGGCGGGCGGTTTCGTCTCGTGGCCCTCTGGGACAATCTTGTCTGCCTCAAGCCGCTGGCCGGGGGCAAGGTCCGGCAAGTGAGATTGGGCGTCGTCGCCGGCCTCGTCGGGATCGTCGTGCGACTCGACGTAGGCCTTGAGGAAGCCGGGGAACGTGATCGTCCGGCCCGACGCGACAAGCCGGCAATTGTCGGCGGCGGCGCCGTCGGCCTCGACCGGTTCGGCCAGCGCAGCGTCGATCTGGATCGCCACGGACTGGCCCTCGGCGTCGGTCATCTGCGAGGCGACAGTGCGTTGCCAGATCAGCTCGTACAAACGGCGCTGGTCGCCGGCCAAATCGGTGTCGCGGGGGACGCGGAAGGCCTCGCCGGCCGGCCGGATGGCCTCGTGGGCCTCCTGGGCGTTCTTGACCTTCGACGTGTAGACGCGGGGGCGGCTCGGCAGGTAACGCTCGCCGTAGAGGTCCAAGACCTGGCTGCGGGCGGCCCGGACGGCCTGGTCGGAGAGGGTGACGGAGTCGGTCCGCATGTAGGTGATCCAGCCGCCCTCGTAGAGGTCTTGGGCAACCGACATGGTCCGCTGGGCCGTGAATCCAAGTTTGCGACCGGCCTCTTGCTGAAGGGTGGTCGTGCGGAAGGGGGCGTAGGGGCGGCGTGTGTAGGGGCGGGCCTCGACGGCGGCGACGGCGTAGGAGGCGGCGCGGAGGCGCTCCGCCAAGGCGACGGCGGTTGCCTGGTCAAGCGCAAGGGGCGTTCCACGTAGGCTGCCGTCCGAGGCGAAGTCGCGGCCTTGGGCGACCTTGCGGCCGCCGACGGCGGCCAGGCGGGCGGGAAAACGGCGGGGGTCGGCCGCCGGACCGGCGTCGAGGACGGCGGAGACATCCCAATAGGAAGCGGAGCAAAAGCGCATACGCTCACGTTCGCGGTCCACGACGAGACGGGTGGCCACGGACTGGACGCGGCCGGCCGACAGTTTCGGCATGACCTTCTTCCAAAGGACCGGGCTGACCTCGTAACCGTAGAGGCGGTCGAGGATGCGGCGCGCCTCTTGAGCGTCCACCAGGTTGGCGTCGAGTTCGCGCGGATGGGCGACAGCCTCGGCGATGGCCTGGGGCGTGATCTCATGGAAAACCATCCGCTGGGCCGGGATCTTGGGCTTGAGCTCTTGCAGAAGATGCCAGGCGATGGCCTCGCCCTCGCGGTCGCCGTCGGTGGCGAGCAGGAGTTCGTCGGCCTCTTTGAGCTTTTCCTTGAGAGAGCGGATGGTGGCTTTCTTATCGGGCGAGACGACGTAGAGGGGTTCGAAGTCATTGTCGACGTTGACTCCGGTGCGGGCCCACTTCTCGCCTTTGTAGCGGGCGGGGATGTCGGCGGCGGCAGTCGGCAGGTCGCGGATGTGGCCACGGCTCGACTCCACGATGTAACCAGAGCCAAGGTAGGAGGCGATCTTGGCGGCTTTCGTAGGCGACTCGACTATGACGAGCCGTTTCCGGGCCGAGACGGCTGGAGATACCACAGACTCTCCTCATTGTCGGTGCGGTGGGGCGAAACGAGGTAACTGTAACCCGAGACGAGGCGGCGTACGCAAACGGCCGGGAAAGCCGGCCCCGGCGCCGCCAGACGACCTCCCCGGCGGCCGCCGCCAAAGACGCACGCGAAACCGGCCGCCGCCAGACGGCCTTCTCACCGGCTGGCCACCGTGGTGTCAGGCGTCAGCCAGGCCGTCGCGACGAGTTCTCGAAGAACAGGTAAGAGCCTGCCGGTCAAGGCGGCCGGGTCTTCACCGGTCAGCGACGCGACCGCGTCCAGGATCGCCTGTAGGGGAAGATCGCCGTCGCAGGCCCCGAGGACGCCGGCGAGGGCGCCGTCGACGGGTACGGCTGTCGGCAGGCCGCGGCGGCGGCGCAACGTCAGCGAGGCTGGGTCGGCGGCGCCAGGCGGCCGGACGGACTCCTCGTAGGCGTCGGCGGCCAACCTCCAACAGGCCGCCAGGAAACGGCCGTCCGGCCAACGGCTGGGGCCGACAGCGTCGAATTGGGCCATGAGGTCGCCGGCGGCGGGCTGCTGGACGGCGTAGGGCCAGTCGAGGCAGCGGATCGACGGCTGGGCGCTGCCGGAGCGCTGGACGAGTATCCAACCGAGGCCGACCCCGGTGTAGCCGAGGGCGTCGAAGTAGGCGAGCCAACGGTCGTAGCGGCGGCGGTAGGAGGGCGTGCCCGCCAAGCCGGCGTCGGCCAGCCAGATTTCGGCGTATTCATAAGGGTCGAGCAGTTCGCGCTGCACGACGAGGGCGTCGCAGCCCGCTGCGATCCAGCCGGCTAGGCGTTCCTCCCAGGGGCAGCTTGTTTCGTGCGCCCAGTTGCCGAGGACGGCGAGGACACCGCCTTCTTCGAGGTGGGCGGCGGCGCCGGTGACGACGCGGCGCATGAGGCCGTCGCCGGAGTCGGAGCTTTCACGATAGGCGAGACGGCGCGGCCCCGGCGGCGCGATGACGAAAGGCGGATTCGTGGCGATGAGGTCGAAACGGCCGGTGGCGACAGGGCTGTAGAGGGAACCGCGGCGCAGGTCGACGTCAACGCCGCTGAGGCCGAAAGTCAAGCCAGCCAAGTCGAGGGCCCGCGGGTTGACGTCGGTGGCGATGACCTGCCGGGCGTGTCGGGCCAGATGGAGGCTTTGGACACCACAGCCGGTCCCAAGGTCCAAAGCCCGGCCGACCGGGCGGCGGGGCGTCAGCTGGGCGAGGCTGACCGAGGCGGGGGAAAGGCCGAGGACGTGGTCGGGCCGAGGCCGGCCGCGGGCCGTGTTGAGGGTCGCCGCGTGGTCGGAGGCGATCCAGCCGGCGGACCCGTCGTCGCCGCCGTAGGGGCGGATGTCCACGGTCGCCCGCAGTCCACCCTCGGCCTCGGCCAGCAGGCCCGCTTCCAAGAGCGCTGCGGCCGGGAGAGCGGCTTCGACCGCCGCTTTGGGCTGGGTCAGCTGTAGGACGAACAGGCGTGTCAAAGTGGCCAGAGCGTCGTCCCGTTCTCCCAGGGCCCGCTCAGCCGCGACGGTGTGGTTGCGGGCCAGGGCGGCCCGCCCCGCCGCGCCGATAGCGGCCATGGCCGGGTCGATGCGGTAATCGGCCGCCTCGAACGCGCCGCGCAGATCGGCTGTCGCCGCCGGACTCAAGATCGCCATGGGCCGCAGGATACGGCAGTCGGACTCTGCCGCCGGCGGCATCAGCGGCGCGGGGGCTTGTGAGTCGAAGCCGCCGGATTTGGGCGCAGAAGCAAACCACCATGGGTACGCGGGCACTCGGTCCGTTTCGTCTGCGCCGTCGCTTTGGCCCTCAAACGCCCAGGGCCCGCGGGCACTCACACGACCGGGATGACGAGGTCCACGTGCTTACGCAGGCGCTTGGAACATCGGGGCTAGAACTTGGCTTAGCCGCCTTAGACGCCCCACGGCTACGCGGGCGCTCCCAACCGCCGCCTAGAGTTTGCCAACTGCCGCTGTCCTCGGCAGCGCTCATCGGCCCCACAGGCGCGGCAGCGGCCGGGGGGCTTGAAGGCCGCCCCGGACTCGCCACCTGCTGTCTTCAGCCGCGGCGTCACTCATCGACATTCCCAGCGGCGGCAACGGCCTGGAGCTCTGAAGGCAGGCCCACAACGGCCCAAGGCACGGAGACGGACACGGTGACGCTAAGAGCGGCCAGGCCGTTGTAGGCAGCCATCTGGCAATCGTCGGCCCGGCCGCCTTGTTCGAGAGCGATTTGGGCGGCGACGGCGCAAGCCTCGTCCTCCGACGCCCCCGTCCGCAGAGCAGCTTGAGCGCCGGCCAGGGCCGCCATGTCAGCGGCGGCGCGAGCCCGGTGTCCAGTGATGACATAACCCCCTGCGGCAAGGCCAATCAAAGCGATGAAAGCGATGCCGCAGATGACCCAGGCGGTCATGATCAAACCTGCTCCCCGCTCACCGGAGAACAGGCAAGCGGATTTGGCGCGCCGACAGCGGCATATTTTCATCAGCGGGTCCTCTCACGCAGAGTTTCGGCGTCCGCCGAGACGGTGATCGCCCCGAGCCAACTGCCCCAAGGCGACATGGGCACGTCAAGGTGGACGCGCACCGTGTCACCGTCCTCGCGGCTTGTCGCCGTCGCCGCGGCGGGCAAGCCGTCCCGGACGAGGGCAACCGCCGCCGTGTCTCCCCGAGCGGCCTGGCGCGCCATCTCGGCGACCGCGTCGACGCAGCGGATTTTCATGATGACGACGGCGAACAGGCCCACGAGGACATACGCGGCCGCTGCGAGGCCGAGCAGGCCGAAGGCGATTTCGGCGGTGACGAACCCCTCCGTCCCACGCCTGGACCGCTGTCGGGCCTTCCTCGTGTTGCCATTTGCTGAACTGGCGTTCATGACTCTCTCTTTTCTAGGCATGTGCGGCCGCTGCCGATTTGAGACAGCCGGGCCGGCCAACGCCTCACGGGTCTGCCGCCTGACACACAAGCGCGGCGAGACGCCGTTCGGGCTCGGCCGGCCCAGCCGGTTCCCGCAGGACACTGTCGGTGTTGACGGCGTCCAGTGCCCTGCGCCGGAAATCCGCAACGGCAGACGGACCCAGCCGGAGGCGTTGACGCGAGGCGTCTTGCCAGGGGTCTTCGCTGCGGATTTCCGGCGCAAAACACTGTCTCTTTGACAGCGCCCTGCGAAACACAGGAGAGATGTCCGACAAGGGCGGCGACGGTCGAAGCAGTCAACCAGGGTCGGCAAACACGCCGCGCCAATGTGACTTTGACCACGTCTGCGCCGAGGCCGTCCGCGCCGGCGTTTTCCCTTTCCGCCGACTCAGATGACTTTCATGATGTTCGTGAAGAAAAATTCGATCAGCTTGAACACCAGGCTGCGGAAAGAGCCGTCGGTGATGATCTTGAACATGACACCGCCGAAGGCGATGATGACGAGGATGCCGATGGCGTACTCGGCGGTGGTCATGCCGGCGTCGCCCCTGCTCCGCAAGGCCTTGCAGAAGCGGCCCAAGCGTGAGGCGGCGAAAGCCGGCCGGGCCTTGACGATGAGGTTCTTCATGGGATGGTTCCTTCCCGTTTGATGGTTGCGTCGGAGCCCTTTTCGGACCCGCTGTGACCATGCGGAAAACAAAGGCCGTCCTGCCGGCTGGCTAGACTCGTGTGGATAAGTCAGCCGGCTGGAGGAATCCTGTGGACGCGCGGCACGCTTTTACAGCCCTTACATTGCCGTCACACCAAACTTGTCAATCGCAACTGTTTTTAACCGCCGGCCGAAGGCTTGCCGGCACGACCCGTCCAGGAGCAGCCGGAACGGCGAAGCGGCATATTCTTGCCTAGGGCGAGCGCAAGACGGATAGGGGTGTGGATCTGCCCGGCTGTCAAACCCGATCATCGCTTCAAATAAGCGCAAGCCGATGAGCTTCGACGCTTCGTCTGGCGAATGCGCCAGATTCTTGCCTCGAACGAACGCGAGGCGGCTTTCGACGTAGGAAATCGCCTGCGCCGGAACCTGTTTCAAAGAACCGCAAAACCGCCGCTCACTCTCTTAGAGAGCCGCCCCGCTGACGGAGGAGATCTGGCCATACTGCGCCGTCTGCGCGGCGGAGGCAGCCAACTGACCGCCGCCGGAGCTGTCTACCGGCTCGCTGCGCCGTCTGAGCATCTGGCCGCCCGCGGCCGACGGGAAACGCCTCCTGACCGTGCTGCCTGCCGGCTCGCTGCGCCGTCTGAGCATCTGG
>JAIRXC010000139.1 GCA_031268515.1 Propionibacteriaceae bacterium
GTAATCGGGAGCCACCTCGCGCCACGCCATGGGGCCATCATGTCACGGCCCGCGGCGGCCGCCGGGCTGTGGCGCCGTTGCCTTCGGCAAGGCCGCGACAGGCCGGAGGAAGTCCGACGGACGAGCCTGACCCGGCTAAGTCCTGCCGGCCGGGCACTCTCCTAGCCGCCGGCCGTTCCCGGCGACGGCTATTTGAATCAGCGGACGAGTCGGATCAGCGGACGAGCGCGACCGGGCTCATGGCGTGGGCCAAAGCGCCGCGGATCGGGCCGCCGACGGCGACGCCGAGAATCGGACGAGGCCGGACGCTGAGGACGAGCAGATCGACTTTCGCCGTCCAAGCGATCAACTGGTCAAGGGGGTTGCCGATGATTGCGTGGACTTCGATGACGAGGCCGGGGAATTCCTTGCGCAGCGGCGTAACCCGCCTTTCCAAGCCCCCTTGCATCCGGGATTGCCAGGTCGCCTCCAGCTGGCTCGGCGGGGAGACGAGGGCGAGAGCTGTGGAGGCTTGGGGTTGGATGACATGGACGACATCCAGCCGGGCCTTGCGGGAGACGGCCTCCTCGCAAGCCCAACGCAAGGTCTTCTCGGTCCGGCCGCTGCCGACCGCGACGGCAATCCGGCGCCGGGTCGTCGTCGGACCAGGGTTGGAAGCCGATGAGATGACGATCAAGGGGCAAGCCGCCGTGGCGGCCAGCGAAGTGCTGGTCGAGCCCACGAACATCCGCTCCAAACCGGTGGCGGCGCGGCGGCCGACGACGACGACATCGGCCGACTGGCTGAGTTCTTCTAAGATGACGGCCGGGTGGCCGACGAGGATGTCCGTGTGGATGCGCTCGCGGGGAAGACCGCGGGCGACAGCCGTCTCGACAGCTTGGGCGATGGTGGCCCGGCCGGCTTCCTCAAGGGTTGTGGGATCGTAGATGACACCCCAGCCGCCGGCCACGACACCGTCGTCGAGGGCGTGGACGATCCAAAGGTCGTCGCCTTTCCTAAGAGCCCGTCCGGCGCCGTGGCTCGTGGCCCGCAGGCCGTCTTCGGAGCCGTCCACACCGACAAGGACGCGTGGCCTAACTGATTGTTCGGACGTTTCGGTCATCGGAATACCTCCTTGACTTGGGGGACGCCGCCGCGTCGGAGCGTCCGCCTCAACCCCAAGTTTGCCACCAGTCGCCCGCCGTCTTGGAAGCTGCCTGGCCAGGTCGGCGCGGCGTCAAGCCGCTCAGCCCTCTTCGGCGAAGGTGGTCCGGCCGTGCAGGGATTGGGCCAAAAGGTCGTCGACGCCGTCGGCCACCTTGCAAACCTCCGCGATGGCCTGACGCAGGTGGGCCGGGACGAAGGGGCGGGCCAAGATCGACATGGTGACGAAGACGCGGTCCCGGATGAGGGCGAAGCGGACCCAGCGGGCATGGGAGTTGATGTCGTTGAGGATCTCCATGGCCCGCGAACGCCCGTCGACGTCGTGGACGACGGGGGCGAAGACGAGGACCTCGTAGGCGTCCTTGGGCACTCGGACGAAGACCATGGCGGAACCGACGCGGATGGCGAGGTCGCCGTCGGCGTCGCGGATGGGCGTGATGCCGGGCACGGCCCGCAAAACGGCGTCAACGAGCCCCGACAGGTGAGGGGCGTTCGACGGCATGATGGCGAGGAGGTCCTCATGGCCGGTCTGGGGAGCGGCCACAAGCTCGCCGTAACCGCCCTCGACCGGCGCTCCCTGGAGGATTTCAGCCAGCTCGTCCGAGGCCAAGAAGACCGGGTGGTGGACTCCGAAGACGCCACGCAGCGTCCGGACGGCCAAGGCGGCCAGGGCCTCGGAGCGGGCCTGACTGCCACGGGCCCAATAATGGCTGGCTGTCTCGGAGTCGTCGCTGGGAGCCGGCGCGTGCCAACCCAACGTTGCCAACAGGGCCAACCGGTCGTCGGCTAGCCCCTGGCAGTCCGCCGGAGCTTGGCCGGGCGCCGGATCCTGGCTGGCCGGCGCCAGTTGAACCGGCTGGCCAGGATCGGAAGAAACCATCGGCTGGCCAGGATCAGGACCGAGGCCAGGATCAGGACTGGAGCCAGAAGCCGCCGGCTGGCCGGTTGGCGCCGGCGGCCCGGCGGCGGGAACCGAAGAGGCGGCGACGGGAGACGAAGGCCGGTCAGAGGCGGGAGTTTGAGGGGGGCCGGGCGGGACGAGGGCCAGAAGGCGGTCGCGGTCCGGGGCGACGAACTTGATGTAGGCGCCGGCGGGACCGCCGCCGTCCGCGCTCGACAAGGTCAGCGGTTCGGTTGCGTCCATCATGGACAGCACCTCGGCCAGGCGGTCTTGGAAACCTTGCCAAGCGTGCTCAGTGCTGCGGTCGAGGTCAAAGCCCTCATAGGCGCTCATGCCTGGTCAAACTAGCACGGTCGCGACGAGGAGGAGGACGGCCGCCGACACCGCCGTGGCGCGGAAAATAGTGTCACGGGCGAACGTCAAACGGACGCCGTAACGGCTGGCGAAGACAAAAATGTTCTGAGCCGGCGGCAGGCAGGCGATGACCGTGACAGCGTGGCGGGCCTCGGTCCCCAAGCCCAGGAAACTGGCCAAAGCGAAAGCGGCGGACGGCTGGATGAGGACCTTCAAGGCGATGACAACCCAACTCTCGACGGCCTCGGCGCCGCCGGCCGGTTTGGGGTCCAGGCACAAGGAGACGCCGAAGGCGATCAGCATGAGGGGGACGGCGGCGTCCCCGACCATGGACAGAGGCTGGCCGAGGACCGGCGGCAAGGTGACATCAGCCACGTTGAGGGCCAACCCGACCAAGACGCCGACTGTCAAGGGGTTGCGGAAAGGCAGGCTGGCCAGCCGCCAACCGGAAGCCGGCCGGCCACGCTCAGCCGCCGTCGCGGCGTCCAGCAGAGCCAGCGCGACCGGCTGCAAGACAGCCACCTGGAGGACCAAGATCGGCACGATCCAAGTGATGTCGCCGAGGGCGTAAGCCGCAACTGGCAAGCCAAGATTGCCAGCATTGGAGTAGGCGGCCAGGAGCGTGCTGAGGGTTCCTTCCGCCAGGCGGCGGTGGAACAGGCAGCGGGCGACCACGGCGGCGGCCACGGCTGTCAAGACGATGGCCCCGTAGGAGGCGAGGGCGCTGCGGGCGAAAACCCGTCCCAGGTCGGCGGTCGCCATCAGCGAGCAGAGGAGGGCCGGTGAGGCGACGGTGAAAGCTAAGTTTGACATCAGCCGGCGCTGTTCGAGGGCCAAGACGCCGGCCTTGGCCAGCAGCCAGCCGACGCCGATGACGATGCCGATGACGCCGAAACCGGTCAGAGAAGCCACCGCTTCACCCTAGTCGGGCGGCA
>JAIRXC010000141.1 GCA_031268515.1 Propionibacteriaceae bacterium
AGATGCGCTACCAACTGCGCTACAGCCCCCAGGCGCCCGCTTTCCGAGCGCCCACCACAACGCCGCCCGGCGGGACAGGCCCAAACCGGGCGGCTGACGGGTTCGGCGCCGCTGCCTACTCGCTGGGGACGCGGTCGGTGATCTCTGACCAGAGCGCCGCCTTGGCCCGCTGGTCAGAGACGATCTTGCAGACTAAGGCCGCTCCGATGCCGGCCAGCAGGAGGAGGAAGAACTTCTTCATTTTGGTCACGCTGCCTTTTCGTTTGTCCTACGCCGCTGCGGCTGTGTCCGACAGCGGCACGGTCCAGACTAGAACACCGCCGTCCAGACGAGAAGCTCCCCGCTGCTTCCCCCGCGCGCGGTGCTCTAGGCTGGTCGGATGAATTCCCTCGGCCGTCCTATCGTTGACGGCGCCGACCGCGACGATTGGCTGTTCGACGCCTCGCTCGCTGTCCTCGGCGTCACGCTGGTCTTGGCGCCGTATCTTGTCATCCTCGTCTACTACGGCCCTGACATCTCCGCGGGGGCTCTGTTGGCCGCCGCTTTGGCCGGTCTCGGCCTCTGCCTGTCCGTGATCCTCCGGCGCCATCGGCCGGTCGTCTTCGCTCTCCTCGCGGCGGTGTTGGCTGCGCTCCACGTCGTGTTCGTGCCTTTGCCTTTCACGACGCTTGTCGTCGCGCTCGCCGCCGTCCACGCCGTCGCCCGCTACAGCCGCCGCCACTCTTGGTGGGTCATCGTGCTCTACGGGTTGGGTGGGATCGCCGCCATCGTCCGGTGGTATTCCGCCTACACCCCTGCCGACGCCCTCCGCACCGTCTCTGTGGTCGGGGCCGTCAGCTTCGTCGGCCTCGTCGCGGCGACCTATTCGGTCGGCCGCCGCGGCTTTGACCTCGCCCAGTCACGCCAACAAGCTTTGGCGCTGTTGCCCGAAGCCGTTTTAAGCCCGGATGAGGCCGACGACGAGGTCGAGGTCGATCTGGCGGACCTGATGGCGAGCCGCTGGTCCGGGGAAGACGCTCTCGGTTCGGCCGCATCGGCCGCGTCGGCCGACGAGCCAGGCTCCGCCGAAGAAGAAACTGCCATTGTGGCATACGAAGGCGAGGCTTACGACAGCCCGGCCTTCGACGGGCAGGAAACCGAGGAGGCTTACGCCGCCGCGTACACGGAAGAGGAGGCGTACGCCGCCGGTTACGCCGACGGGCAAGCCCACGCCGAGGCCCAACTGCAGGCTTCCAGCCAGGACTACGCTCCCGGCGACGCCTACGACGGCCAGGGCTATTCCGACGAGCAGCATGAGGCTGATCTCGCCATCCGGACGGCCCTCGCCGGCGAGGTCCACGACGGCGTCGCCCACGCTCTCGCGCTCGTCGCCAATCAGGCGGAAGACGCCAAAACGCTCGTGGGCGACAACCCCGACGACGCCGGACAGGCTCTTGACGCCATCGTCGCGACTTGCCAGGACGCGATGGCGGAGTTGCGCCGGATCGTAGACGTCCTCAAGGCCGGCCAGATCGAAGAGGCGGTCGCGCACCTGCCGACGCCCACGTGGGATGACGTGCCAGCGCTGGCGGCCGGCGCCGGAGCCGGCTTCAACTCCAACGGCGAACCGCCCAGACCGCTGGACGACGTCCTCGGCCTCACGATCTACCGCATCGTCCAAGAAGCCCTCACGAATGTCCTTCAGCACGCCGGCCCCGACGCCGGGGCGCAGGTCTACGTGGATTGGGGCGACGACGACGTCGAGGTCTCCATCTCGAACGAGCCGACCGATTTCCAGTCCCCGGGCGGCGGCGGCCAGGGTCTCGACACCATGGCCGAGCGGGTTGAGGCTGTAGCGGGGTTGCTGGAGACCGGTCCGTCCGAGGACGGCGGCTTCCGCGTCTGGGCCTCTCTGCCCTACGACATCGAAAGCGCCGAGACGGCCGCGGACGAGGGCGAAGCCGACGAGGCCTACGCGCCGGCCTGAGCCGGCGTCAGCCTGGGCTCTCCGAACGCCGCCGACCGCTCTGCCGATTCATAGCCGCCTGACACTGGGCCAGCTTGAGCGCGCTCTCAGGTCCGCCTGAGCATGTCCGGAGGTTTGTCTGGGGCACGGGGAAATGGCTTTGGCAGGGGGTATAGGGGCAAGCCGGCTCCGGTCCTTGCAACCAGTCGTGCTTGGAGCGCGCCCCGAGGTCTGCTTGACCACGTTCTAGAGCTCATCCGGGACGCGGGGAAGCAGTTTGGCTGAGGGACAAGGGGCAAGCTGGCCTCGGTTCTGGGTGCCTAGCCCGTGCCTGCTTGAGCGCGCTCCCAGGTTCGTCTGAGCATGTCCGGGGACTGTCCAAGTGCGGGGAAAGGCTTTGGCTGTTTGGCTTAGGGCTTGCGAAGGGACGCGTCTTTGATGTCGCGGGGCGCTGTCTACGCCTCGGGGGCGGCGCCGGAAAAGCCTTGGCGCGTCTTTGATGTCGCGGGGCGCTGGCCAGAAGGACGGTCCTCAATTGGCTCCTCAGACGGGCCTTTGACGTCGCGGTGGCGCCGATGGGCGAGGGGCGTCGGACGCGCTGTGTGACAGCGCGTTGTCAACACAGCCGGGAGGCCGGACAACACCGCGGCCGCCGGGGTGACGCCGTCGTCGACATGGCGGCGCAACGGTGGGTGACACCCGCACGAGGAGAGCCCGGCATTTGGACCGCCGCCTACGGCCAGATCTTCGTGGGGGACGTCAGCCAAAGAGGAGAGCCCCCATGTGCCCAGCTTCCGCTCCAGCTTCTGCCCTAACCGCCGCCGCAATCCCCGCCCCAACCCCAACTCCAACCCCAACCGTCCCCGCCGGCCGCCGTGCCGCCGCCTCGGCTTCCCCTGTCATCGCCCGTCTCAACGCCGAATGGGAGGTCCTCCGCCGCCAGACGCCGGCCTGGCCGAGCGTCTGGGGCGCGAGCCTAGGCGAGATTCTCGACGCCATCCCACAAGACCCTGACGCCGTCCTTTCCGAACTCGTCGCCGCGTGCCAAGCCGGCCACGACGGAGCGGGCCGAGTCGTCGTCCAGGCTTTCCTTGGCAAAATCATATTGTCAGCACGGTCGGACGGACGACTCAGCGTGGACAACTTGGTCGCGGCCCTTTGGCTGCGTCTCGCCGTCTATCCTCTGGCCCGCCGACCCCGCCGTATCGCCGCCAATCTCGTCCTCGACGCCCGCAAAGACGTCTTGGCCGAAGACCGCGCTCTGGCGCCCCTGCCGCCGCCCGCTCCACCCGAACCGCTCGGGGCCCACGCGGTTTTGGAGGCCGCCTGCCGTCTCGGCCTCGCGCCGCCGGCGAACCTCGATGTCGTCGCGAGCGTCTACGCCGACGGCTTGACCAGCGCCAGCGCCGCCGCCCGCCATCGTCTGAGCGCCGAGGCGGTCCGCTGGCGCTGCGCCGACACCGTCCGCCGCCTCCGCTCTCACAAGGTCCTATTGGCCGATGTCTGCGCCGAGACCCGCCTCCACGTCCCGGCCCTGGCCGCCTGAGTCTGGCCTCGGCATCGCCGCCGTCGGCCGGCGGGGTTCGCCCAGGACAGGTAGCCTAACCTCCATGAGTTATCGGCCTTGGCAACTAGCACTGCTAAGAGACGAGTTCGCGCTGAGCAGACCGAAGCCCGGCGGGGAAGCCAGCCGCTTCGCCCTCAGCCCCTCGGGGCAGGATTTCTTCAGCTTGACGAGGAAGCAAGCCGCTCCCCTTCGCCCCCAGTCCCTCGGAAGAACGCTTGCCGCTCCCTTTCACCCCCAGTCCCTCGGAAGAACGCTTGCCGCCCCCTGAAAACGTTCGATCGGCTGACTTGTTCGGAGTTGAGAGAAGGTGAGACAAGATGTCTGTGGCTGCGGGGTTGCAGGAGGTGTGGCGCCAGCGCCGTTTCCGACGCCTGCTTTCCGTCAAACTGCTGTCGCAGACCGGGGACGGGATCGTCCAGGTCGGCGTCGCGTCCTTCGCGCTTTTCTCGCCCGAACGCCAGCCCGACGCCTGGGCCATCGCCGGGGTGTTGGCGATCATGATGCTGCCATTTTCTGTGCTCGGGCCCTTCGTCTCCGTCGTCATCGACCGCTGGGACCGGCGCCGGACGGTCATGACAGCCGACGTCATACGCATGGCCTTGTCCGTTGCCCTCGCCGCCTTCGTCTTGGCTTCGGGCCGGTCGGCCTTGTTCCTCGCTCCGATCATGGTCACGGCCCTCGTCGTCTTGAGCCTGGAACGCTTCCAGGTCGCCACGCTTTTGTCGGGGCTGCCTCACACCATTGACAAAGATGAATTTCTGGCGGCCAACACGGCGCTGCCGCTGGTCGGGCCGCTCGGCGTCATGATCGGCGCGGCCGTGGCGGCGGCCATCCGTTTGACCGTCGGCGCCGCCTGGTCGCCCGTCGTCGCCGACGCCTGCATCTTCAGCCTCGGCGCCGGTTGTTTTCTCTTCTCGGCCGCCGTCATGCGAGGTTTCGCGCCCCGCAGCCTCGGCCCCGGACGGATCGAAGTCCACCGCCTGAACGAGACTTTCCGCGACCTGGCCGCCGCCGCCCGCCACCTCGGCCAACGTAAGCCAGCTTTGCTCGGACTGCTGCTCGTGGCGGCCCAGCGGACCGTCTTCGGGTTCATTTCCGTCGCCGTGATCTTGCTCTTCCGGAACTATTTCCACGCCCGCGACGACATCCCCGGAGCCATCGGCGATCTTGCTTTGTGGGCCCTCGCGACGGGGGCCGGGTTCGTCTTGGCGTCGGCCGTCAACCCGGTCTTGGCCCGCCGCTTCGGTTTGCGCGTCACAGTTGTCGCCGCTCTCGCCTTGTCGGCGCTGTTCCAGGCCGCCCCGGGGTCCTTTTTCATCCCGCCGGCCCTCGTCGTCGCCTCTTTCCTGATCGGCTTGTGGGCTCAGTGCGTCAAGATGAATTGCGACACGCTGATTCAAGCCCACGTGGCCGACGAATTCAAGGGCCGCGTCCTCGTCCTCTACGACATCGCTTTCAACACCCCCATGGTCATCGCCGGTGTCATCGCCGCCCTCCTACTGCCCGACGACGGCCGCTCCCGGGCGGCCTTCCTAGGTTGCGCGGTCCTCTACCTGGCCTTGGCAGCCGTTTTCGCCGGGCTCAGCCGCCGGATCGGCACGGCCCGCTTCAGCCAGGGCACGGAATCATTGACCGGAAAAACCGGCCCTACGCCCGTCGGCGCGGGCGGCCCCCTTGGCCGCGAGGAAGGCCGCCAAGCTGGTCCTCCGCCTGTCGGCGAGGGCGCCGGTCCTGGGTCCGTAGGCGAAGGGGCAGTTGGCAACGTGGCATTGCCAGATGTGGCAGTTGGCAACGCAGCCGTGGCTGAAGAGGCCGGCGAGATCTGAAAGGCCGGGTCTGGGCGCCGTCGCAGGCACGGCCGCTGCCAGACCGCGCCTCAATCCACGCTCCTTGCTGAACGGCCAGAGGCGGGCCTGGTTGAAGGGCGGCGTTCCGAGCCAGAGGATCGCTTTCCCCAAGCCAAGGGCGTGGCGGGCTCAGGGTTGGAGAGACGCCTTCCATGGGCGTTGCTTTGTTGTCAGTCGGACCGCTTCCGCGTCGACGCCGAGGACGGTCAGGAAGATCGCCATGCGGACGATCAAGCCGTTGTCGGTTTGGTCGAAGATGGCGAGGCCGGGCAGATCGTCCACGTCGGGTGAAAGGTCGAAGCTGTCGGGGCGCGAGTCGCGGGGCAGCGGGTGCATGAGGATGGCGTCGAGGTTGTCCGCCTCGGCCAGGATCGCGCGGTTGAGGAGGTCGCCGCCGGCGGCCTGGGTGACCTCGCCGGTCAACCGCTCGCGCTGGACGCGGGTGGCGTAGACGGCGTCCGCGCCCGCCACCGCCGCGACGGCGCTGGGCTGGACGAGGACGCGGTGGCCGCGCTGACGGACGTAGGCGTCGATTTCCGGCGGCAGCTCCAAGCTGGGCGGCGAGAACAAGGTGAAAACAATGTCCTCGTGCAGGGCCATGAGTTTGAGGAGCGAATGGACGGTGCGGCCGTATTTGAGGTCGCCCAAGATGGCGATGTGGCAACCGTCGACCGGGCGGCCGCGCCGGCCCAGCTCCTTTTCCAGGGTGTAGACGTCGAGGAGGGCCTGGCTCGGATGCTCGCCGGCCCCGTCGCCGGCGTTGACGACGGGCACGGTCGAGGCGGCCGCGAACTGGGCGACGGAGCCGGCTTCGGGATGGCGGACGACGAGGACGTCGGAGTAACCGGAGACGACCCGCGCCGTGTCGTGGATCGACTCGCCCTTGGCCATCGAGGAAAACGTGAACCCGGTCGTCGTCGTGACCTCGCCGCCGAGGCGCAGGAAAGCCGACTCGAAGGACAGCCGCGTCCGTGTGCTCGGCTCGAAGAACAAACTGCCGAGCATCGCCCCGTCGAGGACCGTGCAGACGGCCTGGCGCCGCGCGATCGGCGTGACCGTGTCGGCCAAGTCGAACAGGCGGCGCATGGTTGGCAGGTCGAATTGTGAGACAGACAGCAGATGGCGGCCCTGGCCGAACAACGGGAAGACGGTTTGGGGGGCGGATTCAAACGGCATCATCGAAACCTTCCAACGGTTCGGCAGTCGATCAGCAGACACAATAGCGTGACCGTCCGACACGGCTCGGCCGCCGCGGCTCCGTGAACGCCGCCCCCGCCGTCGGCCGGCACGTCCCGGCGGCCGCTTGCAGGAGCGTCCTAAGCCGGCCGGGTTGGAGCCGGCGGGGCGATAACGCGGCTTGGCCGCCGCTGGTTCCCCCGAGTTTTGTGAACACCGACCTGCGTTCTGCGGATGCTGATAAGTTTCCTAATGCCCGCCAAGCTGGGGCAGGTTCGTTTAGCGGGCGGCGCTCAGCGCCGCAGGCGCAGGCCGTGCGGGCCGAGAATGAAACCAGCTTGTTGGAGGGCAGCCGCGAAGCCGCTTTGTTCGGCCGCGCGGCCGGGGGAGAGGACCGGCCGGCCGTTGACCGATTCGACGGTCAACGAGTCCAGGCGGCCGGCGTGGACGACATCGGCCAAGGCTGAAGCGGCGGCGGCCAGGCTTTCTGGTTCGACCGGCCAGGCCATGACCGTGCGGCCGCCGCGTTCGACAAACGCGGCCAAGGCGCCGTCGACGAGGACGACGAGGGCCCCCGCTTTGCGGGAGGGGCGGTGGCCGCGGGCCGCCGGGCCGGCTGCCGCCGGATTGGTTGCCGTGGCGCCGGTTTCCGTCGGGTTGGCCTTCGCGGGGTTGGTTTCCTCTGCGCGGGTTGCCGTGGCGCCGGCTTCCGCGGGGTTGGTTGCCGCAGGGGCATCGTCGCGGTTGTCGCCGGGGCGGGGCGGCCAGGGCAGCGCGGCGCCGTAAGGATTAGCTGGGTCCGCCGCCGCCAAGACGATGGCGGCCGGTTCGGCCGGCGGCGTGGCGGCGGCCCGCAGGCGGTCGATCGCTCCCGCCGTCGCGAACTGGCTGCCGCCTAGGCGGTCCACGAAATAGCCACGCCGGACCCGGCCCTGTTCCTCGGCCACGCTGAGACGGCGGTAACGGGCGGCGAAGCCGCCGGGGCAGTCTTCGGCCTGGACGGCGCCGCGACTGAGGACGCCGTAGCGGTCGAGGAGGACCTCGGCCCGCGCTATCGCCCGCTCGGCTTGGACGGCTGCGCTTTCCGGCGGCCGTGGCGCCGGGCGGTCAGGTTGCGTCGCGGCCGCCGGCCGGCCGGCGGAAACCGCCGCTCCGGCGGCAGGGAAACCACCATTTGAGGGCAGGGCCGTCGAAGGGGTGAGAAGGCTGGGCTGGGAGGCGCCGGGGCCGGCGGCCGGCGGCGGGGCGGCTTGGCGGTTGGACGGCGGGCCGGACGGCGCGTCAGGGGCAAGGAGAGGTTGTCCAGGCGGGGTGATCTGGCCGTGCAGGGTGATCTGGCCAGGCGGGGAGATTTGCCCGGGCAGGGGGATTTGCCCGAGCGGGGTGATTTGCCCGGGCACCAGGAACCAGCGGCCGCCGCTGTCCGGGGCGGCGCTCCAAGCGGCGGCGGCCCGGCGATAGGCGAGGCGGGGGCGATGGCTGGTCGGGCGCGGCGGCGGCCGGCGGCTGCGGACGGTCCGGCTGACCTGGCCTAGGCGGTGGCGCAGCGGGGCGAAGGTGTCAGTGCTGAGAAGGCCGGCCCAGGCCAGCCGCCAACAGGCCTCGGCCGTCTCGGCTGTCGTCACCGCCCGCCCCAAACGGGCGGCGGCCAAGGCCGCCAACTCAGGAAGTCGGAAAGCTCCGCCGGCCGCCAGGAGGCTGAGCAACGCCTGGTCGAGTTCTCCGGCGCCCCGGCCCGCTCCGGAGCCGTCCGCGAACGCCGCCTCGGCCCCCGCGGCAGCGCCCACGCCAAGGTTGGGTCCAGGTGGTTGGGCAGAACCCAAAGCAGAGGCGCTGACGCCGCTGCGGTTGTCGCGATCTTGCCGGAGGAGCCAATCGACGCCTTCGGCCGACAAGGCAGAGGCGCTGTCGCGGACTTGGGCGGAGACCGCGTCGTCGGCGGCGGATTTCAGAAAATCTATCTTTCCGGCGGCGGCGGGGAAGGCTTCCAGGAGGTCGGCGGGGATCAAACTGACCCAACCGTCGCCGCCGGCTGTTTCGCCCCGGCCGCACCAGACGACCGCGCCGGCGGCTAACAGCTCGTCGAGGAAACCCGGCTCGTAATCGGCCACTCGGGCCGGCAAGACGAAACTCTCCAGAGAACTAGCTGGGATCGGCGCGCCGGCGAGTTGTTCGATGGCGCGGCTCAAAGCGCCGATCCCCCGCCCGGCGCCGACGCCGTGCCACGCGGGCAGGAAACGAGCGTAGGCGATTTGGGGCGCCGGCTCAGTCTCGGACCGCAGCTTGGCCAGCGAGCGGCGGCGGAGCAAGGCGAGGATGTCGGGGTCGCAGTAGACGTCGAGGACCGCTGGCCCGAAGACGGCGGACTGGGGGCCGGACTCAGCGCCAGAGGAAGCATTACTTGTTTCAGCCGCGAACGGCGGCGGCGTCAGACCCAAGCCGGACTCAGCGCCGCCGCACTCGTCGGCGGCTTTGTCAGCGCCGCTTAGGAGGTTGTCGGCAGCGTCGGCGCGCGGCGGCGCCCAACCGGCCGGCCGGAGATTGCCGGCGGCCAGACGGCCGGTTGCCGCCAGGCGGCGCAGCCGCTCCCGCAGCGCTGCGGCGGGCAGAGCCAGCCAGCGGGCGCACTCGTCGGCGGTGAAGGGAGCGTGGCTGCGGGCGTAGCGGAAGAGGAGGCGGTCCAAAGACTCGTCCGGGTCCGCTGCTCGGCTGGCGGCGGGGCCGCCAGGTTGAGGCAGGCCGAGCCCGGCCGCGATCCAACCGGCGTCAACGGCGGCGACCCAGCGGTCCGCGGCCGGCGCCAGGCGGCTTTCCCCCGTCCGGCCCGGTGCAGCCGCTGGCAGCGTGGCAATCTGGCCGGCTGCCGCCAAGCCGGCCAGCCAGATCGCTGTCTGATCGGCTTGCTCAGGTAGTGTCCTAGCCGCCAGGTCGGCGGCGCTCAAGGGGCCTAGGCGGCGGATGAGGTCGTGGACGTCTTCAGAGGTCCGGGCTTGCCGCGACGGAACCAGGCGCTGAAGCTCGGCTTCCAGCCGGGTGAGGACGGCTGGATCGAGGAGGTCGGCCGGGTCGAGTCCGGCGCCGCCGCCTAACAACTCGGCCAAGAGCGTCGGATCGACGGTCAAAGCGGCGGCCCGCAATTCGGCCAGCGGAGTGTCAGATTCGTACATGAACAAACCGACATAGTTGAACAAGACGGTCCGGGCGAAAGGACTGGGCTGGGCCGTGGCGACCTCTTCGATGCGGATCTCGCGGCGGGCGATCTTGGCCATGAGGTCGGCCAGGGCGTCCAGCTCGAAGTCGTCGCGCAGGCACTCGCGGCTGGCTTCGAGCATGATCGGGAACTCGGGATACTGGCTGGCGACCGACAAGAGCTGCGCCGAGCGGTTGCGCAACTGCCAAAGCGGCTGGCGGCGGCCGGGCTGGCGGCGGGGCAACAGCAGCGCCCGCGCGGCGGCTTCGCGGAAACGGACGGCGAAGTGGGAAGAGTTGGCTAATTGTTCACGCACAAGGTCCTCGACCCGGCCGGGGTCTGTCACGAGGTGGCTGGTCAAGCCGTCACGGGCCCAGACGGCCGGGGCGTCGCTGTCCCAGCCGGAGGCCGTGTCAGGCAGCCGGAAGACGATGCCGTCATCGGTCGCCATGGCCTGGATGTCGAGGCCGTCGGCGCCGTAGGCCTGGCGCAGCGACGCGGCGATGAGGAGGGACCACGGGGTGTTGACGCGGCCGCCGTAGGGGCAGCAGACGACGATCCGCCAATCCCCCAACTCGTCCCGGAAGCTCTCCACGACGATGGTCCGGTCGTCGGGGACGACCCCGGCGGCGGCCCGCTGGTCAGTCAGATAGCCCAACAAACTGTCGGCGGCCCAGGTGTCGAGGCCGAGCCGGCCCAGGCGGTCGCGGGCGGCTTTGTCGTCGACGGCTTGGAGTTCGCGGACAAAGGCGCCGATGGCTTGACCCAACTCAGCCCGACGGCCGAGGCCGTCGCCCTTCCAGAAAGGCAGGCGGCCGGGCGCGCCGGGGGCGGGGGCGACGAGGACCTGGTCATTCGTGATGGCCGTGATGAGCCAGGAACTCGAACCCAAGGTGATCGTGTCTCCGACCCGAGACTCGAAGACCATCTCCTCGTCCAATTCCCCCACCCGGCGGCCGACGGCGGGGCCGTCGGCCAGGAAAACGCCGTAGAGGCCGCGGTCGGGGATCGTCCCGCCCGATGTCACGGCGAGCCGCTGAGCGCCACGGCGGCCGGTCAACCGGCCGGTCGCCCGGTCCCAGTCGAGGCGGGGCCGCAGTTCGGCGAAAGCCTCGGAAGGGTAGCGGCCGGACAGGAGGTCGAGGACCGCTTCGTAGGCGGCGTGGCTGAGTTGGGCGAAGGGGGCGGCGCGGCGCAGCACAACCTCAAGCTCGTCGGCCGTCCACGAATCCATGGCGGCCATGGCGACGATCTGTTGGGCCAAGACGTCGAGCGGGTTGCGCAGCGGGGTTGTCACTTCGATCTGGCCCGCCCGCATTTGCTCCACGACGACGGTCATGGCGAGAAGGTCGCCTAGGTATTTGGGGAAGAAGACTCCCTCTGAGACCGCCCCCACCTGGTGGCCGGCCCGTCCGATCCGCTGGAGGCCGGAGGCCACCGAGCCGGGGGCTTCGACCTGGACGACGAGGTCGACCGCGCCCATGTCGATGCCGAGTTCGAGCGAACTGGTCGCCACGACCGCCTTCAACCGGCCCGCCTTGAGGTCCTCTTCGATGTCGTGGCGTTGCTCGTGCGACATCGAACCGTGGTGGGCCCGGGCGACAGGAGCGGCGCCGGCGGCCACGGAGTCAAAACCGATGTAGTTGGCGGGCAGGCGTTGCCGGCGGACCGCCGGGGGATCGCCGGCGACTGGGTTTCCGGCCGGCGAGACCGCTGTAGGCCAAGGCTGAGCCATCGGCGGGGTTGGCCTGGAGCCGGTTGGCGCCGGCCCTTCCCGCCCGCCGGCTGGCCTGGGTTCTTCCCGCTCGCCGTTTGGCTCTGATCCCAGTCCTTCCCGCCCTCCGTCTGGCTGATTGGTTTCAGCCGCCGCCAGAGCTCGGCTTTCCCAGACCTCGTTGACACGGCTGGACAGCCGCTCGGCCACCTGGCGCGAGTTGACGAAAACGATGGTCGAGCGGCGGCTGGCGATGAGGTCGACGAGGCGTTCTGTGACGTGAGGCCAAATTGAGGCGCGGGGAGCCGCTGGCGTGGCTTCCGTGCCGGCGGCCGGAGCTAAGTCGGCAGAAGGAGTTGTCCCGGTGGACGCGGGGGCGTGCTGGAGGTCGCCCAGGTCGGGCACAGGGACTTGGACGGACAGATCCCAGGCTTTGGCAGTCGGCGGGGCGATGATCGCGACCGTCCGGCCGGCCGCCAGATATTCCCCCACCGCCGCCGGCGGCCGGACCGTCGCGGACAGGCCGATCCGCTGGGCCGGCCGGGCCAGCCGGGCGTCGAGGCGCTCCAAGCTGACAGCCAGATGCGCCCCCCGTTTCGTCCCCGCCAGAGAGTGGATCTCATCCACGATGACCGTCTCGACGCCTTCCAGCGCCGACCGGGCGGCCGACGTCAAAAGGAGATAAAGAGACTCGGGCGTCGTGATGAGGATGTCCGCCCCGAAACGGGCGAAGCGCCGCCGCTCGGCGGCCGGCGTGTCACCTGAGCGGATCGCCACGCTGACCGGGGCCGCCGTCTGCCCGGCCGCCGCGGCGGCCGCCCGTATGCCCGCCAGGGGTTCCCGCAGGTTGCGTTCGATGTCGGCGGCCAAGGCCTTGAGGGGCGAGATGTAAAGGAGGCGGCAGCGTCTCAACGGCGCCGCTGTCGTCTTGCCGCCCGCCGTCTTGCAGGCAGCCTCGGCCGGCCAGCCGTCCAGCGTGCCGTTGACGGCCGCCGTCCGGCCGTCCGCTGTCCCGGGCGCGGCCTCGGCCAAGAGGCGGTCGATGCCCCACAAGAAGGCGGCCAAGGTCTTGCCCGAACCGGTCGGCGCGATGACGAGCGTGTGGCCGCCGGTCGCGATGGCCCGCCAAGCCGCCGCCTGGGCGGCCGTAGGCGCTCCAAAAGACCCCCGGAACCACGCGGCGGCAGCCGGCGAGAAACGGTCGAGCGGGTCAACAGGCACAAGACCATCTTGACGGCATGGTCAGACAGTCACAGCTTGGGCCGGCGGTTTCCAGGCGCTAGGGGACGGAGCGGCTTCCATCCACTAGCCTTGCAAAAGTGCCTGACACGTTGCGCATCGCGCTGGTCTGCCTACACACTTCCCCCGCTGATTCGCCCGGGTCCGGCGACGCCGGCGGCATGAACGTGGTCGTGGCCCAGGCCGCCCGCGCCCTCGCCGCCCTCGGCCACCGGATCGACATCGTGACCCGCCGCTGCGACCCGGCTCAGCCCGCCGCCGCCGTGATCAGCCCCGGCGTCACTTTGCGCCACCTCGACGCCGGGCCGCCTAAGGCCTTCGCCAAGTCGGCCATCGACGCCTACATACCTGACTTCACCGAAGCCTTCTCAGCCCTGGCCGACAACCTCGCCGCCGAGGCTTCGCCCGCGGGCGGGACTCCCTACGACCTGGTCCACTCGCACCATTGGATGTCCGGGGTGGCGGCCTTGCCCGTGGCTCGGGCCTGGGGGATGCCGCACGTCCAGAGCTACCACTCTGTCGCCGCCCTGCCCGGTTCCGCCCTGAGCGAAGGGGAGCCGCCCGAATCGCCGCCCAGGGTGCCCGGCGAAGCCCTCCTGGCCCGCGAATCCGACCTGGTCGTGGCGATCTCCGCGGCCGAAGCCCGGACCGTCATCGAACGCTGCGGCGCCGACCCCGCCCACGTCGCCATCGTCCCGCCCGGCGTCGACGGCGGCCTCTTCCGGCCGGCCGCCGCCGGCGAAGCCGATACGGCGGCAGCGGCCCGTCTAGCCCCGCACGGCCACGGCTGCGCCCTCTTCGCCGGCCGCCTCCAGCCTCTCAAGGGCCCCGACCTCGCCATCGCCGCGCTCGCCCACATCCCCGAGCCGATCCGCCCCGACCTCGTCCTAGCCGGCGCGGCCAGCATTGATTTCGCCGACTACACCGCCCACCTCCACCGTCTGATCGCCGAGCTGGGCCTGGACGGCTACGTTCACTTCGTCGGCTCCCAGAGCCGCGCCGAGCTGGCCCGCCTCCTTCAGGCGGCGACCGTTTGCCTGGTCCCCAGCCACTCTGAGACCTTCGGCCTCATCGCCTTGGAAGCCGCCGCCGCCGGCACCCCGGTCATCGCCGCCGCCGCCGGCGGTCTGCGCGAAGCGGTCGTGCACGGCGAGTCCGGCCAACTCATGGATTCGCGCCACCCCGAGGATTGGGCCGTCGCCATGATGAAGCTGCTGACCCAGCCGCGCCTTTTGGCCCGTATGGGCGTTGTCGCCCGCGTCCACGCCCGCCGCTTCACGTGGGAGGCCATGGCGTCGAACCTGACCCGGTTGTACGGGGAGCTGCTGAGAGATTTCACGAAACATAATCGCTTTGCCGCGGCGTTTCCCGGGGACTTCAGGCAAAGCGATCGGCTCAGCGGCCGAAACCTTGACGGCCGCGGCGGCGCCGTCACCGAGCCGGGGGAGGAAGAGGCAAAAACATTCCCCATACGTCCGGCGCCGTCGTCCGAAAGCGCCGACACTCGCTCTGCCCGCCCGCCGCGCTACCTTTTCATCCACGCCCACCCCGACGACGAAACCTTGTCGAGCGGCGCTGCCATCTTGGCCCTGCGCCGCCAGGGCGCCGAACCGCTCGTCGTGACCGCGACCCGGGGCGAACGGGGCGAGGTCGTCCCCCAGGCTGCCGCCTGCCTTGGCCGAAGCGGCCTTTCCGCCTACCGCCTGACCGAGCGGACCCGCGCCCTCGCCGCCCTCGGGGCCGGCGACGCGGGTTTCCTGGGCCAGGCGCCCAACCGGCTGCCCGGCCGGCCCAGCCGCTCTTACGCCGACTCCGGCATGGCCTGGCTCGCCGACGGCCAGGCCGGGCCAGCGCCAGACGCGCCGGATGACGCCTTGACGCGCGCCCCCTTGGCCGAGGTCGCCGCCGACATCGTCGCGACGGCTCGGCATTGGCGGGCCGACGCCCTCGTCACCTACGACAGCGCCGGCGGCTACGGCCACCCCGACCACGTCTGCTGCCACGAGGCCGCCGTCCACGCCGCCGCCGCCCTCGGTTTGCCCTGTTTCGAGCTGGTCGCCAGGATCGCCGAGCAGCCCTTGGAGCGGGGCAGGGAGAGCCGTGACGCGGCGGGCCAGTCCGACGGCGCGGAGGTGACGGACGGGGACGGCAGAGACAGGATGGGGCAAGGCGGGGCGACGGGGCCAGACGGGCGCCCGATCAGGCAGCCCGGCCGCTCGGCGGGGCAGGGCGGCAGCCGGCTTGGCCAAGTCGGCGGCAAGGCGGAAGCCCAAGGGGGCCATGGGAGCGGCTGCGAATCCCGCACAAGGCCGTGTTGTGGCAAGGCGGAGCAAGGCGGAAGCCCGAGGGGGGACGACGGGCGGCAAGACGATGACGGGCGGCCGGACGTGGAGTGGTACGACGCGGGCCCGGACCGCGACCGCCTCCTGGCGGCCCACCGCTCCTACGCCAGCCAGTTCACGCTCGACGCCACGGGGACGCGTCTCACCCATGTCGGCGGCCAAAGCGCTCCGGTCGTGACTCAGACAGGGTTGCGCCGCGCCGCGCCACCGCCCTTTTGACGGCCAACCGCCAACGGCCGGCAATCAACCCCGCCGGCGGCACTAGGAACTAGGATAGTTTGCCCAGTGCGAGGGGCTGGCTTGGCGCAAGAGGCGGCGCCGCCAATGTCCGGCCTGCCGCGTCACCCCCTTACCTGTTTGCCAAACTTATCTACTTGGCAAACAGTTTAAAAAGTGGCTGGCGGCCTCGGACGGCGGGCGCCAGACGGCTGTCAGGCTTACGGTATTTGACTTGTCATCACGGTTTGACCAGGCCAGTCTCGTAGGCCCAGACGACCACATGGATACGGTCGCGGAGTTCCAATTTCGTCAAGATGTTCCCCACGTGGGTTTTAACAGTTGTTTCCGATACGGACAATGTATTGGCGATCTCGGAGTTGGTCTTCCCTGACACGATGCCGTCGAAAACTTCTTTCTCGCGCGGCGTCAAAGTGTCCAGGCGGCCGCTGGCGGGGTTTTCGGCCGGCGGCTGGGCGGCCGACGGCAGATAGTCGGCGAAGAGGTCGAGCATACGGCGGGTGACGCGGGGGGAGATCGTCGCGTCGCCGCTGGCGACCGAGCGGATGGCGGCGGTCAGGTCGTCTGGCCGGATGTCTTTGAGGAGGAAGCCGCTGGCTCCGGCTTTGAGAGCCCCGATGGCGTACTCGTCCAAGTCGAACGTTGTCAACACGATGACCCGCGTGCCGGACGAGGCCGCGACGATCCGCCGCGTCGCCTCGATGCCGTCGAGGCCGGGCATCCTAACGTCCATGAGCACGACATCGGGCTGGAGGGCGGCGGCTTGGGCGACGGCTTCGGCCCCGTCGGCCGCCTCGCCGACGACTTCGATGTCCGGCTCGGCTTTGAGGGTCATGGCGAAGCCCAGCCGCATGAGGGCCTGGTCGTCGACGATGAGGACGCGGATCGGGGCGGCAGGAGCCGCCGCCGGACTGGCCGGAGTGTTCGCCGAGGCGGTTGTCATGGTCGTCTTGTCCTTTCGGGCTGAGCCCAAGCGGCCGGCCGGCGGCTGGCGCTTCATTCGTCCTCTTCGGGGTCGACGCACAGGCGCGCCTGGACACGCCAGCCGCCGTCCGCGGTCGGCCCGGCTTCCAAAGCGCCGTCCCAGACCGCCGTCCGCTGGTTCATGCCGACGAGGCCGTGCCCGGCGCCTTCGGTCAACGCCGGGCCGGGCAGAGCCGCCGGGGCGTTTTCGACTACGACGTCGATGGTCCCGCTTTCGGACTGTCCGATCCGGACCGTTGCTTGAGGGGTCGTGGGGGCGTGCCGGAGGACGTTCGTGAGGGCTTCTTGGACGATCCGGTAGATGGTCAAGCCGAGCGCCGTGTCGTCCGGCAACGCGGTCGTCAACTGGACCGTCACAGGCAAACCAGAGTGTTGGTAGACGGCGATCAGGTCGCCCAAGTCGGCCAGGCTCGGCAGCGGCTCCAGGTCCGCTTCGGAGCGTAGGAAAGCCAAGGTCCGGCGCATGTCGGCGACGGCTCGCCGGCCAGTTTTCGAGACCTGCGCCAAGGCGGCCGCGGCGGCTTCCGGGTCCTGTTTGAGGATCCGGCCCGCCCCGTCCGACAAGGACACCATGACGGTGAGCGAGTGGGAGACGATGTCGTGCATTTCGCGGGCGATCCGGTTGCGTTCGGCGGCCACCGCCAGTTGGGCCCGCTCGTCCCGTTGGAGCAGCAGGAGGCGGTTGCGTTCGATCAGCTCATGGACGGTCCGGCGGCGCTGGCCTAAGAAGATGGCGACCGCGCCGGCCGCCAAGTTGAAAGAGATGAACGCAAGCAGCGCTTCAGGTTTGCGGACGCCGCCCCAAACCAAGATAGCGCAGTTGACGGCTTGGGCGGTGACGAGGCCGACCCAGGCGGTGACGGCGCCGACGCGCTGGGCGACGTGATGGAGGGCCATCCAGAAATAGGCCCACTCTCCCCAGGCCAGAGCGGGGACGTGGGGTTGTAAGGCGACGCTCCAGATGAGGGCGTAAGTCGCCGCTGCCAAAAAGAATTCTTGTGGACGGAGGCGTTGCCAGAGGATGTGGACGACGGCCACGGCGGCAAAGCCGCCAACGCTGAGGAGAAGTTGCCACAATGGCATACGGAGGGTGAAAAGACCGCCGGAGCCGAGGTAGAGGGCGAAAGCGGCGGCGGCGACGGCCAACGCCTGGACGGCCCAGGGATGGCAGGCCGACCAGCGGTCGAAGGGGGTGCGGTCTGACGCCTTCTGGGCCGCTTGGGCCAAGTCAAGCTGACGCGGCCGCTTAAAAAGTCGGGAAGCCGTGCCCGGTTCGGCCATGACACGCCTCCTGTTTGGTATGGCTGTTGCCGAAGTTTACCCAGCCGCAGTCCGGCTCGGCGGACCGGACCACGGCTGGACGGATTAGGGCTGCGGTAGGGGCAAGTTGGGGCCGCGGTCAGGACGGGTTGGGGCTGTGGTCAGGACGGGTTGGCGGCGGCGCAGCCGGTGAAAGCCGCCGTCTTCGGCTCGTGTCAGCCGGCGGCCGGACAGCCGGCAGACGGTTTGGGTTTCTCGCTCGGAAGCCGGAGCGAACCGCCACGGCGGAAGGCGTTGGAGCGAGAATACGGGCGGCCGCGTAGGCGTGATCTCCTGGAAGCGGTTACATGGCTTAAGAAGGCTAAGGCAGAATGGCGGGTGTGGCGACGAGCATCGACGATGTCGCGCGCGCGGCTGGCGTTTCCACGGCCACCGTTTCGCGCGCCCTCCGCGGTTTGCCGCATGTCACGCCGGAAACCCGAGAACTGGTCCGGCGGACGGCCAGCCGCCTCGGCTATGTCCCCTCGCCCAGCGCCGCCGCTTTGGCCAGCGGCCGGACCCGTACGGTCGGGCTTGTCGCGCCGGCCATCTCGCGCTGGTTCTTCGCCACCGCCTTCGAAGGGGCCGAACACGCTTTGCGGGCCGCCGACTTCGACGCCTTGCTTTATTCCATCCCCGACACCCGCCAGCCGCGGGCCCGCTTTGATCCGGCCGTCCTGCGCCGGCGGGTCGACGCGGTCATCGTCTCCATGTTTTTGGGCCCCGACGAGGTCGAAGGGCTGCGCTCGCTCGGCTTGCCCGTCGTTTTCGTTTCCGTACGCCAACCCGGTTTCGCCCATGTCGGCATTGACGACGACGCCGCCGCCGACCAGGCGACGCGACACCTCATCGGCCTCGGGCACCGTGTCATCGGCCATATCGGCGGGGCCAAACGCGACGACACCCCATATTCGCCGACCGCCCGGCGCCGCGCCGGCTGGCGTCGCACACTCGCCGACGCGGGCCTAGAACACGGTGACGACTTGGACGAAGCCGGCGATTTCACGGCCGAATCAGGCGGCCGGGCCGCCGCCGCGCTGCTGGACCGCCGCCGAGACCTGACGGCCTTGTTCGTCGCTTCGGACGAGATGGCGATGGGCGCCATCCAAGCCGTCCGCGGCCGCGGCCTTGTCATTGGCCGTGACATCTCGGTCATCGGCGTCGACGGCCACAACCTCGGCGGCCTCATGGGTTTGACGACGATCGCCCAGCCCTCCTACGGCCAAGGCGCCCGCGCGGCCCGTTTCCTCCTCGACGCGTTGGGCGGCGATTACGACCCCGCCGCGGCCATCTTCTTCGAGACCACCCTGGTCGAACGAGAATCGACCGGCCCGGCGCCGCTGAGACGTAGGTAGGGCGGGCGACGGCTGCGGCCGCTTTCCGCTTCGGCGGCCGGACCATCGAAGCCAGAGCCCGCCCACGCCACATGGGCCGGGGGCTATGCCGGCTTCCGCTTTGGTTAGGAGCAAGCTCGCCCACGCCACAGGAGCGGGCGAGCTTGCTCAAACAATGATCGGCTGGCCCGAGGGTCTAATCAGAGGCGGCGGCCGCGCCAGCGGCGGCGATCTGCCCGTCCTGGTCGGAGGTGCCGCCGGAGACTCCGACCGCGCCGATGATCTGGCCGCCTGCTTTGACCGGCGCCCCGCCGCCGAAGATCATCAGGCGGTCCGCCTTGACGATCCCGTGCAGCAGAGCCGGCTCGTCGGCGATCATTGGGTACCACTGGGCCGTAGGCAGGCCGAAGGCCGTCACCGTGTAGGCCTTGTCTTGGGCCAGTTGGATCGACAAGGTGGGAGCGCCGTCCATGCGGCAGAAGGCGAGCAGTTGCCCGGCCTGGTCGACCACCGCGACGCACACGCTCAGACCCAGCCGGTCCGCCGCGGCGGCGGCTTGGGCGAGGCAGGCCTGGGCTCCGGCGGCGTTCAGAGTTTCCACCCGTGAGCTATACGACATGATTTGTCCTTAAATCTTCTTGGATGCGCTCGGCTGAGCCACCTGCCGGGCGGCTGCGGACCGCTCTTCCCGCCGCTGGCGGGCTCGGCGCCGCCGCGCACTGGAACTGGCTCGGCGGACCTGCGTCGGGGGAGCCGATCACGATGGCCATGGGCCGTGATCGGCTCCCCCGAACTGTGATCCCCTGCGCCGCCTCTTCGTGAAGCGGAGGCCTGGCTAGCGGTTTAGGTGAGGGCGGTGGTGAAGGTTTCGTTCAGAGTCCGGTTGATCGCGTTGATGCCCCGGGCCACCTGGTCGGCGGTCCACAGCATGGTGGGACGGTCGCGCTGGGCGACGTAGCCATCGGCGAAGACCTCGTTGCGGTTGCCGGACGGATCGAAGTAGTAGATCGTCTTGCCGCGCGTGATGCCGTGTTGGGTCGGACCCATGTCGATCGGGACATCGTCGATGCTCATGATCTGACCAGCCTTGAGAATGTCGGACCACCCCTCCAACTGGAAGGCCAGGTGGTGGAGTTTCTTGTCGTAGTTCTCGCCCTGGATCAAAGCGATGTCATGGCCGCGGTTGCCGCTGGACAGCCAGGTGGCCAGTGAGCAATCTTGATGGTCGAGGTCCGGGATGAGCCTCTCCACTTGATAGAAATCGAACACGTCGATGAAGAACTTCTCCGTCGTGTTCACGTCGTCGCAGCCCAGCAGGGCGTGGTCGATGCGCGGCGCGCCAATGCCGACCAGTTCGCGCGGGAAGAGCTGCGGGTTGACGGTGCCGACCAGCGAGCCGACATACGTCTGATCGTGGTAGACCTCCACGATGTGGCCGGACGGCAGGGTGATCCTCAAGCCATCGGACACGTCTGGGTTGTCGCCCTTGGTCATGCGCTGGGTCTCGACTCCGAAGGTGCGGGACTTGCTCTCGATCACGTCGATGTCGTCCGGCTTGGCCACCTTGAAACCGACCTTGGCGACGCCCACGCCGCCTTCTTCCAGCACGATGGAGTGGTGGTCGAACTCGTCCCATCCCTTGAGGTACAGCTTGTTGCCCACTTCCAGCATGGGGTAGAAGCCCATCGTGTTGATGTAGTGCCGCTTGGCTGCTTCCATGTCGGTGACGCGCACATGCACGTAACCTAATCTAAGAACTCCCATAATTACCCCTCTAACATCTTTGTTGGTTGATACGGTCAGCGTTTCCCCTCTGACTTAGGGAAACGCCATTTCGAGCCGATTTTCCGTACGGCGCCCTTCGACGACTCGCGAAGGAGTGCGGAAACTCGGCGTCCAGACGGTGTCACGGCACTAGGGGTGACGGAACCTTGACTGACGTTGTCTGCCGTGAAGCTGTCTGCCGCGCTGAGGCTGCCAGCGCCCTTAATCAATCACCCAGTCGCGCCCTCCTGCTTGTGCTGCTCCCTTTCCCGCTCCGCTTTGTTCGCGCAGCGCGTACCGGGTGAAGGCGGGGGCGACGCACCGCAGCCTCCCTTCCTCCGGCACGGATATGGTGACGTCCGACGTGGGGACGGCCCGGCAAGCCAGCGTGATCCCTTGTTCGCGTTCCTCCGGCGTCAGGACCGACTCGCAAACATGCGCGTTGTAAGAGATCTGCCCCTGGTCGACGTGCACGCGGCATAAGCCGCAGCCGCCCCTTTTGCAGGCGATCCGCATGGCATAGCCAGCCCGATAGAGCGTGGCCGTCAAAGACTCGTCCGCACGAGACTCCAATGTCACCTGCGTGCCTGCCAACGTGATGCCCGTCATTGTTCACTCCCAACTGGGCCGCCGGTTGATCTGCATGACGACGGCCTTCGGCTCGGTGAAGAACTCCCGCGAGAAGTTGCCGCCCTCCCGGCCGATGCCGGAGGCGCCGATGCCGCCGAAAGGCGCCCGCAGATCACGGATGAAGAAGCAGTTCACCCAGACGGTGCCGGCTTTCAAATCGGCCGCCACCCGATGGGCCCGCGACAGATTCTCCGTGAAGAGCATGGCGTTCAGGCCGTACGGCGTGTCGTTGGCCAACCGGACGACCTCTTCCTCGCTGTCGAAGGGGTTGACCACCACGACCGGCCCGAAGATCTCTTGGCGGTACTGCGAAGCCGTCAGCGGCAGATCGACGATGATGGTGGGCTTGACGAACAAGCCCTGGCCGATCCCGCCGGTCAGAATCCGGCCGCCCTCGGCTTCGACCGTGGAGACGTAGCCCGCCACCTTCTTGTAGTGGGTCTGCGAGCTGAGCGGCCCGAACTCCGTGCCCTCGGCCTGCGGGTCGCCGATCTTGAGAGCCTCGGCCTTGGCCTTGAAAAGCTCCAGGAACTTGTCGTAGATACCGCGTTGCAGGAAGAGCCGCGACCCCGCCAGGCAGACTTGCCCGGCGTTGCGGAAGATCGCCTGGACAGCCCAGTCGGTGGCGTTCTCCAACTCGGCGTCGTCGAAGACGATGTTCGCCCCCTTGCCACCCAGTTCCAAAGAAACTGGCAGCAGATTCTTGGCGGCGGCGGTCTGGATAGCCTTGCCGGTCGAAGACTCGCCGGTGAAAGTGATGCGGTCGATGCGGGGATCAGAGGTCAGCAGGGCCCCGGTCGCGCCCGCCCCGTGCACCACATTGAAGACACCGGCCGGAACGCCCGCCTGAAGCGCCAGTTTGGCGAATAAGACGGCCGAGGTCGGCGTGAACTCGCTCGGCTTGAGCACAACCGTGTTCCCCCAGGCCAGAGCCGGGGCCACCTTCCAGGACTCCATCATCAGCGGGAAGTTCCAAGGCGCGATGGCTACGACCACCCCGGCCGGTTGGTAGAGGGAGTAGGCGTGGTGGCCGGAATCCATCGGGTACTGGTCGCCGGTGGAAAGCACCTGGTGGTCGGCGAAGAAGCGGATGTTCCAGGCCGAGCGTTCCACGTCGGCGATCGCTTGAGGAGTGGGCTTGCCCATGTCGAGGGTGTCCAAACGGGCCAAATCTGCGGCGTGTTCCACCATCAGATCGGAGAACCTACGCAAGATCCGCTGGCGCTCCTGCGGCCCCAGCCGGGGCCACGGCCCGTGGTCGAAGGCGTCCCGGGCCGCCTGCAGGGCCTTGTCTGTGTCGGCCTTGCCGCCGAGGGCCACCTCGGCCCAGGGCTGCTCGGTGTAGGGGTTGACGGTCTCGAACCGCTGGCCGTCAGCCGATTCGATTTCTTCGCCGTTGACAAAGTGTCCGAAAAATTCAGTCATGACGAACTGTCTCTTTCTGCTAAAGTTTGATTGCCGGCAGCGAAATGGGTGCGCGGCACTTCCCGCAAGATCACGCGGATGGATTGCTTAGGCGCGCCGATGGCTTCCATCGTCGCCGTGGTCAAACTGGTGATGAGAGCCCTTAACTGTTCCGGGCTGCGCCCTTCGCCCAATGTCACTTCGATCATCGGCATCGGCTCACTCACCTCCCAGAATGTGGATGTCGCCGAGCCGGGCGAAGTGGAAGGCCAGCTTCGCGCCAGCCGGGACCGGGTAAGCGTCGGTGATGCCGCCGGTCAGGACGATCTGGCCCGCTTTGATCGCCAACCCCCGCTCAGCTAGTTGGTTGGCGGCCAGAGCCAGAGCTTCCCCGGGGTGGCCTAAAATGGCGGCGCCCGTCGCGCTGTCCACGATCTGCCCGTCCACCTCCACCGACACCGCTTCGGCGCCCACATCGATCTGGTCCGGGCGCAGCGACACGCCGCCCGTGACGTAGGCTCCGGAAGAAGCATTGTCAGCGATGACGTCGGGGGCGCGGAAGCGGAAATTCCTATAACGGGAGTCGATGACCTCGGCGCCGGCCAGGATCCACTCCACCGCCGCCATCGCCGTGGCGGCGGAAATGCCCGGGCCAGCCAGGTCGCGGCCCATGACGAAGACGATCTCCGGCTCCACCCGGGGATGGATGAAGCGAGAGGCTCTGACCGGCAGGCCGGCCGGCAGGATCATGTCATCGGTCAGCCAGGCCACGAAGGGCTGAGAGACGTGCATCCGCTCCTGCTTGGCCCGAGAAGTCAGACCCAGCTTGACCCCGGTCAAGGTCTCGCCCCGCCGCAGCCGCCGGGCCAGAGTCTCGTCTTGCACGGCGTAGGCCTGGGCCAGCGACATGTCCGCCCATTCGTCGGTGAAAGGCTCCCGGTCGCGGCGTTGCGCTTCGCAGGCCAACAGTTCGTCGGCCACCGACTCCACCGTCCAGGTCATGATTTGGCCTCTCCCGTGCGTTCGGCCGCCTTCTCCAAGGCGATGTCAATGAGCATGTCCTCCTGGCCGCCGACGTAGCCCCGCTCACCGGCCACTTGGAGCAGCTCGTGAGCCGGGACGCCGTACCTTTCCGCCGCCCGTTCGGCGTGCAGCAGGAAGGAGGAATAGACCCCGGCGTAGCCGACCATGACCGAGCCTTGGTCCATGAAGGGCAGGCGGTCGATGAAGGGGCGCACCGTGTTTTCCGCCAGGTCGAGCAGCTGGAAGACATCGACTTCGGTTTTGACCCCGAGCCGGTCGAAGACGGCGGCCATGACCTCGGTCGGCGTGTTCCCGGCTCCGGCGCCGAGGGAGCACAAGGCGACGTCGATCTGACGCGCCCCGGCCCGCTGGGCCAGGATGGAGTTGGCTAGGCCGAGGGAGAGGTTCTGATGGCCGTGGTAGCCAACCTGGGCCCGGTCGCCGATGGCGTCCACCAAGGCCTTCACCCGGTCGGAGGCCTCCTCCAGGATGAGCGCGCCGGCCGAGTCGACCACGTAGACGCACTGGCAGCCGGCGTCGGCCATGATGACAGCCTGTTCGGCCAACTGAGCCGGGGGGATGCGGTGGGACAGCATGAGGAAACCGACGGTCTCCATGCCGATCTCGCGGGCCGCGCCGAAGTGCTGGATCGAGATGTCGGCCTCGGTGCAGTGGGTCGCGATCCGGGCCACCTTGGCCCCGGCCGCGTAGGCCGTCTTCAGATCCTCGATCGTGCCGAGGCCGGGCAGCAGCAGGCAGGCGATCTTGGCCCGCTGGGCCTCTTCGGCCGCCGCTTCGATCAATTTGAAGGATTCCACCAACGAGAAGCCGTAGTTGAAGGATGAGCCGCCCAGGCCGTCGCCGTGGGTGACCTCGATCACTTCCACGCCGGCCTGGTCTAGACCACGTACGACAGCGCGGACCTGCTGCTCGGTGAAGCGATGGCGCATCGGGTGGGAGCCGTCGCGCAGCGTGGTGTCGGTCAGACGCACTTCTCGCTGGGTGCCGATGATGTTCCCGGCTTTGTCTCTCGTGTCAGTCATGTCCTTGTCCTTACTTGCTGTCCTTGGCGGGGATGATCCGGCGTTGGGCGATCAAGTCGCCGACCTGGGCCGCCGCCGAGGTGATGATGTCGAGGTTCCCGGCGTACTCCGGCAGATAGTCGCCTCGGCCGGTCACCTGCAAAAAGACAGCCACCCGGGCCATCCCGTTCCAAATGTCTTTCGGGGCTTCGAACTGCGGTTCGGCCTTCATCTGGTACCCCGGCACATACGAGGTCTGGATGGAAGCGACCATCTTGTGGATCGACTCGCTGACTTGATCCTGAAGGGCCTTGTCGTCCAGCACGGCGGCAGGGATCGAGCAAAATACGGTGTTGCGCATCATCATCGGCGGCTCCGCCGGGTTGAGGATGATGATGGCCTTGCCCCGCGTCGCGCCGCCGACCTTGACCAGGGCGTCAGAGGTGGTCTCGGTGAACTCGTCGATGTTGGCGCGGGTGCCCGGGCCGGCCGACTTCGAGGACAGCGAGGAGACGATCTCGGCGTAGTCGACCGGCACCACCCGGGAGACGGCCGCCACGATCGGCACCGTGGCTTGGCCGCCGCAGGTGACCATGTTGAGGTTCATCTGATCGAGATTGGCTTCCAGGTTGACCGCCGGGACGCAGTAGGGCCCGACGGCCGCCGGCGTCAGATCGATCGCCATGATGCCGAGTTCTCGGTAGCGCGGGGCGTTGGCCAGGTGGGCGCGGGCCCCGGTGGCCTCGAAAACGATGTCGGGCAGTTCGTCTTGCCGGAGGAGCCAATCGACGCCTTCGGCCGAGGCAGTCAGCCCGACCCCCCGGGCGCGGGCCAGGCCGTCGGAGGTCGGATCGACCCCGATCATGTACCGGGCCTCCATCGCGTCGGAGCGTCGCAACAACTTATACATCAGGTCGGACCCGATGTTCCCAGGGCCGACGATGGCGGCGATGGCTTTCGACATGCTAATTGACCTTTCAGGCGAAAACTGCTGTGACGGAGCCGAGGTTGGCAAAGCTGGCTTGGGCGACCGACCCGGCCCGCACGACCTGGGCGGCGGTGACGGAACCCGGCAAGATGACATCCCCTGGCTTGAACGAGATGCCGCGGGCGCCGAGGGTGTTTGCCAGCCAGACCAAGGCGTTGAGGGGCGAGCCGAGCACAGCCGACCCGGCGCCGGTGGCGACGATCTGGGAATCGATGACGAGATTGCAACCGACCTTGGTCAAATCGACGTCGGCCAAGCGGGTGGGCTTCGAGCCGAGGATGACACCGCCGGAGGAGGCATTGTCGGAGATGGTGTCCACGATCCCGATCTTCCAATCCGCCACCCGGGAATCGATCAGTTCGAGGGACGGCAGCACGAAGTCGACTGCCCGGATGGCCTCGGCCACGTTCACGCCCGGGCCCGCCAATTCACGGCCCAGCACAAAAGCGATCTCCGGCTCCACCTTGGGCTGAAGGAATTGCGCTGTGTCGATCGGCGTGTGGTCGAGGTGGAACATGGCGGCCGTGAGGTGGCCGAAGTCGGGCTGGTCCACGCCCAATTGGTTCTGCATGGCTTTGGAGGTGAGGCCGACCTTGTAGCCCTTGACAACCGCGCCGCCAGCCAGCCAGGCGTCCACCTGGAGGAGTTGGATGGCGTAGGCGTCATCGATCGTCAGGCTCGGATCGGTCTCGATCGGCGGGCGCACCGGCTGCTTCGAGGAATACGCTCCCGACAGCGCGCCGGCGATCCCTTCCAAGCGGGTGAGGTTTCCCCCTTCAGGTGTGCGAACCATCGTCCGACCTCCTTGGTCTTCGCCAGCTCCGGAGCCGGGCTGATCGCCGTGATCGCCTCGGCCTTTCCGAAAGTTGTTGGCCAGAGTGTAAATCCGGGCGAAAACATCCACAGCCACCGCGTCCCACCCAGCGGGACACGAGTTGAGAGGCCGTAAGAATCAAGCCGCCGTCCCACTCAGTGGGACAGGCCTAGCCGCACCGCTAGTGGTGTTACTGTCCCGCCATGGCCAGGGGCGGCGCCGCGGAGACGAGCAGCGTCGCGCGCGCGCTTGCGTTGTTAGCCGCCTTTCGGCCGCGGGACCGCGAACTGACCGCGGCCGAGCTGGCCCGGCGCTCGGGACTGGCCCGCTCCACCGCCTACCGCCTGGCCGGAGAACTAGCTGGGTTGGGGATGCTGGAGCAGACCCTAGGGGGGCGATTCCGTCTTGGCATGAAGCTGTTCGAACTGGGGCAACTAGCCCTCTATCAGCAAGGTCTGCGCGAATCGGCCTCCTCTTTCCTGGCTGATCTGTCGAATGCCACCCGCCAGACCTCCCACTTGGCGGTGCTGGACGGTTTCGAGGTGGTCTACCTCGACATCATCCGGCCCTCTTCCTCCCCTCGGCTGCGCTCCCGCATCGGGGGACGCCTGCCCGCCACGGTCACCGGCGTGGGCAAGGCCATTCTCGCCTTCTCGCCGCCCGAACTGGTGGACCAGGTGCTGTCCGCCGGCCTGCCCAGCCTGACCTCTAATTCCATCACCGACGAGCAGCGCCTACGGGCCGAGTTGGCCAAGGTGCGCCGCAGCGGGCTGGCCTTCGACCACCAAGAACAGGCCGTCGGCACTAGCTGTTGCGCCGCCCCCGTTTTCGGGTCCGGTAAAAAAGTCGTCGGCGCCGTCTCCGTTTCGGGGCACACCTCCAGCATCCGCTTGGACCTGGTCAGCGCCGCCGTCCAATCCGCCGCCGCCGGGATCTCCCGGGTCCAAGGCGCTGGCAACTGGTATATCTCACCGTAGTCAAGGTGCGACTAGGCTGGTTTCAGGACTTCGCGTGATGGCCGGGGCGCGAAGGAGATCCCGCGGGAATGATTTGCCCGGGGCGCAGAGCGTTCAGAGCTCTAACCCCGGGTACAACGGGTGTCCGTCGAGCAGTTCGGCCGCGCGGGCGCGGACCGCCGCCGCCACCGCGTCTGGCAACTCGTAGGCTGCCTTGCTGGTCTGGCCGCCGGGGGCTGCCGTTGGCGTGGTGTGGCGCAGGACCTGCGCGATGAGTTCGGCTGTTTCCTCGAATTCCGCTTGGCCGAAGCCGCGGGATGTCAAAGCGGGGGAGCCGAGGCGGATGCCTGAGGTGTACCACGCCCCGTTGGGGTCACGGGGGATTGAATTGCGGTTGGCCACGATCCCGGCGTCGAGGAGGGCGGCTTCGGCCTGCCGGCCGGTCAAGCCGAAACCGCTGACGTCAAGGAGGACAAGGTGATTGTCGGTGCCGCCGGTCACGAGGGGGACGCCGCGGCGCAGCAAACCGTCTGCCAGGGTCTGGGCATTGGCGGCGGTCGCCCGCGCGTAGTCCTGGAAGGAAGTTTGCCGGGCTTCCGCGAAAGCGACGGCCTTGGCCGCCATGACATGCCCGAGCGGGCCGCCCAGAACCAGTGGACAGCCCTTGTCGACAGCGTCCGCATATTCTTTGTCAGCGAGGAGGAAGCCGCCGCGCGGGCCGCGTAAAGATTTGTGAGTGGTGGAGGCGACGATGTGGGCGTGGGGGATCGGGTCTTCGGCGCCGCTGAAGACTTTGCCGGCGACAAGACCCGCAAAATGCGCCATGTCGACGAAAAGGGTCGCCCCGACCTCGTCGGCGATCTCGCGGAATTTGGCGAAATCGAGGCGGCGGGGATACGCGGAATAGCCGGCCACGATGATCAACGGTTTGAATTCGCGGGCGGCGGCCCGCAAGGCGGCGTAATCGAGGAGGCCGGTCGTGGGATCTGTGCTGTAGGATTGTTGCTCGAACAGTTTGCCAGAAATGTTGTGTCGGAAACCGTGGGTGAGGTGGCCGCCGGCGTCGAGGGCCATTCCCATGACACGCTGGCGGTTGAATTCACGCCGCAATTCTTCCCAGTCGGCCGGGTCGAGGTCGTTGACGGTTTTCGCGCCCAGGCGGCGCAGGGCCGGTGATTCGACGCGGTGGGAGAGGATGGCCCAATACGCGACAAGGTTGGCGTCGATGCCGGAGTGTGGTTGGACGTAGGCGTGGTCGGCCCCGAACAAGGCGGCGGCGTGTTCGGCGGCGATGGCTTCGACCGTGTCGATGTTGCGGCAGCCGGCGTAGAAGCGGCGCCCGATAGTGCCTTCGGCGTATTTGTCCGACAGCCAGGTGCCCATGGCGAGGAGGACTGGCAAAGACGCATAGTTTTCGGAGGCGATCAGTTTGAGACTGGCCCGTTGGTCGGCCAATTCCTGCCGGGTCGCCGCCGCGATTCGCGGCTCGACGGCGGCGACGATGTCGAGAAGGCCGCGGTAGACGGGGGTGGCGGCGGCATCGGGCAAGGCGGGTTCTGACACGGGCACTCCTTTGACGCGGCGAACTGGGCAGGGGCTAATCTACCGCGCTGACGCCGCGGGAGATTCTGCGAAAGCTCCTTGCTTTCGCGGGGGAACTCTCAAACCCCGGGCGCCGCGCTCGCCCGTGTCACGGAAGCGCCGTCGTTTTGAAGAGAGCCGCCCTGGTCTGGTTTCGCCTTTCGCGCCGGGCGGTGAACCAATAAGGCATAATGTCCAAACATAGTGACTCGTCGACGCGGCCGCGCCGCGGAAGGCAGGCTTCTCGTGACCGTCGTGGACCCGTTGGGCGAGATCCGGCTCGGCAAGTCATCGCCGGTTCCCCTCTACTGCCAAGTCGCTACCCAGCTCGAAGCCCTCATCCGGACCGGAAAATTGCCCGTAGGCACTTGGCTTGACAATGAAATCGGATTAGCGCAACGTCTCGGCCTGTCACGTCCGACGATGCGCCGCGCTATCGCCGAGTTGGTCGCTGAAGGGTTGCTCGTGCGGCGGCGCGGCGTCGGCACGAGAGTTGTCAGTAACGACATCATCCGGCCGATCAAGTTGACGTCTCTTTACGACGACCTCCTGGCCGGCGGTTCCGCGCCGACCACCCAGGTCCTTGTCCTGCGCGAAGTCGCTCCCACGCCGCAGCTGGCCGAGGAGTTCGCCTCCGGCGGCCGCCTTGTGGAGATGCTCCGGTTGCGCGGCACGGCGTCCGGCCCGCTCGCCCTCCTGCGCAATTGGATCCCCGTGACGGTGCCAGGCGTGACCCGGCAGGCGCTGGAAGCCGGCGGACTGTACGGGTTGCTGCGGGCTTCCGGGGCCGACCTTAGGATCGCCCGCGCTGTCATCGGCGCCCGCGGCGCCGACAAAGAAGAATCTAGGTTACTTGGTCTGGCCGTCGGCGCGGCCTGCCTGACGGTACGGCGGGCGGTCTACGACGGCGCGAAGAACCTCATCGAAGTCGGCGACCATCTGTGCCGGGGCGACCGCTATCACTTCACCTCGGCCGTCATGGCCCGTTAAGAGGCTCCGAGTCCGCTGACGGCCGGCCGGCGGCGAGCCGTGCCATAATTCTTTCCGATGTGGGCGCAAAGGCCCTGCTCTGCCGTGTCCGGACGAAAAGCCAGGATAAATGGCGTAACGGCCTGTTGCCCTTGTGCTGCCGAGCGGAGGCCTCATGCTTGCTCTTGCCGTTCTCGGCGCCGGACGGATCGGCGCCATCCACGCGGCCAACGCCGCCCGCCATCCCCGAGTCCACCTCGCCTGGGTGGTCGACCCTGTCCAGGACGCCGCCCGCCGGCTCGCTGCCGCGACAGGCGCCGAAGCCGGTTGCGACCCGCTGGCCGCCATCGCCGATCCCGCTGTCGACGCCGTCGTCATCAGCTCGCCCACGGCTACTCATATCGACCTGATCCGGGCAGCCGTCGCCGCTGGCAAGGCAGTCTTGTGCGAGAAACCGGTCGGCCTCGACTTCGCCGCGGCCCGCGCCTGCCTCCGCGACGTCGGGGCAGGCGGCCGCGTGATGATCGGCTTCAACCGCCGTTTCGACCCTGCCTTCGCGGAAACCCACCGCCGCGTCGCGGCCGGCGAGATCGGCCGCCTCGAACAACTCATCATCGTTTCCCGCGACCCGACCCCGCCGTCGCCGGCCTATGTCGCCGGCTCCGGCGGCCTCTTCCGCGACATGACGATCCACGATTTCGACCTGGCCCGCTTCTTCTTAGGCGAGATCACGTCGGTTCAGGCCTTCGGCCAAAACATCATCGACCCGGCCATCGCGGCCGCCGGCGACAACGACGCTGGAGTTGCCATCTTGACGGCTGCGGACGGAGCGGCCGCCAGCATAGTCAACTCGCGCCGCTGTGTGGCCGGCTACGACCAACGCCTCGAAGCCTTCGGCGCGGCCGGGCTGCTCAGTGTGGACAACATCACAGCCACGACGGTGCGGTCCTCGACGGCTGCCGCCACCGGCGCCGCCTCGCCCTGGCTGGATTTCTTCCTCGAACGTTACGCGGCGGCCTACGAACGGGAGCTGGCCGCCTTCGTGGCGGCGGTAGAAGCGGGCGCGGAGTTCTGTCCCTCTTTGGCCGACGGCGTCAAGGCGCTGGCCATAGCCGACGCCGCCGTTTTGAGCGCCCAGACCAAGCGGGCTGTCGTACCCGCCGCCGTCTGACCGCATCCCGCCGCACGGTAACGGCCGTCAACGCCGGCGCCATCAGCTGCCTTGCCGCCTACCGCGGCCCGTCGCGCGGTAGCGGTTCGCCAAGAACCTGACAGCGTACGGCCGCTTTTGCTCCTGTGACGGTTGCGGGCTCAGGGCCCGGGCCAGGAGGATGCCGTCGGGATCGCCGGTCGGGTGATTGGGGTTGCGGGTTCAGGGCCCGGGGCAGGAGAGATAAGGACCGCTGGCGGCAGTTGGCGAGTCGGTCCGCTGGTCCGCTGGCCGCGCCGGCTGTCTCGGCTCTGCCAGACGGCGGTCTGCGCCGGCATGGTTTCGCCGCTGTGCTTGATTTATGCTTAGGGTCGGTTCAGAAAGGTGGTCTATCCAGTGCCCGAGTCGAGGACCCGCCCCGCGGCGGACGAAAAGCGCAAGCTCAAGCGCCACGAGAACGTCGAGCGGATTCACCTCGACAAACAACAGCAAGGCCTGCCGAATGAGCGCCGCTGGGTCGCGCCGCTGTTCGTGGCCGTGGCCCTCATCGGCGTCATCTGGATCGTCGTCTGGAACGTGGCCGGGGCCAGCATCCCCTTCATCGCCGCTCTGGGCGGTTGGAACATGGCCATCGGCATGGGCCTCATCGCGGTCGCCTTGTTCCTGATGACCTTGTGGAAGTAGGCGGGATGCCGGACCCAGCGGCCTGTGCTAGGGTCATCAGGCTGATCTGAGCGATCACTCGCGCGAGTGGCGGAATGGCAGACGCGCTGGCTTCAGGTGCCAGTGCCCGCAAGGGCGTGGAGGTTCAACTCCTCTCTCGCGCACCAAAGGGTTCCTAGTTGAACCCTTGTGGCTTTGGGTCCCTCAACTCGTCGCCTGGCCTGCTCGCCTGCCAGGACGAGTCTGGTCACTCCGACCGGAGGGCTGGGCGGGAGGGCGCTGGGCTTAGCGCACTGACGGTGGTAGGTGTTGTCCCATGGACGCCAACCCCCAGCCTGGCGCATCGCCCCGAACCGACTCGGGCACCGAGCCCATGAACCCGACCACAATCACGGCCCTCAAGGGAGCCGAAGCGATCGCCGGCCGCCGGGCCGCCGCCCCACCCTACGGCTCCTTCGCGGAATTGCTGGCCGCCCTGGACAGCGGGGAGAGCGCATAGTCTTCCACCGCTGCCTCGTTTGGTCGGGCGCAGCGCGGCAACCTGGTCGGCGACCAAGACCGAAGTGACGGCGACGCCTGGCCGGGCGACCAGCGAGCGAGGGTCGACGTCTTTGTTGGTAGCGGGCTCGTTGGAAACAGTCCGCTGAGTTGAACCAACGCGCCTGCCATTAGCGAATGGTCGCGGCACAAGTCACGGCCAGACGCGAAGCTCGAGTTGAGTGACGGGGGTCCCTTGTCAGCGGGGGACATAGTGATTCTGGCGAATCGACTCCATCTAACTTCCTTAACAAACGTCGCGACTAAAGAATGTGAATGATCGCAGGCATATAAGTTGATCACAGGCACGGCGAGGACGCGCGGGGGTCTGTGATGATTACGTCGGGCCCGTTGAGTTCGATTTCTTTGATGAGATCTAGTGGAGCGTCACCGGTGGTGATGACGGTGTCGATGTCGGATATCCGGGCGAACACGTATGCTGCGGTGAGGCTGAATTTGTCAGCCGTGACCAGCAGCACAACTCGGCTCGAGGAGGCGAGTGCCGCTTGTTTGACGTGGGCGTCGCCCCATCGTGTGACGCTGAGCCCGGTAGCGGGGTCGGCTGCGCACGCGCTGATCAGCGCCACGTCATAGCGCATTGTCCGAACCGCCTCCGCCGCGCCAGCACTCGTGAAGGCGAGATCATCGTGGTCGACGGGCCCGCCTGGTACCAAGATCTCATCACCGCCTTCCACGGCCAAGGCAGCCGCCACATGCAGCGATAGCGCCATCGCGGTGACCCCGGTTCCAGACAGCCGACGAGCAACGGCGATAGAGGTGGTGCCATTGTCGAGCACGACGCTGTCTCCAGGTTTGATCAAGGACGCCGCGACTTCCGCGATCGCCTTCTTTTCCTCTGAATGGTCGTCAACACGCAGTGCGAACGGGTAGAAGGAGCCACGCTGTGCCACCGGCTCCGCACCTCCTCGAACACGACGGATGGCGCCGAGGTCCGCTAAGTCCGTCAAGTCTCTGCGGATGGTTATGGCTGACGCTCCGGTCAACCGGCTCAACTCGATAACTGTGTGTTGCCCCGACGCGACCGCTTTAGTGATCGCTCTGAGCCGTTGTGATCGTTGCATGTGATCATTCTAGAGCATACGGTGGCAGTATGCCTCAGGCGCCACCTAGTGAAATCCAAGACCAACCAGCATCCGCTCTCTACTACCCGATCAGCGACACGAAGATGACCCGTGGAGAGGGCATCTACCTTTTCGACGAAGACGGCAACGCGTACATTGACTGCGCCGCAGGCACCTTCAATCTGAGCCTTGGGTACTCCCACCCAGTAATCCTTCAAGCCATGCGAGACCAACTCGACAATCTTATTCACGTGACGTCATCGTTCAGGACCGGGGTAATTGAAGGATTTGTCGAGCGGCTAGCGGCGGCCGCGCCAGCTAACATCACCAGGGTTCATCCCAAGGTCTCTGGTGGATCGTCAGCCAACGAGGGTGCCATCAAAATGGCGCAGCGCGCAACCGGAAAACAAGAGATCGTCACACTCTTCCGAAGCCATCTTGGGCAGACCATCGCCACGGCGTCAATGTCGGGAAACGCTTTCAGATCTGGGCCGATTCCGTTTCCCCAAGCCGGTGTAATCAAGGTTCCCGATCCGTATTGTCGGCGGTGCTTCTATTCGCAAAATGGGCCGGGTCAGTGCGCGATGCAATGCGTCGAGCGGATAGCGGATTTCATTGAGTACGCCAGCGCTGGCAGGGTCGCGGCACTCATTCTTGAACCGATCTCCGGCAACGGCGGGAATATTGTGCCACCGCCTGGATACCTGACCAGACTCCGAGAATTCTGCGATCAAAATGACATTGTTCTGATTTTCGACGAGATCCAGACCGGCATCGGAAGAACCGGCAAGATGTTCGCCGCTCAACACTTCGGAGTCGAACCAGATGCGATCACTACGGCGAAAGGGTTGGGTGGTTCTGGCGCTCAAGTCGCCGCGATCTTGACGAACGAACGCCTCTCTGGGCTTCCATCCAACGATCACTCATTCACATATGGGTCCAACGTGCTTGCGCTGGCCGCCGCTAGTGCGACACTCGATATTGTCTCGCGACCGGCCTTCCTCGAAAACGTAACCAAAGTGGGGAACTATTTTCTCGCCCGCCTTAAGGACATGGCCTCACGGTATCCGCTGATAACCGATGTCCGAGGAGTTGGTCTGATGATCGGCTTCGAGATCGGTGATCCCGAAAACGCGGCCGATGTCGCGCTGGCTAACCACCTGGCCTCTGCGGCGATGTCGCACGGCTTGATAATTCGGACGTCACGATACGGGTTTGGAAACGTGTTGAAAATCCGTCCACCACTGATAATGACCCTCGACGAGGCCGATGACGTGTGCGACCGCCTCGATGCGATGCTACTGGAGGAGAGGCCATGATCAACGTCGCATTGGACCTAGCGCGGTACGTACGCTCGGCTGTGCTCAACTACCGATCCCAACAGGTTCGTCGCCACGTTCGTGGGGATTCTCCCGGCGGCGACGCGCAATTCGACATTGATTACATCGCTGAAGATGCCGCCGTTAGATTTCTCCAAGCCGAGACACGCTGCCGTGCGGCGCTGTATTCAGAGGACCGCGGCTACTTGGCGATTCATTCGGACCCGGAGTATCTGTTCGTTGTCGACCCTATCGACGGCACCCGACCAGCTGCGGCTGGTCTGGAGATGGCGATGGTATCCGTGGCCGTCGCCCCCCACGACAGGGATGCCGCTTTGAAGGACGTGGTGTGCGCTGTTCTTGTTGAAGTCGAATCGGGACGCGCGATTTATGGCGACGCTCAGGGCTTGCGCGCGGATGGCTATCAGGTCGACCTACCTAGGCTAAACGACGCTCGGGACATCGCGTACATGTTTTGGTCTATTGAACTCAACGGACATCCGATGAGTCTGATGGCGAAAGCCTACGGGGACCTAGTCGACGCCTCGGCGAACAGCGGTGCGGTGTTCGTCTTCAACTCCTCGACGTTCTCCATCTCGCGGATCATTACCGGCCAGATGGACGCATATGTTGATGTCGGTAACCGAGTGTTGCGTGACCACCCGGAGACAGAGCCTGATTTCCGTCGCGCCGGACGAGGTTCGATCCTGCACCTTTTCCCCTACGACATCGCTGCGGTTGTCTTTCTCGCCCAGTTGGCGGGTGTGGTGATAACCGACGCGTACGGCGGATCACTCGACGAAACCAAACTCCAAGACATGGGACCGATGAATCAACAGTCGTGCGTGGCGGCATGCACCGCTGAACTCCACGCCGCCCTAATCAAGTCAATCAACTGGACCTTCTAGGGAGTACCACCATGCGAGCCCTCGTTATCACCTCAGGCCACGGTCTCGAGATGACAAGACGTCCGAAACCTCGACTGAGCCGACCAGACCAAGTTGTCATACGTATCGTGCAGTCTGGCATCTGCGGTACTGATCGAAGCGTCTTGATCGGAAAATTCCCCGCGACCCAAGGCACGATCATGGGTCATGAAGCCGTCGGAGTCATCGCCGAGATGGGCTCCCAAGTGACCAGTGTCGCCGAAGGTGACCGTGTCGTGATTAATCCGACTCTCTACTGCGGGCAGTGCAACCCATGTATGCGGGGAGAATGGAACTTCTGCGTCAACAAGAGCGGAACAGAGGTCGGACTCGACTATGATGGTTCGTTCGCCGACTATATGGTGTTACCGTGCCGGTTCGTACATCTGATACCCGACACGATGAGCTCCGACCGAGCAGTCGTCATAGAACCTCTCGCATGCGTCCTAAACAATCTCGAGGCGGGCGATGTCCGTGCGACTGACAACGTCTCGATTATCGGCGCCGGCCCCATGGGAGTTCTAACTGCGATGCTGTGTCGGAAAGCTGGAGCCACCGTCGCGCTCTTCGATAATGATCTCGCTCGACGCGAGCTGGCTGAGCACATCTTGGACTTTGACAACACGCCGGTACAGATGTTCGTTGAGTCCGCGACGATGCCGTCGGCCAATGTCGTCTTCGACACGGTCGGTACCCAACTAGAAACCGCCATGGGGATAGTCGCGGACCAAGGCAGAATCGTCGTAGTCGGCTTCAACGATAAGGCTACGGCGAACGTCGCTCCATTGGCCATCCTCCAGCGAGGACTCACCATCGTCGGTGCGGGAGATTATAACGGTCGCATCTTCCCTCGAGCGATCAACCTGGCCGAGAAGCTCCCTCTCGAACGTCTCATAACGCACCATTTCCCACTAGAGGACCACAGCGACGCTTTTGATCTCCTCTCCGCTACGGGAACTAAACATGGTTACGGCGCAATGAAAGTGGTACTCACATCATCTAGGGAGACACCGTGACCAGAGCGGGACGTAAATCAAGGCCCATACTGATCGGAGAATTCCCATACTACCGGGCCGATCCCGAGAATTGGCCAGGCGCTCTCGTGGCTATGTGCGACCTCGGCATCGATGTTGTTTCTATGTATATTCCCTGGCGTCTACATGAAGTAGGCGAAACCGCCAACGAATTGGGGTTTGACTTTACTGGGCGAACCCACCCGCAAAGAGATGTGGTTCGTTTCATGGGTCTGGCTCACGACCTGGGCATGAAGACACTACCCAAGCCGGGACCATACATTCACGCGGAAGTTCAGTACGGCGGACTCCCGGACAGAGTAATGGATGGGTTTGAGGCGTACACCACCGCGACGGGACGCCACCTGACGAGTCACGGACGACCCCTTCCGAGTTTTCGTCCTGACACGAGATTCGTTATGGAAGCTCGGCATTGGCTCACCGCCGTTTCGACTCAAGTGCTTCAGATCGTTCCAAGTGAATCCTTATACGCCGTGCAGATTGGAAACGAAGGGGCTTGTGGCGAGGTGGCGTTGGGTAGTGACAGGCAAGATATCTGGCCCGCAAACCGCAACGGTGACGAAAACATTACCGTTCAGGCGTGGAGATGGATCAGTGAGGCTCTCACTGGGGATTTTCGGCGCATGGTTAACATTCCCTTAGTGTCGCTCGCGGATGAGTCGAACATTCTCTCCTCCTGGATTGACGCCCAGGAGGCTTTTCGTGCGGCAGGGTTCTACCAGGCCCGCACCGAATGGGTTGGAAACCCCGCCGCCGCGACCGATTCTTTGATTTCCATCATCATTGGTTCAATGTTTGGAGCATCTGAGGTAGCGGAATCAAACTGGGGCTTTACCTGGTCGGACGAGGCGTACAAAGAAGATGGCCCAGCGATATTCGCGTCAATGCTATCGCTCATGCTTGGCGCCTCCAGTTTAAGCTATTATCCGGCGGTCGTCACGGAACACTGGCACCCGGCGATCACGGAAGACGAGCCCGGACTCCGCCTTGAGGGCCTTGATCCAACCAGACGCAGGCCACCATATTGTCCTGGAGCGCCCATCCATGAAGACGGAAGCCACGGGGCCACCTACCGTAGTGCCACTAGACTCGCTCGATTTGTCCACGGTTACGGCCATTATTTCCATCGAACCAGGCTAACTCCGAGCGGTGACATTGTCTTTGACCCTAGCCTCGCGTCAGTCTGTCGTTGTGACCCGAGCGGATCATTAGCGCGCGCGGCGAGGGTCATCGCGCAAAGACGGCACCCTGATTATGGGACGCTGGTGGGACCCATTTTCGAACCGAACGCCTCTCCGGGGCTTACCGAGCCAGCCAAACCGGCTCCCCAGGTTTGCCCTTCACCTGGCCAGGCTCCGCATGATGGAATACGCCAACCGCTCACGATTGAGCGCGTGGACGAGTCTGGGAGCATACGAATAGTCGGC
>JAIRXC010000053.1 GCA_031268515.1 Propionibacteriaceae bacterium
GCCCCACCGCCTCTTGCAGTTCCCCTAAGGCCAGATTGCGAGTGGTGAGATCGGAGGCACGGCGGGTCTTGTGGAGGACGAGAGCCTCAGCGGCGTTGCGCTCAGCCGTGTCCAACAGGTCACGTTTGGAGCCGCGGCGGGGCACGCGGACGCTGACCTTGCCCTGGCGTTCCGCTGTCAACAGTTCGGCCAGATCGGCGGCGCTGGGCGGCAACTCGGGGACGAGGACCTCGGCCGGGATGGCGCGACGGCGCTCGGCCGCGTCGAGGCCCGCCGCCCCGTCGGCGTATAACTGCAGGCAAAACGCCTCGACCAGGCCGGGCAAATCCGTGTCGTCGGCCCGGTCGGCCACCCAACCGCGCTCCCCCACGAGGCGGCCGTCTCGGACCCGGAACAACTGGACCGCCACTTCGAGCGGATCGACGGCGAGGGCGATGACATCGGCGTCCGTGCCATCGGCCAAGACGACGGCGTTGCGCTCGGCCACCAAGGAAAGGGCGTGCACGCGGTCCCGCAAGGTGGCCGCCCGCTCGTATTCAAGCCTCTGGGCGGCCTCTTGCATCTCAGCTTCGAAGCGGCGCAGGAAAACCGTTATCCGCCCGCCTAGGACGGCGCCGAAATCCTCCGCCACAGCACGGTGGGCCGCCGCCGTGACGCGGCCGACGCAGGGGGCGGCGCACTTGCCGATGTGGCCGAGGAGGCAAGGCCGGCCCGACGCGCGAGCGGTCCTGAAGACGCCATCGGAGCAACTGCGGATCGGGAAGACGCCGAGCAAGGTGTCGACCGTGCCGCGGATGGCCCAGGCCTGGCCGTAGGGGCCGAAATAACGCCACCCTTTCCGTTTGCCGCCGCGGCCGACGAAAACCCGCGGGTATTCCTCGGACCAGGTCAGGCAAACCCACGGATACGACTTGTCATCCCTGTATTTGACGTTGAAGCGGGGGCTGAACTGCTGAATCCAGGTGTATTCAAGCTGGAGGGCTTCGACCTCGTTGCGGACAGTCGTCCACTCGACCTTGGCGGCGCTGAAGACCATGGCCCTGGTGCGGTTTGGCAACGTGGCCGGGTCGGCGAAATAAGAAGCCAGGCGGGAACGCAAAGAGATCGCCTTGCCGACGTAGACGACACGGCCGGCGGCGTCGCTGAAACGGTAAACGCCAGGGCTGGCCGGGATCTCCCCCGGCCGGGGCCGATAGGTCTTGGGATCCGCCATGGCCGCGGTCAGACCGCCGGGGCGCGGGAGGACTTGGCCGCCGCGGCGTCCGCCGCAGCCCTGGCGGCGGCCTTGGACGTCGGTTTGGCGGCCTTCGGCTCGGTCTTGGCCTTGGCGGCCTTCGGCGTGGCTTTGGCTTTTACAGCCTTCGGCGCGAGCGTGACGGTCTCCGGCTCGGTTTTGGCCGTCTTGGCCGCCAGCGCGGCGTCGGGAAGCTCGAAGACGCCGGACAGGTCAGCCTCTTCAGACAGCGGCAGCGGCTCGGCGCCTTGGGCGACGGCGTGGCCGGCCAAAACCGGGGCGAGGAAACGGCCCGTGTGCGAACCGGGAGTCTGCGCGACCTGTTCGGGCGTCCCCTCGGCGATCACCAGTCCGCCGCCAGAGCCGCCCTCTGGGCCTAAGTCGATGACCCAGTCGGCCGTTTTGACGACGTCGAGATTGTGCTCTATCACAACCACCGTATTGCCTTGGTCGACCAGGCGGCCGAGGACGGCGAGGAGTTTGCGGATGTCCTCAAAGTGGAGTCCGGTGGTCGGCTCGTCGAGGACGTAAAGAGTCCGTCCGGTCGAACGTTTCTGCAATTCGGCGGCCAACTTGACCCTCTGGGCCTCACCCCCCGACAAGGTGGTGGCGGGCTGGCCGAGGCGGACGTAGCCGAGGCCGACGTCCACGAGCGTCGTCAAATGGCGGGAGATGGCCTGGAAAGGGGCGAAGAATTCGGCCGCCTGCTCGATTGGCAAGTCGAGTATGTCGGCGATGGTCTTCCCCTTGTAACGGACCTCGAGGGTCTCCCGGTTGTAGCGGGCCCCGTGGCAGACCTCACAGGGGACGTAAACATCAGGGAGGAAGTTCATCTCGATCTTGATCGTCCCGTCGCCCGCGCAGTTCTCACAGCGGCCGCCCTTGACGTTGACGGAAAAACGACCGGGCAGGTAGCCGCGGACCTTGGCCTCTGGGGTCTCCGCGAAGAGAGAACGGACACGGTCGAAAACCCCGGTGTAGGTGGCCGGGTTCGACCGCGGCGTCCGGCCGATCGGAGACTGGTCGACGTGGATGACCTTGTCCACCAGGTCGGCCCCGGCGATCTTGCGGTGGTGGCCGGGCACGGCCTTGGCGCCGTAGATCCGCTTGGCCAAAGCGGTGTAAAGAATCGAATTGACGAGAGAGGATTTGCCCGAGCCGGAAACGCCGGTGACGGCGATGAACAGCCCCAAGGGGAAACGCACGTCGATGCCGCGGAGGTTGTTCTCAGAGGCCCCCACGACCGTCACGGCGCGGCCGCTGGCGGCGCGGCGGCGCTCGGGCAGGGGGATGGAGCGGCGGCCCGCCAAGTAGGCCCCCGTCAAAGAGTCGGGGGCGGCCAAGAGTTCGGCGACCGGGCCGCTGACGACGACGTGGCCGCCATGTTCGCCGGCCCCCGGCCCGATGTCCACAACCCAGTCAGCGGCCCGGATCGTGTCCTCATCGTGCTCCACAACAATGAGCGTGTTGCCAAGGTCGCGCAAGCGGACCAACGTTTCGATGAGGCGGTGGTTGTCTCGTTGATGAAGGCCGATCGAAGGCTCGTCAAGGACATAAAGGACGCCCATGAGGCTGGAGCCGATCTGGGTGGCCAGCCGGATGCGCTGAGCCTCGCCGCCCGACAAGGAAGCGGCGGAACGGGCCAAAGTGAGATAAGTGAGGCCGACGTCGCAGAGAAAACGGAGCCGCTGCTTGATTTCCTTGAGGACACGCTGAGCAATTGTCGTTTGGCGATCCGTCAAGACGAGCTCGTCCACCCAGGCGAGGGCCTCGGCAATGGACAAGGCGGCCACCTCCGCGATGTTGAGGCTGCCAACCGTGACCGCCAGAGAGGACGGCTTGAGGCGGGCGCCTTGGCAAGTCGAACAGGGCACTTCGCGCATGAAACCGGCATAGCGTTCGCGCATGGTGTCGCTGTCAGCTTCGTCATGGCGGCGCTTGATGTGGGGGATGACACCTTCCCAGTTGGCGACGAAAGAGCGGGCGCGGCCGAAACGGTTGCGATAGCGGACCTGGATCGCGTCGCCCTTGCCGTAGAGGATGAGGCGCTTGGCCTTGGCGCCAAGCTCGCGCCACGGCGTGTTGAGCGAGAAGCCCTCGGTGTCGGCGAGGGTTTGCAGAAGCGTTCTGTAATAACCCCACGTCGTCGGGGTCGTCCAGACCGCGACGGCCCTTTCCGCCAGACTGAGGGAGGTGTCGGGGAGGATGAGGTCGAGGTCGACTTCCAAGGAGACTCCAAGGCCCGTGCAGGCCGGGCAAGCCCCCCAGGGCGCGTTGAACGAAAACTGCCTAGGCTCGAGTTCGTCCAGCTGGACATCGTGGCCTTCGGGGCAGGCCCAATTCTGCGAATAGCGGCGCTCCCGGCCAGGCGAGCCGGCCGGCTCGTCGACGAATTCGACAGCCACGGTCCCACCGGCCAGGCCTAGGGCCGTCTCGACGGAGTCTGTCACCCGCTGCTTGGTTTCGGGTTTGGCCTGAAGGCGGTCCACAATGACGTCAATGCTGTGTTTCTTCTGTTTGTCCAGCGCCGGCGGCGCGGACAAGGAACAGGCTTGGCCATCCACGCGGACCCGGGCGTAACCCTGGCCGGCCAGCTCCGCGAACAAGTCCTTGTATTCCCCTTTGCGGCCCGACACGACCGGGGCGAGGACCTGGAAGCGGGTCCCGACGGGCAAGGCCAGCAGGCGGTCGGTGATCTGTTGGACAGACTGGCGGGTGATGGGCTGGCCGCAGACCGGGCAGTGGGCCTGGCCGATGCGGGCGAACAGAAGGCGGAGGTAATCGTAGACCTCTGTGATCGTCCCGACCGTCGAGCGGGGGTTGCGGGAGGTCGACTTCTGATCGATTGAGACAGCCGGGCTGAGGCCCTCGATGAAATCGACATCTGGTTTGTCCATCTGGCCGATGAACATCCTGGCGTAAGACGACAAAGACTCGACATAGCGGCGCTGGCCCTCGGCGAAGATCGTGTCGAAGGCGAGAGAGCTTTTACCCGACCCGGACAAGCCGGTGAAGACGATGAGCGCGTCACGGGGCAAGTCAAGCGAGACATTGGCGAGGTTGTGTTCACGTGCCCCGCGGACGATCAGTCGATTGCGCACGAAGAGCATCGTAGTTCGGGCCGCCGACAGTTTTCGCGAAACCGCGAAAGGCAGCCTAGGACCGCCGCCTGAGACGGGTGCTTCCGCCGCGGCGGACCGTCAACTACGGTTAGGTCCGTGATTGGCCACGCCCTGTTCCAGCCGGACCTGGTGCCCGGTCTGCGTCTGCGCTCTATCGCGGCCACCCAATCCCTCCTCGGCGACACCATCGCCTTGTCCGACGGCGATTGGCAGACCCCTTCCGGCCTGCCCGGGTGGGCCCGCGCCCACGTCGCCACGCACCTCGTGGCGCACGCCGGCCAGGCCGAAGACACCGCCATCCGCCTCCTACGCGGCCAGCGCAGCATCACGTGGACTATCCAACCGGCAATCTCCGCCGCTGACTTGGAAGCAGGCTCGCGCCGCCCGGCGCTCGACCTCCAAACCGCCCTCGACACCTCCTCCGCGCACCTCATCGAACTGTTCGACCGCTTCGACGCCGACGACTGGTCGCTCAGCCTCAGCACGCCAATCGGCCCGCTGTCGGCCGTCGCCTTGTTCCTCGCCCGCCTTAACGAAGTCGTCCTCCACCACGTCGACCTCCGGCTCGGCCTGTCCTTGTCCGCCATCGAGCCGACAGTCGTCGACTGGCTGCTGGCCTGGAACGCCCTGCGCATCGGCCCCCGCCTCGGCCACCTGTCGATCCGGCTCCTCAGCGACGAGGGCTTTGACACGGTCATCGGCACGGGGACCCGGCAGGTCGAGGTCCGCGGCAGCGGCCCAAGCCTGCTGGGCTGGCTGACCGGCCGCCTCGACTCCAGCGCCGTCCTCGGCGCCGAAGGAGTGGATCTGGGCGGCCCGGCCTGAGCCGCCCTTGGCCCTCGGCCACAGCCAGCCGAGGCGAACTAGAGCCGGATCTGAGCCAAGAAGCGAAACGCTCCGTCTGCCACAGTCAGCCGGAGCCGACGGGACAGCAGACGGCCGCCCAGCGGTTTTTGACCTGCTTGGTGTTTCACCGCCGCGAAGGGCCGCCTGCGGCAGCGCGGCGCCACGAGTTGTCAGCGCGGCGACGGGGCCCTGCCGGCGGGCCGGCCACTAGACGAGGCCAGTGCATCTCTTCGATCATCTGATGGCGGCTCTGGCGCAAGCCGCGAAGTTCCTCCAAGCGCTCCCGAGAAGGTCAGCGCATCCCTTCGGCCATGCCTCGGAATTCTTTCTTCAAATCCGCCACTTCGTCGCGCAGCCGGGCGGCTGCCTCGAATTGGAGTTCCGCCGCCGCCGCATGCATCCGCCCCGTCAGTTCGGCAATCAGGTCGGCCAACTCAGATTGGGCGGCGGGCACAGGGCGGCGGGCAGAATCGGCGGCCAGAACCGAGGCTCCACGGCGCCGGGCCGGAGCGCCGGCGAAGACAGCGTCCGTGTCGGCGTCCTCGCGGGCCAACATGTCCGTGATGTCGGCGATCTTCTTGCGCAGCGGAGTCGGGTCGATGCCGTGGGCCGTGTTGTAGGCCACCTGCTTGGCGCGGCGGCGGTTCGTTTCATCGATCGCCTTGGCCATGGAGTCGGTCACCCGGTCCGCGTACATGTGCACCTGGCCGGAGACGTTGCGGGCCGCCCGGCCGATGGTCTGGATCAAGCTCCGCTCACTGCGTAGAAATCCTTCCTTGTCGGCGTCGAGTATGGCGACAAGAGACACCTCGGGCAGGTCGAGGCCCTCGCGCAGGAGGTTGATGCCGACCAGGACGTCGTATTCCCCCAGGCGCAGCTGCCGCAGCAAGTCGAGCCGGGTCAAGGTGTCGATGTCTGAATGGAGATAGCGCGCCCGGACGCCGTGGGCCACGAGATAATCCGTCAGATCTTCGGCCATCTTCTTCGTCAGCGTCGTGACGAG
>JAIRXC010000002.1 GCA_031268515.1 Propionibacteriaceae bacterium
CGGGTCCGGCCCAGCCCGCCTTCCAGCTCGGCTGCCTTGTTGGGAGATCCATTGGCCGCGCCCAGGCTTGGCCGGTTGTCTAAGCCACAGGACAGCCAGGCGGCACGCGACAAGACGCCTCGAAACACTCCTGCTGAGTCAAAAGTCAAGCTTCCGCTGCCGCTTTTCGCATCCTGAGATTAATCGTCTCAAGATACGGAAATCACCGTCAAAAAGCCTAGCGGCCTTGGCAATACAACCCCCCGCCGTCGGCCGTCTGAAGCTTGACGGCTACGGTATGCGATGGCGGATTTTGGGGTTGGCCCAGTCCGCAAACCTGGTGGAGAGGGCGTTCTTCAGTGAATTGGCAAAGAATCCGCCGGACCGCGGGCGCGGCCCTGGCGCTCGGACTCGGCTTGACCTTGACGGCCTGCGCGGGCGACGGCCCGGCCGACAGCGGCGGCCACGCCAGCGGCGGGGAAGCCAACCTCGCGCTGCCCGACCTCAGCCAGGTCAAAGTCTTGGGCTGGGACGCCCGCTGGTGTCTCGTGGCCGGCCTCGTCGTCTGCCTCTTCGGGCTTGTCTTCGGCGCCGTCACCTACGGCCGCCTCAAGAACCTGCCCGTCCACCGCTCGATGCTGGAGATCTCCGAACTCATCTACGCGACCTGCAAGGCCTACCTCATCAAGCAAGGCAAATTCCTGCTCTTGCTGTGGAGCTTCATCGCCGTCGTCATCGTCGTCTACTACGTCGCCTTGGTCCATTTCCCGGTCTGGAAGGTGGCGATCATCATCGTCTTCTCCCTCATCGGCATGGCAGGGTCCTTCGGCATCGCCTGGTTCGGCATCCGCGTCAACACATTCGCCAACTCGCGCACCGCCTACGCCTCCCTGCGCGGACAGAAATGGGCGGTGCACGAGATCCCGACCCGCTCCGGCATGAGCGTCGGCATGGTCTTGATCTCCCTCGAACTCACCCTCATGTTGGCGATCTTGCTCTTCTTGCCAGCCGACTTGGCCGGCTCCTGCTTCATCGGCTTCGCCATCGGCGAATCCCTCGGCGCCTCGGCCCTGCGCATCGCCGGCGGCATCTTCACCAAGATCGCCGACATCGGCTCTGACCTCATGAAGATCGTCTTCAAGATCGGCGAGGACGACCCCCGCAACCCCGGCACCATCGCGGACTGCACGGGCGACAACGCCGGCGACTCGGTCGGCCCCTCCGCCGACGGCTTCGAGACCTACGGCGTCACCGGCGTCGCCCTCGTCACCTTCATCCTCCTCGGCGTCTCCATGACCACCGGCAACGGAATGGTCCAGGCGGCCTTGCTGATCTGGATCTTCGCCGTCCGCGCAGTCATGCTGGTGGCCTCCGCCGCCTCCTACCACCTGTCCGAACTGTGGGCCAAGCGGACCTTGGCGGGCAAAGATTTCGACTTCGAAAAGCCCTTGACGAACCTGGTCTGGGTGACCTCGGTCCTGTCGATCATCTTGACCTTCGCCGCCTCCTTCGTGCTCCTGAACGGCAACGGGGTCGATGGCAGTCTGTGGTGGAAGCTGTCCATCATCATCTCCTGCGGCACCTTGGCCGGGGCCCTCATCCCCGAATTGGTCAAGGCCTTCACCTCGACCAAGTCGGCCCACGTCCAAGAGGTCGTGACGAGTTCCCGCGAAGGCGGCCCCTCGCTCAACATCTTGTCGGGTTTCGTAGCCGGCAACTTCTCTACCTACTGGCTGGTCACCGTGATCGTCGGCCTCATGGGAGTGGCGTTCCTGGTCAGCCAGACCGGCTTGGGCGCCGCCCTCGACACGCCGGCGCCGGCGGTCTTCGCCTTCGGCCTCGTCGCCTTCGGCTTCCTCGGCATGGGCCCGGTCACGATCGCCGTCGATTCCTACGGCCCTGTGACCGACAACGCCCAGAGCGTCTACGAGTTGAGCCGGATCGAGTCGGTCCCCGACATCGACAAGGAGATCGAAGAGTCTGAGGGCTATACGCCAGCCTGGGACAAGGCCAAAGCCATGCTGGAAGAAAATGACGGGGCCGGCAACACCTTCAAGGCGACCGCCAAGCCGGTTCTCATCGGCACCGCCGTCGTCGGGGCGACGACGATGATCTTCTCCATCATCATGTCCTTGGCCGCCAGCTTGACCCCGGGCGAAGGCTTGGACCATTACCTCGACCCGGTCGCTCAGTTGATCTCCCCCATCCACGCTCCCTTCCTGCTCGGCCTCATCATGGGCGGCGCCATGATCTATTGGTTCACCGGCGCCTCGACCCAGGCCGTCACGACGGGCGCTTACAGAGCGGTCGAATTCATCAAAGCCAACATCCACCTCGATGACACAGCCGAAGCCAAGGCCTCAGTGTCCGACTCTCGCCGGGTGGTTGAGATCTGCACGGAGTACGCCCAGAAGGGCATGCTCATGATCTTCTTGGCGATCTTCTTCGCCACTTTGGCTTTCGCTTTTGTCGAACCGTATTTCTTCATCGGCTATCTGATTTCCATCGCCGCCGTCGGCCTTTTCCAGGCTGTCTTCATGGCTAATGCGGGCGGCGCTTGGGACAACGCCAAGAAGATAGTCGAAACGGACCTCGGCATGAAGGGCACCGAACTGCACGACGCCACCGTCGTCGGGGACACCGTCGGCGACCCCTTCAAGGACACCAGCTCTGTCGCCCTCAACCCTGTCATCAAGTTCACGACCTTGTTCGGCCTCTTGGCCGTCGAGTTGGCGGTGTCCTTGACGAGCCAGGGGCTGGGCCTGCTCGTCCACGTCCTGGCGGGATTGTTCTTCCTGACCTCGGCCTACTTCGTCTGGCGTTCCTTCTACAGGATGCGGATTGACCGCAAGGTCGACGACAGCTTGTCCGAGGAAAGCGAAGCCATCCGGCGCTGAGGCGACGGCCTTTGAGGAGGGGTTTTTCCGCCCCCGCGGCAGACCCCTCCTCGAGCGCCTGGCTCGGCTTTCGGCGATCGCCTGCTGTCGAGCGTCTGTCCTCGCGTCGAACGCCTGGCCCGGTCCGGCCGCCGCCTGGCTTCCGCCGCCCTCCGCGGAGAACCCCCTCTCCTTCGGAGAGGCCTTATAAACCCACGAGCCCCACGCCGAAGGACCCTGGTCCTTCTGGAGAGGCCTTATAACCCCGGGTCTACACTGGCCCGGTCACTGCCCCTGAGACTGGAAGCGAGCTTGGATGCCCGCCCCGCCCCGCGTCTTACGCCACTCCGGCCGCCCTGCCTTGATCGAGGATGCGGCCGACGCTTTCGTGGCTCGGCTGGCGGATATCCAAGCAGAGGGCCGGGTGCCTCAGATCGCCTTGTCAGGCGACCCTCTCGGCTATCACCTGCTGGCCGCCGCCGTCACCCGCCTAGCCGATTCGGCGGTCGACCCGAGCCGGCTTGGCCTGTGGTGGACCGACGACGCCTTCGTCCCGACCGACCACCCCGACCGTCACTCGCTGCGCGCGCTCAGCCTGCTCGGCGGGACCTTGCACCTCGACCCGGCCCGCATCCACCCGATCCCGTCCTCCGGCGCCTACGCCGATCCCGAGGCCGCCGCCCACCAGTACCGCCAGGAACTCGGCACGACCGTCCTCGACATCTGCTTGCTTGAATTGGGCCTGCTCGGCCAGGTGGCCGGCCTGTTTCCCGTGCTCCGGCCCGGTCCGGCCGACGAGCCGGTCATCGGCATCACCGACGCGCCGGCCGCCCCGGCCGCCCGGGTCAGCCTCTGCCTGCCTGTCATCAACGCGGCCCGCGAGGTCTGGATCCTCGCCGCGGGCGGCGAGCGGGCGGGCCTCGTGGCCGCGAGCTTCGCCGGCGCCCCCAACCTGCCTACGGCCCGTATCACGGGCCAAGAGCGAACCTGGTGGTATCTCGACGAGGCCGCCGCTTCCCTTCTGCCCTTCCACGCCTGCGGGCTCTGACCGCGGAACGCCAGCTCAGCCAGCCCCGTCTAGCGCCGCCTTTGCCGGAACGCCGTCAAACGCCGGAGCCAAGCTCTCTGAGAAGGCGCCGCCGAACGCCAGAACCGGGGTTTCT
>JAIRXC010000058.1 GCA_031268515.1 Propionibacteriaceae bacterium
TGGAGATCATCAACGGGGAATTGCTCACTGGAATGAAAACGGTGGGCGAACTCTTCGGATCTGGGCAGATGCAATTGCCCTTCGTATTGGCCTCCGCCGAGGTGATGAAGTCAGCCGTCAAATATCTGGAGCCAATGCTGGGCGTCGGCGAGCAGGCGTCGCGGGGCACCATCGTGGTGGCTACGGTGGCTGGCGATGTGCATGACATCGGCAAGAATTTAGTCGACATCATCTTGAGCAACAACGGCTACCGGGTGGTCAATCTCGGCATCAAGCAACCGGTGAGCGCGATAGCCGAGGCCAGTGCGGAAGTGGAGGCCGACGCCATCGGAATGTCTGGCCTGCTGGTTAAATCCACCCAGGTGATGCGGGACAATTTGGCCGAGTTGGAGGCACGCGGCATGGCCAACATCCCGGTGCTGCTGGGAGGGGCGGCGCTGACCCGCGCCTTCGTCGAGGAAACCCTCAACGAGGAATTCAGCGGCGAGGTTCGCTACGCCAAAGACGCTTTCGAGGGTTTGGCGCTAATGGAGGAAATCGTCGCCGGAAAGTTGCGCTCCCCGCGCGTTAGCGGTGCGGCGAGGCCGTCGTCCACCGAGGCGCCCCCGGTGCGGCGCTCGGAGGTCAGCCGGAACGAGCCGGTGCCCACCGCGCCGTTCTTTGGGAGCCGCCTGGTCGGCGGAATCGAATTGGACGAGGTGGCCGAGTGGCTGGACCGCAAGGCGCTGTTCGCCGCCCAGTGGGGGTTGCGCGGCGAATATGACGCGATGCCAAGGCTGCGTCACTGGATGGACTATCTGAAGGTAAACCAATTGGCCCAAATGGGTGTGGTGTACGGCTATTGGCCCTGCCATTCCAGCGGCAACGATGTGGTCCTCGGCGATCCTGACCGCCCGGATCACCCGGTGGCGCGGTTCAGCTTCCCGCGCCAGCCGAGTGGTCGGAGGCTTTGCCTGGCCGACTTCTTCCGGGACGAATCTGAGGCGGCAAAGCTCGGGCCAGACGTGATCGGCTTGCAGTTGGTGACGCTGGGATCGCGGCTGGGGCAGCGGACGGCCCAACTCTTCGCGGCGGACTCCTATCGCGACTATCTGGAATTGCATGGGCTGGGTGTCCAACTCACTGAGGCGTTGGCCGAGTATTGGCACGCCCAGTTGCGCCGCGAGCTGGGTTTTGCCGATTCTGCCACACTGGAGGATATGTTGCGGCGACAGGCTTACCAGGGGGCGAGGTACTCTTTCGGCTATCCGGCGTGCCCGGAGCTGGAGCAGCGGGCGGTGCTGGTCGGTTTGTTGCAGCCGGAACGTATTGGGGTGGAGTTGTCCGCCGAATTCCAACTCCATCCAGAATTGTCCACTGACGCGCTGGTGGTCCACCATCGCCAAGCAAAGCACTTCAATGCGCGGTAGGCCGAGGCTTTGGGTGGGCGCCGCCGCGACCGGATTGGCGATGTTGGTTGTCGGCTGCGTCCAACCCACCGCGCCGCCAGTGCCTTCGCTGACTCCGAGCGAGCCGCCAGTGTTCACAGTCGGCACTGCGCAGCAGGTGGCTAGCGCAGACCCAGCGGTGCTCACCCGCGATGTGGACGCCATCGTCGGCACCAGCGTCTACCAACGCCTGATGCGGATGCAGTCCGGCACCAGGGAGTTGAAGCCAGACGCGGCGACTGATTGCATCTTCACCTCCAGCCAGGTCTACGAATGCACCCTGCCAGCAGGGCTGAAATTCCACAACGGGAATGCGCTGACCGCCAGCGACGTCCGTTTCTCCATCCAGCGGGCGCTGCGGCTGCAAACCGCCGACACGGCGATTGGGCTGTTTGATTCGCTGGAGTCCATCACCGTGCCCGACGCCACCACCGTTCGTTTCCGGCTGAGCTATTCGGACAGCCAATTCGGCTATGCGCTGGCGTCTTTGGCGGCTTCCATCGTTGACGAGGAAAGCTACGATCCAGACGCCCCGCTGGCGTTGGACGTCCTACCGGTCGGTTCTGGCCCCTATCAGGTCACCGAGATAACCGAAGAGGGAGTCCGTTTCCAAATTTTCACCGATTACCGGGGGCCGCTGGTGGGTGAAATCTCCGAATTGCTGCTCGTCCCGCTGGCTGATTCTGTGGCCGCCGAGGCTGCCATGAAAGCCGGAAAGGTGGATGTGGTCTGGCGCACCTTGGATGACCCCGCGCTGGCCCGGCTGGTGTCTAATGCGAATGCGACTCCGAAACCAACCCACGAATATGTCCGGATCGCCCTGCCTGGTCGCCGGGTGAACCAACTGATGTGGAATCCGGAATCCGAATATCGCGATAACAAGACGCTGCGCGAAGGCGTTGCCGCCGCGCTGCAGTCGGACCGCACTTTGGACTCCCTGGTTCCGGTCGGCATCAAGGGCCGAATCGATGTTTTCCCGGTCGGTGGAAGGCCGAAATTGCCTAAGTTGAAGAGCAGGGTGAATCTGCGCTTGGGCTATGACCCGACCGCTCCGGGACATGCCGACTTGGCGAGGTTGCTGCGCGACCGGTTGGAGCAAGTCTCGTCTTTGAGCGTCAGAGTGGTGACCAATGGCGATGCGGACCTTTTTCTGACCGACAATCTGCCCTGGGTGGACACCGCGTTGGGTTGGCTGCAGTGCTATTTGTCGTCGCCGCTGGCCGACTCGGCGGAACAACTCACCACATTGGAACTGGTTTACCGCTCAGATGCCGCCCAGCAGCGTGCGCTGGAGCCGTTGCAGCGGCAGGCGGCTTTGGACCTCACCGTTTTGCCGATCAGCCAGACCGACGGCATTCTGGTGGTTAAAGATGGAGTCACGTTGGTGGGTGAGCCGATGGGTCCGGGAGGGCAGCTTGGATTATGGGGGATCCGCGATGAGTGAATTGTCTGGGGTGCGGGTTGGCCCGTTGTCGGCGGGGGAAAGGGTTACCCTCACCGATCAGAAAGGCCGTCGGCATTCGGTGCTGTTGGAGAGTGGGAAACAATTCCACACCACTAAAGGGACGCTCTCCCATGACGAGTTGATCGGGGGGCCGGAGGGCGTCGTCGCGCGGACCACTTTGGGGGCAGATTTTCTGGTTTTCCGCCCGATTGCCAGGGAGAACACCGTTTCGATGCCGCGCGGCGCAGCGGTGATCTATCCCAAGGACTGTGCCGAGATTTTGGTCTGGGCGGATATTTTCCCCGGCGCGCGGGTGTTGGAGGCCGGGGCGGGGTCGGGGGCGCTGTCCCTCTTCCTGCTGCGGGCCATTGGATCAACCGGGAAGCTTTATTCGTACGAGCGGCGGGAGGACTTCGCCGAGATTGCCCGCAGGAATGTCGAGGTCCACTACGGACAGCCGCATCCGGCCTGGGAGTTGATCGTCGGCGATCTGAATGCGGCCATCCGAGACGACGAGGTTGATCGGGCGGTGTTGGACATGCTCGCCCCTTGGGAGTGCGTCGAGGCGGTGGCGAAAGTGTTGGTGGCCGGGGGCATCCTCTGCTGCTATGTGACCACTGCCACGCAATTGGGGCGCACGATGGACACGCTGCGTAGTCACGGCGGTTGGATGGAGCCAGAGGCGCGCGAGGTGAGCGTTAGGGAGTGGCACGCCGAGGGGTTGTCCATCCGTCCGGGGCACCGCACCACCGGGCACACTGGCTTTCTGGTCTTCTCCCGCCGTTTGGCGCCGGGAGTGAGCGCCCCGTTGCGTCGCCGTCGTCCGGCTCCCGGCGCTTATGGCCCTGACTACAACGGGCCCAGGCCGCCGGGGGTGTAGCCTGGCCTGCGATGACTACAGCAAATCCAACGCTCAGCCCGGCGCTAATCGTCGGCACCGGCTTGGTCGGCGCGTCGGTGGGATGCGCCTTGACCAAGGCCGGGGTTTTGGTGCATCTGCGCGATGCCGTTCCCAGCCATGCCCAAGTCGCCGCGTCCAGGGGCGCGGGAGTCGTTGACGAGGCCGATCCGAGCCAGGTGCGGCTGGTGGTGGTCGCTGTTCCCCCGGACAGCTTGGCCGACGTGATCGAGCAGTCTTTGGCTGGCTATCCGGGTGCCACCGTCACCGATGTCGGATCGGTGAAGGGCACGGTGTTGGCGCGGTTGCGGGCGTCTGGAGCCGATTTGAGCCGCTATGTGGGGTCGCATCCGATGGCTGGCTCCCAGCTCAGCGGGCCGTTGGGCGCCCGTGCCGAGTTATTCGTTGACCGCACCTGGGTGGTGACCCCGCACGACACCGCCGCCGCGCATGCCGTGCTGGCGGTGAACGAATTGGTGCGGCTGTGTGGTGGACGGGCGGTGGCGATGGGCGCGGCCCACCATGACGAGGCGGTGGCGCAGGTCTCGCACCTGCCGCAATTGGTTTCCGCGCTGATGGCTGGCTCGCTCACCCAGGTGCCCGACGAGCATCTGCGGCTGGCTGGGCAGGGATTGCGCGATGTGACGCGGATAGCTGGCTCTGACCCGCAGCTGTGGCAGCAGATCATCGGGGCCAACAAGGCTGCGGTGGCCAGGGAATTGGCCGCGCTGTCGCGCGATTTGCAGGAGTTGGTGGCGAAATTCGATGATGCCGGGGAGCTGGCTGAGTTTTTGGGGCGCGGGCAGGCCGGGAGGCGGGCGTTGCCCGGCAAGCATGGGGCGCCGGCATCGTCGTTTGCACGGGTGGTCGTGGAGATTCCGGATGCGCCGGGTGCGTTGGCCAGGCTTTTCGCAGATATCGAGGGTGCCGGGGTGAATGTGGAAGATTTGTCCATCGACCACGACATCAACCGCGAGGTCGGCTATCTGTCGGTGCAGGTCGATCCGGGCCGCGTCGAAGATTTGGGCAATGCGATGTCGTCGGCGGGTTGGACGCTGCGCGATCCCGAGCAGGGCTTGTGAGTGAGGGAGAGTTATGAACGATTTGGGCGGCAAATTGGTGATCGCCATCGATGGGCCTTCTGGCTCTGGCAAATCCACCACCTCGATCGGGGTGGCCGCCCGGCTGGGGTTGCGCTATCTGGACACGGGGGCGATGTACCGGGCGGCAACCTGTGCCTTTCTGGAGGCAGGTGTTGATCCGTCCGATTCAGCCGGGGTGATCAGATGCACCGTCGAGGCGGATTTGCAGATCAGCACCGATCCGTTGGAGCAGTGGGTGCGGGTGAACGGGCGCGATGTCACTTTGGCTATCCGCGAGCCGGAGATTTCGACCAGGGTGAGTGCCATCTCCACGCTGGCCGAATGCCGGGAAAATCTGGTGGCTCGGCAGCGGGCGATCATTGAGGACACCGGCTCGGGAATCGTGGCTGAGGGCCGCGACATAACTACTGTGGTGGCGCCAGATGCGGCGGTGCGGCTGTTGTTGACTGCTGATCCGCAGATCAGGATGGCCAGGCGCAAGCGCGAGTTGGGCGAGAAAGTCGATGATGCCGGGATAGCCGATCAGGTCTTGCGCCGGGATCGGGATGATTCCAAATTGGTGAATTTCACCGAGGCTGCTGACGGGGTGGTCGAGCTTGATTGTAGCTATCTGACTCTGGAAGAGACCATCGCGGCGGTTTTGAGCTTGGTCCGGCGTTTGGCGCCCGAGTTCGTCCCGGCTTTGGGGGAGCAGGCGCATGGGTGAGTCGGGTTCCCGGATGGTGCCGGTGGTGGCTGTGGTCGGACGTCCGAACGTGGGTAAGTCCATGCTGGTCAATCGGATTCTTGGCCGTCGGGAGGCGGTGGTGCAGGACCAGCCCGGCGTGACCAGGGACCGGGTCTCTTATGACGCCGAGTGGAGCGGGCGGGAATTCGTCTTAGTGGACACTGGGGGGTGGGCGCCCGATGCCAGCGGCATGGCGGCGCAGATAGCGCAGCAGGCGGAGTTGGCCATCTCGTTGGCGGACGCCGTTGTGTTTGTGGTGGATGCCGTTGTCGGTACCCAGGACGTGGACGAGGCCGTGGTTGAGTTGCTGCGCCGCAGCCGCAAGCCGGTGGTGTTGGCGGCGAATAAAGTGGACGACGCGCGGGGGGAGGCTGACGCCGCCGCGATGTGGAATCTCGGCTTGGGGGAGCCCTATCCAGTGTCCGCTCTGCACGGAAGGGGCACTGGGGAACTGCTGGATGCGCTGTTGGCGGTCCTGCCCGCACCGGACCTCTCGGTGCAGCAGGCCGAAGAAGGTCCGCGCCGGGTGGCGTTGATCGGGCGTCCGAATGTCGGCAAGTCGTCGTTGCTCAACAAACTCGCCGGGGCCAAGCGGGCTGTGGTCGACAATGTCGCCGGGACGACCGTTGATCCGGTTGATGAATTGGTGGAAATCGCAGGCGTGCCGTACACCTTGATTGACACTGCTGGGATACGCCGCAGGGTCAAGGAAGCTTCCGGGCATGAGTTCTATGCCTCGCTGCGCACGCAGTCTGCGATTGAGCGCGCCGAAGTCTGCGTGGTCGTTTTAGATGTGGCCGAGACGATTTCCGATCAGGATTTGCGCATCCTTACCAGCGTCGAGAACGCTGGGCGGGCCTTGGTGATCGCCTACAACAAGTGGGATCTCACCGACGAAGAGCGCCGCCGTTATCTCGCCCGCGAGGTGGAGCAGGATATCCAGGCCTTCGCTTGGGCGCCTGCGGTGAATATTTCGGCGCTCACCGGGCGGGGTGTGGACAAGCTGCACAATGCCATCGAGACCGCCATCGAAGGTTGGGAAACCAGAGTCTCCACCGGCAAACTGAATGCCTTCCTGGGCCGTCTAGCCGCCGCCCACCCGCATCCGGTGCGCGGTGGCAAGCAGTCCAGAATCCTCTTCGGCACCCAGGCCCGCACCGCGCCCCCCACTTTCGTCCTTTTCACGACCGGGCAGCTCGACGCCACCTACCTGCGCTTCATAGAGCGGCGGATGCGCGAAGAATTCGGCTTCTCCGGCACGCCGGTCCACATAGAGGTCAGGCCCAGAATGAAGCGAAACAGTGCCTCGGCGTAGTAGAGTGTCAATCCGCACAACTGAATAACGGGCTGTGGCGCAGCTTGGTAGCGCACTTGACTGGGGGTCAAGGGGTCGCAGGTTCAAATCCTGTCAGCCCGACTATGTGATGTCTCGGGACATGGTTGACTTTCATGTCTCGGGACATTGTTTACGTTGGCGTCCACTCGCCGCTGCGAGGTCGCAGGTTCAAACAGTCAGCCCGACTGGAATTTGGGTACCCTAATGGTGCATAATACCTAGTCAACGCTGATTTGAAGCTTCAGGTCGTTGCGCTGCTGTACTCCAAAACAGGGTTTTGATGGGCGTTGTTATGCACCGCATGCAGCTTATGCGCCTTTTCGCTCTATGGATCATGGTCGGCGTTCCAGTTCTCGCCGGGTGCGGGCAAGTTCTTTGGCGAGGACCGCTTCGTCTGGAAGGGTTTGTCGGAACTCCGCCGCCAGCACTGGGTTAGGTAGGCCTTCGAGAGCATATCGGGCCTCATCAGCCCCTTTCTGGGCGCACAGGATCAGGCCAACGGGTGGATTCTCACCGGGCACCATCCAGTTCTCGCGGGCGTAGTTGAGATACATGTGCATCTGGCCAGCGTCGGCGTAACTGAACCGGCCGATCTTCAAATCGATCAAGACCAGCGCGCGCAGCCGTCTGTGATACATCGTCAGATCGACACGAAACCACGAATCGTCAATCCGCATCCGACGCTGACGACCCACGAACGCAAAGTCTCCGCCCAACTCCAACAGGAAATCGGCCAAATGCGTGATCAAGGCATCTTCCAAGTCCGTTTCGGAATACTCGTCCTTCAGACCAAGAAACTCAAGCACGAACGGATCCTTGATCGCCTGCTCGGGACTCACCACATCTTCAGCAACCTGGTGGCCACCACCAGTGAGCATCGCGGCCTTGTCGCGCGACAAAGCGGTTCGTTCGTAGAACATCGAGTTGATCTGACGATTGAGCTGTCGCACCGTCCAGCCGTTCCGCAACGCTTCGGCCTCGTAGAAGCTCCGCGCGCCATCGTCGCGCACTGACAGCAACCGCACATAGGCCGACCACGGCAACGGGAACACCCGCGCCAACCCGGCAACGTCAACCACGCCTCCGGCTGTAGTGAGGACCAATTCTCCAGACAGTGTCTGGAGAATTGGCGGCAGGGATTCTCCTGACAGCGTTTGGAGAATCCTCTCCGGCGTCCATACCAGTCGGAACTGGCGCATCTGATACAGATTCTGCTTGCTGAAGCCGCGCCCAAACCGCGCTGTCAGATCCACCGAAAGCCGCTCCAGAAGCGTGTCGCCGTAGCTCGCACGCGCCCGTCCCGACTGCTCGTGCCCAACGATCTGCTCGCCAACTTGCCAATACGCGACCGTCATGACGCTGTTCACCGAACGTGCCGCGGCCGACCTCGCCTGACTCAGCAAGGCCACGATCCCAGCTAACACCTCGCCGTACTCGTCGGCGCGCCCTACCTCTGCCCCTGTCACAGCCCTCCCTCCCCAGCCGCTCCGCCCGCCCCGCCGGCGGCGGCTATCGACCGTTGCGATGCGACGGCACCGTCCAGATCCACGCCGAAACCGGCCGATGGCGCCTCCCAACCGAGCGGTAGATCAGCCAAGCTCACCGGTATCTCCCCTCCAGGTCGCCGGCCAACCGGGCGGCGGTGGCCGAGTCCACCATGCCGAGCCTGCGGGCCGTGCCGATCGCCTGCGCCAGCAGGTCCGGGCGGACCCCGGATCGGATGCCCTGCCCAATAGCGGCAGCCGGCGCGACGGTCGGGATCTGCTCCCACCAGACCCGCTGGCCATCGGGCAAATCGTCGTAGTGGACCTTGAGCGCCGGTAGCGGATCCACGCGGCGGATCGGGTACTTCCGCCCGGACACGTTGACATGGACCCTATCCGGGTTGACATCACACAATTCCAACACGTCCAACGCCGTCTCATGGGACAACACGGCCGTCGGATCCCTGGTCCACAACACCGCCTCCATCAAGTGGTCGTTGCCGGAGACCGGCCACGCCGGGAACCGGTACACACCGTGCGACACGTTCTCCAGCGCCCCCCGGGCGGCTAGCTTCGCCAGCTCCACGCGATTGATCCCGAGCCGGCGCGCGTCGCCGGTCGTCACATAGCCGTACTGGTCGACCGCCACATCCCACAACCGTTCACGAACAGTCACAAGCAGAACGATACCGGAACCAGTATCGTTCTGCCATCTGGGCGGATACGGATGTCACCAGCGAACCCGGAGGGCACCGGCGAACCCGGAGCATGGCCATGCAAACCCGCTAAGGCCGCCGAGAACCCCAAAGGCAAGCCTCGCCATCACGCCCGTGAAGGACTGGAGCGCCTCGTCGTCGATCACCTGCGGCAGCCGGCCCTCGCCATCACGCCCGTGAAGGACTGGAGTGTTCCCGAAAAAGTGGACACTCCACTTGGAGAACTGGACCATTCGCCGCAAGTTCCGGTGGTGATACGTCCGCCCATAGCAGGCGGTCAGGCGGTCGGCCAGCGTCACCATGATCTGCTGTCCATACGGTGCGCGCTCCTGCTTGAGGATGTCGTTTTCAATAGCGCATCCAACGCTCCAATAGGTGATGATCTGCGCCGCGTTGGACTGAACTGCGGCAGCCGTCCGGCCCTCCTCTATCAACGCCAACACTTCCTCGAAGAGCGCGTCCGTCATGGAGGCATCGAACCGAGTCAAACCACTCACGCCAGGACCTCCCTTTGGCCCGCGTACTTGGATTGTGTCCGCGCCGCGGACACAATCTGCCACGGTTGCGGCCTGCCACAGACCGGCGGCCCCCAACCGATGCCGAGAGCGCCTCGCCGCAGCCCACCGCGAGAGACCCCGGACACGACCCGGCCCTCGCCTGTCATGCCCGGTCCAACGACCGGGCGATGATCCAAATCCCGCGCCGCCTAAACGCCGGCGGACTTTCCCGGTCCGCTTCATTCTTGGAGATCGCGGGCACGTCCGGGTACCAGCCGCCGGCGTGGTGCTCCGGACCGCACACCCACGCGGGGACTGTCCAATCATCCCGATCAGCCAAATGCTCGGCCAACGCCGCGTCGAGTTCCACAGAGCCGGTCGGCTCGGGTTTGTCCGCGAACACCCCGGCCGCCAGCGCCGGGCCGCCCCGCCGGAACGTGGACATGTGCCGTAGTCCGGCATCGGCAGATACCGGTGCTGCTGACGGGCCTGCATCGCCACCGTCAGCAGTGTCGCGGTCCACGTCGTCCGGACAAGACAGCGGCAGCCTGACGGGGGCTTCCTTTCTTCAACTGATCCGTCTCGTCACTCTTGCAGAAAGGCTCTGGCAAGGGAGAACGTGCTCCGAAGTCCCTGATTCCTTTCTGCAAGCGCGAGTTTTCGTCACCTTCTGCAGAAAGGAATCAGGCCGGCGAGTCAGCCAACTCCCACACAGGGTTGGACCGCGTCCCCCTGTTGCGGATCAGGCCGTCACGGCGCAGCTTCGTCAACAGGTTCGCGACCCGTCGGGCTTTCTCGTCCGTCTCCAAGTCGCCACTTAGCTTGCCGGCCAGCAGGTCGTCGATGTCCTGCCGGGTGGCGGTGTCGAACCGGGACAGGTAGTCAACCACCAATTGGGTGGCGTGCGTGTCGTCCAACGCGCGCGCTCGGATGTACGCCGCTCGGGTGTCGGTGGCGTCCGCCACCAACGGCGCGACCCGCAGATGGGGCTTGCGGCCCTCGATCAGCTTCAACCGGCGTAACCGACGGGTCATGTCGTCGGGGATCGTCAGCCCCTTCTGCACCCGATCCAGGGCGAGGACATCAGTGATCGGCAGGTCAGTGCGTTGCATAAGCAGGCGGGTGTACGCCTCGTCGACGACCGCACCGTGGATGGTCAAACCGTCGGCTGTGGCGCTCAAAGTGGGAGCAGTTCATGGCCTTCCTGGTCTTTTGCACGTGGCTGGGGGAATTTGGGCGACCTTGCCGAGGAACCAGGTCACGGCGAGCAAGTCGGCGCTGCCGCCAGGGCTGAGGCGGTCACTGGAAAACCAACGGTTAGCAGCAGCAGCAGCGTCCCATAACGCCGCGGGAGTGATCTCAGCCAATTGGGCTTCCAGGGCCGCCGCCCAGGTTTGGACGCGCCGCAGCGCCGCCAAACCGCCCCGAGCAACAAGATTGGTATCGCCATTGTGGGCCATCAAGGCGATGAGGGCCGCCAGAAGGGCGTCTTCTGAATCCCAGCCACGCTCCAACGCGCCTTGCCAAGCGGGCAGGCCGTGGCGGCGGACCGTGGCGAAGCCGCCGGCCGCCTCACCCCGCGCCCCCGGCAACCCGTATTCTCGCCAAGCCTGCTGTCCGTGGCTGAGCGAAGCGCCGGCCGCCGCCGGTTTGACCGGTCCGGGCGCCGCCTCGGGTTCCAAGACCCGCTTGGCCACGTGCCCGCACAAACGGACGACGAGGGGGTGCTCGGCCGCCGTCGCAAAAGAGCCAACCGCCGCCGCGGAAGACCGTCCAGCGGCCAACCCGAAGGGAGATTCGGACGTAGCCGAGGCCTTCGGCGTGGACCGTCCAGCGGCCAACCCGAAGAAAGGTTCGGCTGTCGCCACAAGAGAACAGCCGCCTTCCGGGCCGGCGGCAACCAGAGCGCGCCGGCCGGCCGGCCCGGCCAGACCTGGATCTGGATCTGGACCTGAATCTGCCGTCTCAGCGGCCCCGGCGGCGCAGAGCCAGCCGAGCGCGAAAATCGCCCCCTTGTGGGTGTTGACGCCGCCGGTCGCCGCCAGCATCGCCGTTTCGGCGTCACGGCCGACTTGCCGCAGGCTGGCCGTGGAATAACCGGGGACGGCCCCGATCTCGGCGCAGCGCGCGTACCACGGTTCGAGGGTTTGCGCGCTGCGGAGCAGCAACGTCAGATTCATGTCACGGTGGGCGCCGCTGTCGTGGGCGTCGACAAGGCCCGGCTTCGGCGTCAGGCAGGCCTCGACGACGAGAGCCTTGGTGGCCAGACGGCCCAGCTGACCGGGTGAAAACGCCTCAAACGCAAGGCGGCGATTCATCGGCTCAGCCATGGAACAGCAGGGCTTCGACGGCGGCGTCCAGTTCGGCCAGGCTGTGGCGACGAGAACGGGCGCAGGGCGCCGCCGCGGCGCCGCAGACGAGGCAGCGCCGCCGCGGCCGGCCGACGGCCGCGCGGCTGAGGGGCCGGCCCGCCTTCAAAACGTCGGCATCCCACAACCGCCCTAAGGGGTGCAAGTCCTCCAAATCGGCCAGCGCCGACTTCAAGGCGGCAGGGTTGGCTTCCACCGCCATGAGCAGCTCCGGGCCGGCGGCGCTCAGACGGCGGCACCGTTCGAGCGCCCGCCAACCCCGGTCGGCCAGCAAGCCGGCGACAGCCTTGACGGCGGCGGTGAAAACCCGGTCGATACGGGGGGAATTCTTGACCGGTCCGGGACTCACCACGGTCAACGACAAGACGGGTCCGCCCCAACGGGCGGCCAACTCGGCCTGGAACAAAGCCCGAGTGTCGCGAGCGGCCAGGACAGCGGCCAAATCGGGGGTCGCCGCGACCGGGCTGGACAACCCCCGGCCCGCCTCGCCTACGTCCTGGCTTTCCAGAGGCGGCTCGACCGGAACGGCCGCCAGAGTCGTGGCAGACGCCTCCGACCTCGGCCTGACTTGGCCTTCCAGACTCGGCTCGGCCAGAACGGCCGCCGTCCGGCCGCCAGCGCCCGGCCCTGAAGGCTCCGGCCGCGACCCCTGCGAAAGCAACGGCCCGCGCCGCTCCCCAGCTTGGCCAGAGCCGGCGGCCTGGCCTGGCCAGACCGCCGGCCTGCCGCCCGACTGAGAACAGACCCCGGCCAAGGAGGCGGCAACCGGGAAGCGGCAGCCGACCTCGGTTCCCAGCGCCACCTCGTTCAGCGTGACGCCTCCTTGACTTGATAGACCGTGTCGATGACCGAACCGTCGCGATAGCGCACAAAGCCGACGACCCGGTCCGTGAACTCCAGCGGCCGCGGCTTGCCCGCGATGGCGTTGCAGCGGTCGTACAACTGCTCGATCCCGACCACCGGCAGCCCGGCCGCGGCCAGCCGCTCGGCCAGTTCGGGACGGCGCGGGTTGACGGCGACACCGTGATCCGTGACGAGGACGCCGATGGTCTCGCCAGGCGTCACTTTGGTTGTCAACTTGTCACGCACCATCGGGATGCGGCCGCGCAACAGCGGCGTCACGATGATCGACAGCTTGGCCCCGGCGGAGGTGTCGCAGTGCCCGCCCGAAGCCCCCAAAATGATGCCGTCGGAACCGGTCAACACGTTGACGTTGAAATCGAGGTCGATCTCCAAGGCCGACAAGATGACCATGTCGAGTTGGTCGACGGCCGCGCCCTTGGCAAACGGGTTGGCGTATTGGGAGGCCGTGATCTCGACGTGGTCAGGGTTGACGGCCAGGTCGGCGGCGGCTTGGGCGTCGAAATCCTGGGTGTCGAGGATCTTGCCGACCAGCCCTTCGCGTTGCAGATCGACCATGTCGCCGGTGATGCCGCCGAGGCCCCAGGCGGCGCGGACGCCGAGTTCAGCCATTCTCTTGCCGAGGTAGCGGGTCGTGGCGATGGCGGAAGCCCCCGTGCCGGCCTGCATGGAAAAACCCTCGGCGAAATAACCGGAATGCTCCATGACGGCGGCGGCGTAGCTGGCGATGAGCAGCTCGCGCGGGTTCGTCGTCAAACGGGCCGCCCCGACGCTGATCTTCGAGGGGTCCCCGATCTCGTCCACCTGGACCACGAGGTCGACCTGGTCTTGGAGGATCGAAGCTGGGACATTGGGATACGGGACGATCTGCTCGGCCACCGCCACGACGACGCCAGCCCGGGCGGCGTCAACCATGGCGTAACCAAGCGAGCCGCAGCGCGACCGGCCCGAGACGCCATTGGCATTGCCGAAGAGGTCGCAGGTCGGCACGCCGAGGAAAGCCACGTCGACGCGCAGTTCGCCCAAATCCATCAAGGCGATACGGCCGCCGTGCGAGTGGACCGTCACCGGCGTCTCCATGAGGCCGCGGGAAACGGCGGCGGCCAACCGGCCGCGCATCCCCGAGGTGTAGACGCGGCTGATGACCCCAGCCCGAATGTGTTCGACAAGGCGGCCGTGGCAGGAATTAAGAGACGACGAAGCCAAGGTCAAGTTTTTATAACCGAGCCGGGCCAGTTCGTCTACGACGGCCAGAACGACCTTGTCGCCCTCGCGGAAGCCGTGGTGGAAACTGATCGTGCCGCCGTCTTGAAGGCCGGACCGTTTGACAGCCTCCTCAAGCGAGGCGCAAAGTTTGCGGCCGGTCTTGACGGACTCGTCGACTAGGTGCGGCGTCTGAGCGGACCAGCCGGCGAAAGGAGGCGGCGGGGCCGCCACGGCTGACGGCGCAACCGCGGCGAGGCTTGAGCCGGCGGCCGCCTCAAGCCGGCCGGCCGGGCGGGCGGCCGCGTCCTGGACAAGGCTGGGAACGGTCATGTCAGCGGTTCCTTCCGGCGGCGGCGTAGGCGATGACTCGGCGGGCCGCGTCCACGACGGGATTGTCGATCATGGCGCCGTCGACATTGATGGCGCCGACGCCGGCGGCGAGGGCCGCCTCGGCGGCGGCCACAATGTGCTCGGCTTTGGCTGTCTCAGCCTCGCTTGGGGTGTAGACGCGGTGAAGCAGCGGAATCTGGCGGGGGTTGATGAGGGATTTGCCGTCGAAGCCGAGGCCCTTGGCCAACTCAGCTTCTGCGATAAAGCCGGCTTCGTCGTCAACCCGGCCGTAGACAACATCGTAGGCGGCGATCTTGGCGACGCGGGCGGCGTGGAGGACGGCGCAGCGGGCGTAAAACAGTTCAGCCCCGCCGGGTGAGCGGACCGCCCGCATGTCGACTAGGTAGTCGAAGGCGGCCAAGGCGATGGCGCTGAGCCGCGGCGAAGCGGTGGCGATGGCGATGGCGTTGGCCACCCCGGCGGCCGATTCGACAGCGGCCACGATCTTGACCGAACCGGGCGGACGGCCGTAAGCCTGTTCGCGTTCCGTCAAGCGGTCGTCGAGGTGGCGGACCATGGCGGCGTCGCTGACCATAGGCAACCGGATGGCGGCCGCCCCGCCTCGCACCATGGCGTCGATGTCGGCCTCGAACTGGGGCGTGTCAACGCCGTTGACGCGGATTATGACATCAAGGCCACGCCAGAGCGGCGACTGCAAGGCGTGGAAGGCGAGGAGGCGGGCCGAATCCTTCTCACGCGGGCTGACCGCGTCTTCGAGGTCGAAAACAAAGGCGTCGGCGCCATAGACGGCGGCGGTCGACAACATAGAAGCGTTCGAGGCCGGCACGAACATCATGGAGCGGGCCGGGATCTCGGCTACAGCGGCGTACTTGCTCATCAGGCTTCTCCCAGTGCGGCGTAGTCAAGGGGCTGGTCGGTCGAGCGGGCGACGGCCGCTTCCAAGCGGGCCCGGACGGTGCAATCGAGGGCGCCGCGGTCCTCGATCACAATGCGCCCAGCCTGGACGCCGAGGCGGCGCAGCGTGTCATCAATGAGCTGACGGATGTCGTCGCCGTATTGGGCTTCGACAGCACTGGTCAAATCGACCTCCAAGACAGGGTGGGGAGACACCCGGACCAAGACGTCGCTGGATTCCAAAGTGCCGGCGATGGCGTCGCGTTCGATATCCATCAAATCTCCTTCACGATAACTGGGCCGACAAGAAGGCGAGAGGCTTTTGCGACAAGAAAGCTGGCGGTTGAGGCCGGGGGCCGCCGCGGCCGCGGCGCGCGGCCTTGGGCTTGGGCGCCGCTTGGGCAGGCGGCTCCTCGGCGCACAGGCCAGACACGTCGGCGTCGAGGTCGGCCACGATAGCCGTGGAAACAGCGTCGCTGAGGTCAGCGGGCACGTCGCTGACAGAGGCGTCGGGGACCTCGGCTAAAACCTCGGCCATGATGTCTTGCGCTTCTTCGGCGGTGAGCGGCGGCGGAGCCGCGGCGAGCTCGGCGGAAACAGCGGCCTTGGCCGGTTTGGCGGCCAGGCGGCGCAAGTAATCAGACGTTGTGGGCGGCGTCAACTCGGCCACACCGGCCCAATCGCCGGCCGCCAGGCGGCTCCGGACCAACGAAGCGGAGATGAAGGGCACGTCCGGAAGGCCCAGGCGGTCGATGACGTGGAAAGCGACAGGCGGCGCGTCGATGTCGGGGCGGCGCAGCCAGTCCGCCATCTCGGCGTTGTAGCGGGCGGTGATGGCCGAGGCCGGCTCCTCGCCTACGAAACGGTCCGTGATGCCGAGGGCGGGGGCGATGTGGCGGCGGAAAAGCTGGACGTCGATGCCGGTGTAGGCGCGGGAGACGTCGGCGGCCTCTTTGAGGAAATACTGGGGGAAGGTCAAACGGGAGACGACATAGCGGCTGCCAGGGTGGACGACGATACGGCTGGCCGACGGCAAAGCGGCCACACCAGCCCGGACCATCGCCAAACGGTCTTTGTAGCGGAAGTGGGAGACGTCCTCGCCGACGACGAAAACGTGGACGACCGCGCACTGCTGGGCGGCGAACTCGATCAGGTGGGCGTGGCCCAACGTGAAGGGGTCGGCGTTGACGACGACGCCGCCGACCGGGGAACCAGGCCGGCGGCGGGCGGCAAGCGAGGCGGTGTAATCGCTCAGGCCGTGGGGGTCGTCCTCCAAGAGGACGGCCAGGTTGGGAACCTCGGCGATGGGGTGGAAGCCCAAGGCGGTGAACTGTTCCGCGTAGACCGGTTTGGTGTAGCAGCAAAGGTGAGCCTGGCCACGGCGCAGGGCCTGGTAGCGGATGTCCGTGAGGAGGCGGCCGAGCAGGTTCTCGCCTCGATGCTCCTCGTCGATGGCGGCGCATTTGACGACATCGCGGGCCAAACCCAAGCAGCCGACGAGGCGGCCTTGGGCCTGGGCCACCGCGAAGACGGTGACATCGGGGTCGCGGCGAAGGTGGTTGGCGGCCAAGAAAGCGTCAATGGCAGCGGCGGCCCGCATGTCGCCGGTGGTCATCGCCCAGCCTCCTTGAGATTCGCGGCGCCGCCGGGCCGGCGGCGCTTTTAAAGAAATAACCGGCAGCGGCGGGCGGGAAAGCCCGCCGCTGCCGAAAGGTTTAAACGATGAACGGCATGCCGCCGAAAATCATCGCACTGACAAGGAACACGGCGAAGGTGCCAAGGGCCCACTTGCCGGCCGCGCGCTGCCACTGGCCCATGTCAACGCCAGTCAAGTTGAGCAACAGATAAATGAAGCCAACCAGCGGGCTGAGCAGGTGGTAGGACTGGCCGACCGTGGAGGCGACCGCCATGTCCATGTTCGTGAAGCCGTTCTGGACGCCGACCTCGTTGAGCACCGGCAACACGCCTAGGTAGAAGGCGTCATTGCTGAGGAGGAAGGTGCCAGGGACCGACAAGATGGCGACGACCAAACCCCAGCTATGGCTGAGGAAGTCAGGCATCCAGTTGCTGAGAGCCTGGCCCATGGCCGTCGACATGCCGGAGCCGTTGAGGATGCCCATGAAGACGCCGGCCGCCAAGACCATGAGGACGACGTGGAGCGCCGCGGCGCCGTATTCCTCGACGATGGCGCGCTGGTCCTTGAGGGAACGGTAGTTGGCGATCAAGGCGATGGCGAAGCCGACCTCGAAGATGACGGCGGAGTTGATCGACGGGATGACCCACTGGCCGCCGAAGATCAGGCAGGCCAACATGACGAGGGTCAGGCCCAAGTTGAACCAAACGAGCTTGGGGCGGCGTAGAGCGTCGTTGTCCTTGTGCTGCTGGGCCTGGACCTCGCGCAGGTCCTCGGCGGTGATCTCGACAATGCCGAGGCGCTTGCGCTCGGCCCGGCCGCGGATGTAGCCGACGATGATGACCCAGACGGAGGCGATGAGCATTCCCGGCAAGATCCGGCGCAACAGGTCGCCCTCAGGGACGCCGAGGGCGGCGATGATACGGGCCGTCGGGCCGCCCCAAGGCAGCAGGTTCATGATCGAGTTGCCCAAGATGATGATGACCGCCAAGTCCATCATCTTCATGTTGAGCTTCTTGTAGACGGGTATGAGGGCCGAACAGACCACCAGGGTAGTTGTTGAGCCGTCGCCGTCGACGGAGACGCACAGCGACATGATGGCGGTGCCGACCAGCACCTTGAGCGGATCGCCCTTTACGACTTTGAGGATGAAAGCCACAGCGGGGTCGAACAGGCCGGCCGTCAACATGAGGCCGAAGAACAAGATGGCAAAAAGTAGCATTGTTGCCGTAGGGACGAGGCCGTTGACCATCTTGGCCGCGGTGATTACACCCGCTTCGTCCTTAGTTGATTCGACATAACCGAATAAGCCGTCTTTGGCCCAACCGGCGATCTTGTTGATAGACCCGTCACCGGCGATCAAAGCGGCAATGACGGCGACGACGATGGGAACGCTGACGAGGGAGGTGAAAGGGGTGGCTTTCTTGGTCATGATGAGGACCATGAAGCCCGCCACAATCACCAGCCCGCAAATCGCCAGCACGTTCATGGAGAGGTCCATAGGTATTGCCTCTTCTCCGAAGATTGTGATGGATGGCTCGGCGGACTCGACATCACTGTCGGGACCGCCTGCAAGCTGTTGACTGACTCCCAGTCAGTCAACAGCTTGACTATACATGCCACGAGACGGAGCGCAAGGGGGCGGGGGCGGGTGATTTTCCCCGGCTGCTCACGTCTCTGGGACGTCGAGAGCCATGGGCGCGGCGCCGAGGGTGCGTTCGAAGACGCGCCGGAAAGCGTTGGCTTTGCCGATGAGATGGGCGCCGTCTTCGAAAACGGCGTCGAAGGTATAGGCGTTCAGAAGGACTTCCAAACAAACCTCGGGATCTTGGATGTTGAAGATCCCCTCGGCCGTGCCCTGTTCCACGACGCGAGTGAACAACGGTGTCAGATGGAGGACCGTCTGACGGATCGTGCGGATGACGATCTCGGGGTTGGCGATGGCCTTGAGCTGGGCCGTGACATGGCCGGCCGAGTCGGCCATGAGGGAGCGGTGGCGGCGCAGCATCCCCATGAGGCGTTGGGGGACGGTGAGGCTGGCGTCGCCCATGACGGCGGTCAAGACCTCGACGTCATGGGCGATGAGCTGTTGGACGATCTCGTCTAGGATTTCTTCCTTGGAGCCGAAGTAATAGTAAAACAGGCCCTTCGAGACCTCAGAGTCTTCAATGATGTCCGTGATGGTGGTTTGGGCGTAACCGCGCGTGAAGAAAAGCCGGCGGGCCGAATTGACCAGCTCAAGCTTGCGCTCGTCGGCTTTCTTGACTTGCCGCTGTCGCGCCACGGTGGGCCCCTTAGCTCTCGGACGGCGTTGGTTGGCGGCCAGTCAATCGAGCCAGTACTGACTGACCTACAGTCAGTACTGTAGCCAAGTCGGTCCATCGCCGAATCCGGCCGGTGGGCTGATCGTCAACTGAGACGGACGGAACGCCGGCTACGGGCTAACTCCAGCCGCCGGGTCGATGCCAACCCCGACACCCGCCGCCCGAGACGGCTAGACCTCCAGCCGCGGCGCGGCGCCCCAGCCGGACGAGAGGAAACGGCTTGGCCGCCGGTCGGGGCGGCCCAACCCCGTAGGGCGAGGCGGTCCAGTCCCGCAAGGCGGAACCCGACCGGCTTTTCCTTGGCATCCGCAGCGGTGGGGACCGCAAGGCAGAGGTGATTCAGTCCCGCAAGACGGAGGTGGTTCAGTCCCGCAAGACGGAACGGACGCCCGTGAAACGGCGGCCGCCGTAGGCGAAAGCCGCGGCAACTAAACTATCCACACCCCAGGCCGCCGCCTCAGACCGCAACGGCAGGTGGACCAGCGTTATATTCCAGCCTCCCTCGGCCGCTGACATGGCCTTGCCCCAGACGGCCCGCTGATCCTCGGCGGCCTCTGCGGCCAGGAACACCTTCACCGTCGGCCGCTTCCGGGCCGGCAGCTTGGGGGATTCGGCCTCTTTGACCGGTTTGCCGACCGCGCCGGGGCGCGCCTGCTGGGCCGCCGGGCGGACGGGATAGACCAAGGTGATGTCAACGCGCTTGACCTGATCCCAGACGATGACGGCCTCGGCCCCATGACGGCGCAACCGCAAACCAGCCGAACCGATCTCAATGAAACTATGGCCGTTGTCGTAGGCGAGGCGGCCGGCGAGGACGGCGAACCAGACCAAGATGACCGCCAGAACCGCCATCATGACCGTGCTGTCAGTCGGCCCCTGGGCGGCGACGCCAGTGACGACGACGGCTCCGCAGCCGACGGCCAAGAAGGCGAACAAGCCGCAGGCCTGCCAACTGCCGACAGCGCCAGCCGGCCAGGACAGGCGCGCAGGGTCGTCGCGGGGCGCCTCAGCCCGCCAAATGGGCGGAAAACCGTCTTGGGGCAATATGCGGGCTCGCGGCGTCGTCGCCATCGGGATCCTCCTCGCGGCCCCGCGCACACGGGGCGCCTTCACGATAGCTCAGAGGCCCAATGAGCCGGACCGGGCAGTTGGGCGACGGCGGCTTCACGGGCCGCCCCGAACCGCCCCGGGCTCTCATGGCACTGCGCCTAAGACGGCCTCCCACTACACTGGACCGCCATGCCCACACTCGCGTCCGACAACCTGCTGGCGGAACTAGGCCGCCTGGCCCCCGTCACCGGCCGCTTGCAGGCAGCCTTCCGCGACGCCGGCCACCCCCTCTACCTCGTCGGCGGCCCCGTCCGGGACGCCTACCTTGGCACGCCCGCCCAAGATCTGGACTTCACGACGTCGGCCCGGCCAGATGAGATCGAAGCGGTTTTACGCCGCCTCGGCGGCCCGATCTGGGACATGGGCCGCGCCTTCGGGACGATCGGGACGCGGCTCGGCTGCGGCGACGACGCCTGGACGGCCGAGGTGACGACGTTCCGGGCCGACTCTTACAACCCCGATTCCCGCAAGCCCGCTGTCGCCTTCGGCGACAGCATCGAAGCCGACCTCAGGCGGCGCGATTTCACAGTCAACGCCATGGCGGTCAACCTGGCCGACGGCGCCGTCGTAGACCCTTACGGCGGACGGGCCGACCTCCAACGCTGCCTTCTTAGGACGCCAGCCCCAGCCGCGGAGTCTTTCTCCGACGACCCCTTGCGGATGCTGCGGGCCGCCCGCTTCGCGGCCCGTTTCGGTTTCCGGCCGACGCCGGAGACGGTCAAGGCGATGATGGCCCTCGGCGGCCGCCTTGCGATCGTCTCGGCCGAGCGCATCCGCGACGAGCTGACGAAGCTGCTCCTCAGCGGCCGGCCCCGCGTCGGCCTCGATCTTGTCGTACGCACTGGCTTGGCTGACTATTTCTTGCCTGAATTGCCCGCGCTACGTCTGGAGATCGACGAGCACCACCGCCACAAGGATGTCTACGAGCATTCCCTGATCGTCGTCGAACAGGCCATCGCCTTGGAAAAGCAGCGCCACCACGACCCTGACCTTGTCGTTAGGCTAGCCGCCTTGCTGCATGACATCGGCAAACCGAAGACGCGGCGGTTCGAAGCCGCCGGCAAGGTTTCCTTCCACCATCACGATGTCGTCGGGGCCAAGCTGGCCCGCCAGCGTCTGACGACGTTGCGCTACCCAAGCGAGATCATCGATTCGGTCGCGAACCTCATCGCGTTGCATCTGCGTTTCCACGGCTACGGCGACGGGCAGTGGACCGATTCAGCCGTCCGCCGCTACGTCCGCGACGCCGGCGGCGAACTGGAACGCCTCCACATCTTGACCCGCTCCGACTGCACGACCCGCAACCAGGCCAAGGCCGACCGGCTGCGCCGCGCCTACGAAGAACTGGAGTGGCGTATCGACGAACTGGCCGGCCAGGAGGAACTCGACTCCATCCGCCCCGACCTCGACGGCCACCAGATCATGGCGGTTCTCGGACTCGGCCCGGGCCGCGAGATCGGCGACGCTTACCGTTTCCTCTTGGAGCTCCGCCTCGACCAGGGTCCTTTGGGCGAGGAGAAAGCCGCCGCGGCCCTACGCGACTGGTGGGCGGGCCGGAGCTGACGCGTCCTTGAGAGGGTTTCTGGCTTGCCTGAGCCTTGGCGCCCGGCCGCCAGGAAACCGAGGCCGGCGGCGAGGAGCCGCTAACGCGCTTTGAGGCGGCCCCGGACTACATCCGTTCCGGCGCTTGGATGCCCAGGAGGCCGAGGCCGGCAGCCAGGACGGTCCGGGTGGCCTGGCAGAGGAGGAGGCGGGCGGTCCGGACCGGGCCTTCGGCCTTGAGGACCGGGCAGCGTTCGTAGAACACGCTGAGCGCGGCGGCCACGTCAAACAGGCAACCGCACAGGTGGTGGGGGTGGAGCGTCGCGGCCACCTCGGCTGTGGTGTCGCCGTAGCGGGTCAGCAAGAGGGCCAGCGTCTGCTCGGCCGGGGCGTCTAAGACTCCCGCGGGCAGGCCGCCGGGGCTGTCCAGAAGCGCGCGGACGGCCGCCGGGCCGTAATCTTCCCCCTCGGCGTCGGCCCGACGGAGGATCTGGCAGACGCGGGCGTGGGCGTATTGGAGATACGGCCCCGTGTTGCCTGTCGTCGCCACCATGCGGTCGACGTCGAAGACATAATCCTTTTGCAGGGAGTTCGACAGGTCGGCGTATTTGACGGCGGCCATGGCGACCTCCGGCGCCGCCGCCTGTTCGGCCGCGTCGAGCAGCGCGTCGAGGGTGACGGCCTTGCCGTCGCGGGTCTTGAACATTTTGCCGTCGGGGCCGAGGACCGAGCCGAAACCGACGTGTTCGGCTGACACGGCCGCCGGCAGCCAGCCGGCCAGGCGGGCTGTCTCGAAGACCTGCTGGAAGTGGTGGGCCTGGGGGGCGCCGACGACGTAGACGAGGCGGTCGGCTCTAAGGGATTCGACGCGATGGCGGATGGCGGCCAGGTCTGTCGCCGCGTAGCCGAAGCCGCCGTCGGATTTGCGGACGATCAGCGGAGCGGGGTCGCCGGGCAGGACGACACAGAGGGCGCC
>JAIRXC010000065.1 GCA_031268515.1 Propionibacteriaceae bacterium
GTCGGAGACTCATTGCCAGCCGGATCAGTCGCCGTCACCTCAATGACAGCCGGACCATCCGGCAACGGAGCCGGCAGCGTGCAAGAGAAGCTGCCATCAGCCGCCGCCGTCACCGTGCACGTGTTGCCGTCACCGGCATCCACCGTCACCGTCGAACCCGGCTCAGCCGTGCCCTCAACCGTCGGCGTGGACGTGTCCACAGACTCACCATCAGCCGGACGAGTCACCACCGGAGCGTCAGGAGCGACCGTGTCAACCGTAATCGCCACTTCGGCGGCCGGAGACTCGTTGCCAGCCTCATCCGTCGCCGTCACCGAAATGACAGCCGGACCCTCCGGCAACGCGTCAGGCAGCGTGCAAGAGAAGCTGCCGTCAGCGTCGGCCGTCACCGTGCACGTGTTGCCGTCGCCAGCGTCCACCGTCACAGTCGAACCCGGCTCGGCGACGCCGCTCACCGTCGGAGTGTCTGTGCCGACGGCCTCGCCGTCGGACGGCTCGGTGATGACAGGAGCCGCTGGGCCGATCACATCGACCGTAATCGGCACCTCGGTCGCCGGAGACTCGTTGCCCGCCGGGTCCGTCGCCGTCACGCTGATCGTCACCGGGCCGTCAGGCAAGGTGGCAGGCAGCGAGCAGGAGAAGGAACCGTCCGCGGCCGCGATGACCGTGCAAGTGTTGCCGTCGCCGGCGTCCACCGTCACGGTCGAACCCGGCTCAGCCGTGCCCTCAACCGTCGGCGTGCCCGTCCCAACCGTTTCACCGGGCTGGGGAGCCGTGACAACCGGGGCTTCAGGAGCCGTCAGGTCCACGGTCACCGTCACTTCGGTCGCCGGAGACTCGTTGCCAGCTTCGTCAACCGCGGTCACCTCGATGACAGCCGGTCCTTCGGGCAGCGGCTCCGGCAGAGTGCAGGAGTACGCGCCATCAGCGCCGGCTGTCGCCGTGCAGACATTGCCATCGCCGGCGTCAACCGTCACCGTCGAACCCGGCTCAGCCGTGCCCTCAACCGTCGGCGTGGCCGTGTTGATCGGCTGACCGTCGATCGGAGCAGTCACGGTCGGCGCCTCCGGCGCTGTCGTGTCCACCGTCACGGTCACCTCGGCGGCCGGAGACTCGTTGCCAGCCGGATCGGTCGCCGTCACCGAGATGACAGCCGGACCCTCCGGCAACGCGTCAGGCAAGGTGCAAGAGAAGCTGCCGTCAGCGCCGGCCGTCGCCGTGCAGACCTTGCCGTCGCCGGCATCCACCGTCACAGTTGAACCCGGCTCAGCCGTGCCCTCAACCGTCGGAGTAGCCGTGTCCACAGCTTCACCATCAGCCGGACGGGTGATGACCGGAGCCGCCGGAGCTGTCACATCAACTGTGATCGGAACCTCAACCGCCGGAGACTCGTTGCCAGCCGGATCGGTCGCCGTCACCGAGATGACAGCCGGACCCTCCGGCAACGCGTCAGGCAGCGTGCAAGAGAAGGAACCGTCGGCCGCCGCCACCACCGTGCAGACATTGCCATCGCCGGCGTCAACCGTCACCGTCGAACCCGGCTCAGCCGTGCCCTCAACCGTCGGCGTAGCCGTGCCCACAGCCTCACCATCAGCCGGACGCGTCACCACCGGAGCATCAGGCGCGACCGTGTCAACCGTGATGGCGACGCTGGTCTCGTCCGAGACGTTGCCAGCCGGGTCGGTCTGCGTGGCGTTGACGACGTGGTCGCCATCGGCCAAATCGACCGCCGAGGAACAACTCCACGAGCCGTCGGCCGCGACCGTGCTGACGCAGAGGACCAGCCCGTTCTCGTCCGTCACCGTCACAACCGCCCCCGGTTCGCCGTCTTGGCCGGCGATCACAGGCGTCGAATCGTTGATCGGCGCCGCGCCGGTCGGCTCTGTGATGACCGGGGCGTCCGGCGCCGTCAAATCGACGCCGAAGGTCCGCGTCACCGGATCACTTGCATTGCCAGCCGCGTCGGTCGAAACCGCCGCGATGACATGCTGGCCCTCGGCCAGATCAGCCGACGGCTGGCAAGACCAAGCGCCCGTGGCATCGGCGACAGCCTGGCACAAGAGGTCAGAGCCCTCGCGGACCGTCACGGTGCTGCCAGCTTCCGCCACGCCCTCGATGACCGGGGCCGCCGTATTGACAAGGCTGCCTTCAGCCGGGCTGACGATGACAAGCGAACCAGCGAACGGCTGGACTGTGTCGACCGTAAAGGTGACTTCCGTCGGCTGGGACGTGTTGCCGGCCGCGTCAGTCGCCGTCACCGAAATGGTTTGAGGTCCTTCGCCGAGGCCCGTGCTGACGCAGGACCAAGCCCCCGTGACCGCGTCGGCCCGGGCTGTGCAAAGGACAGAGCCGTCCGCGTCGGCCACCGTGACGACAGAACCCGGCTCCGCCTGGCCCGCCACCTCGGGGGTGGCGTCGGCGACCGCCTGGCCGGCAGTCGGCCGCGTCACCGTCGGGCTGTCCGGCGCAATCGTGTCAATCGTCACCGTGATCGGCGCCGAAGGACCGGATTGATTGTCGTCGGCATCGGTTTGGACCGCCGTGATGACATGCTGGCCCTCGGCCAGATCAGCCGTTGGCGTGCAAGACCACGAACCATCGTCGGCCACAGTCGTCTGGCAGATGACGGTTGTGCCGTCCCTGACCTCGACCGAGGCGCCCGGTTCGCCGCTGCCGACAATCACCGGAGTGGCGTCGTTCAAATCAGCGCCATTGGCCGGGCTCGAGATCGTCGGCGCCGACGGAGCGGTCACATCGACGAAATTAAGCGTGATCGGCGACGAGACCATGCCCACCGGGGCCGGTCCGGAAGCCGGCGGCACCGGCTGCGGCGTGAAGACGACCTCAGCTGGGGCGCCAGCCACCTCGACGAAGACCCGCGCCGCAAAGGCGCCGTCGGTCGAGGCCGAGTACCAAACAGACGTGGCGCCGGCGGCCGAAGTCAAAGCGACCGAAGCGGCCGGCTGGACGGTCAGAGCCGCGGCGGCCGTCGTAGAGGTCACCTTGGCGCCCGGAACCGGATTGCCCTGCGCGTCGAAGATGTAGACGTTGGCGACATCCTGGGAGGCGCCGTCAGCGGCTTGGTAATCGGGATTGACTTCGACTCGGCTGCGCTTGTCGTTCGGAACATCAGGATCCGGCGTGCAAGCCGGAGCCACGCAGGGGGCGCCGGCCTCGAAGGTCACCGTGATCGGGCTTGACCCCGTGTTCGCAGACGGGCCGTCAGCGAGGACCTGGACCTGCGGGGTGAACTGGATTTCCGTCAGAACACCAGCCACGGTCACGTAGACCCGCGCCTGGTGGGCGCCGGCGACCGCCGAGGTCAAGCCGAAGGCCGACTCGCCGTTTTGATCCGTCGCCGCGATGGGCAGCTTGACCGTCAGATCAGCGTCCAACGGCACAGCGTCCACCTTGATGTTCGGCGTCGGGTTGCCCAGTTTGTCGAAGGCGTAAACCGTGGCGATGTCCTCGGCCGTCTCGTCGGCAGTCTGGTTGTCCAAGGTCACCTCGACGCGGGTCCGGCGGTCGTTGGGGACAGACGGGTCCGGCGTGCAAAGCGGGGCGACGCAGACCTCGCCGGCGACGAAATTGACCGTCACCGGAGAGCCGGCCGGCGTCTTGCCGCCAACCGTCACCGACGCCGTGTAGGCGCCAGCGACAGCCGAGTAGTAGCGGACCGTCGAGACGCCGTCAGCGTCCGTCGGGGCGATGCCCGTTTGGACACGCAGAGTCGAATCCGAGGCAGCCGACACAACCAGCTGGTTCTTGACCGGGTTGCCCCACTGGTCGAAAGCGTAGACAGTCGCGATGTCGGCGGCTTGATCGTCAGCCGCATTTCCATCGGAAGTCACTTCGACCCGGGTCTTGTGCTGATCATCGACACCGGGCTTCGGATCGCAGCCGACGCCGCAGACCTCGTCCACCAGCCACATGACGCCTTGGGCCGAACCGATGGCGCCCTTGGCCAAGGAACCGGTCAGCGAGAAGGTGCCAGCCAGGGTCGAAGAGATCTCGACCGAGCAAACGCCATTGACGGTCTGGCAAGCGAAAGCGCCGTCAGCCCAAACCGGGCCCTGGGGCTCGATCCCGAAGCTGACCGTGTCGCCGTCGACAAGCTGGTCCAGGAAGTCCCTGACCGTCGCTGTCACAACGTAGGTGTTAGCGTCGGCGTCGCCGGCGATGAGCGGAGCGGTCAAGTTGGCCAGCTTCGGCGTGATCGTGAAGCTGGACTTGCTGGGATCGCCCAAGCCGGCCCCGAAGCCGAGGTTGACGGGGGAATTCTTCGGATCGCGGTCAGCGACCTTGACGTCGGCCTGATGGGCGCCGGCAACCGTCGAGGTGTACCAAATGGTCGTCGTGCCATCGGCGCCCGTCGCCGTGATGTCGGGTTGGACAGCCAAGGCTCCGTCGCGCGCCGTCGAAGTGACCGGTTGGCCGGGGACCGGGTTGCCGAACTCGTCGTAGGCGTAAACCTTGGCGACGTCACGGTCTTGGCCGTCGAAATTGGCGCCGTTCTTGATGACCTCGACCCGCGTCACGTGGCTCGGGTCAGACGGGTTGCACTTCTCCACGCAGACGGCGCCAGCGGTCCATTCCAGGGTCGCGGGCGAGTCGGTCAGAGGAACCGAATCGACCGTGGCGGCCACCTCATAGACACCGGCTTCAGTCGCGACAACCTGGACCGAGCAAGTGCCGGCGGCCTCCGAGGTGGTGCAGGTGGCCCGGCCAGCGTCGAAGCTGACCGCGGCGGGGGCCGTGAAATCAACCACCACGCCGCCGACAGCGGCGCCGGCCACGTCGGTCGCCGTCGCCGTCAAGGTGTAGGCAAGGCCGACGACACGGGGGCTGGCCGGGCTTGAAGTCAAGACCACCTGGGCGGCGTCGCCGGCCGCGAAGGACAAGGTGAACGGCGATCCGGACGGCGTCTTGCCGCCGACCTCGGCCGAGGCCTGATGAGCGCCGGAGTAAGCCGAGGCGTACTGCATGACGGCTGTCCCATCCGCGCCCGTGCTGCCCGAAGCGGCGACGACGACGAGGTTGGGATCAGTTGTAGTTGTCGTCCAGAGCGCTCCTGGGACCGGGTTGCCGTCGTAGTCATAGGCGTAAACCGTCGCCTCGTCGAGAGCCTGGCCGTCAGCTTTCTGACCGTTCTTCGTCACCTGGACCCTGGTCAAGTGGGTCTTGTCGACCGGGTCGCAACTGGCGCCGACGCAGACGGCGCCGGCCTTGAAGGCGATGTCGGCGGGGCTGCCTGACACCTCTGTGGCCGTACCGTTCACCGGCACGGTGGCCCGGACTTCGTAATCGGCCGCGATCTTGGCGGTCACCGTGATCGAGCAAACGCCGTCAGCGGCAGTCTGGCAGGTCGCCGCGCTCAACTGAGCGGCGGCGCCAGCCGGGGCGCCGGGCTTGGGGGCGGCCGTGAAGGACACGACCACACCGCTGAGCGGTTGCTCCTGGGCGTCGCGGACCGTCACCTGGGCGGTATAAGGCTGGCCGACCGTGATCGGCGCGGTCTGACCGGACGGCGCCGTCACGACGAGTTGGCTCTTCTCAGCGTTGATGCCAGTAGTCGAGAAACGGATGTCGTTGAGGACCGAACCGTCGAAACCGCCTACGCCATCGACCGTCACCTGAGCGGTGAAGGCGCCGATGGACCGGGAGGTCCAAGCGATCAAGGCCGTGCCGTCGGCGCCGGTCTGAACCGTCTGGGTTTCCGGTTCCAGTTGGGCGTCCTGCCGCGTCGCGACCACCTCGGCCCCCGGGATCGGGTTGCCGTTGTAGTCGAAGGCCCAAACCTTGGCCGTGTCTTCTTGAACGCCATCGTTGCTGGCGTCGTTGCTGACCATCTCAGCCCGCGTGACGTTGGCTTTGTCAACCGGATCGCAATTGCTGACGCAGATGCCGCCCGCCGTGAACGTGACAAGTGGTTTGTCGTCAAGGAGCGTGCCGGCGACCGTCGCCGCGACCTCGAACTCCCCCGCCAAGCGGGAGGTCAGATTGAAGGTGTAAACGCCGGAGCTGGCTTCGATGAAGTCCGTCCCCGCGACCGCCGGCAGCGACGGGTTGGCCGCCGTAGCCGTGCCAGTGACGGCGAAGACCGCCGCCGACAGGCCGGTCACCAGGTTGTCCGAGGCGTCCTTGGCCGTGACGGTGGCCTTGACAGGCGAGCCGGCCTTCTGGCTAGCCGGGTCGACCGTCAAAGAGGACTTCGACGGATCGACGGCCCCAGGGACAAAGACAACCGAGTCGGACAAGACGGCGCCGCCAGCGGCGACCTCGACGGTGTAATCCTTAGCCGCCACAGTCGTGAGAGTCCACGCGTACTCGCCCGGGGCGGTCTCAGTCGGGCCCGTCAAAACCGTCAAACCGCCCGGCCGCAGATCCAAGTCAGCCTCGGTCAAAGAAACTGGATTGTCGGAAGCGTCTCTGGCGACGAACACGGCCGTGGCCGTCTGGGTGACCGGCAAGGACTCCGGCGTCACCGTCAGCGACGACTTGTCGGGGTCGAGGAGACCGGCGACGAAGTGCAAGGTGACGGGCGAAGACTGCATGGCCGCCGGCGGCGTCGTGCCTGGCTGCGGCGTGAACTTGACCTCGGTCGGCTGGCCGCCGACCTCCAAGTAGACGTAAACCTCAGTCTCGTGGGCGCCAGCCAAAGTGGAGACAAAGTCCAGGTCCGACCAGCCCTCCTCGTTGGTGCTGGGGATCGGCGCTTGGAGCTGGAGCCTCGAAGCAGGAGGCAGTGGCGCGCTGACCGGGGCATTCGCCACCGGATTGCCCAGGCGGTCGAAGGCGAAGACCCGGACGACGTCGGGGGTGACGCCGTCGGCGGGCTGATAGTCAACCATCACTTCCAAGCGGGTCCGCTTGTCGTTCGGAACCGAGGAGTCCGGCGTGCAAGCCGGCGCCAGGCAGATTTCGCCGGCGTGGAAATTAAGCGTCACCGGGGAACCGGCCGGCGTCTTGCCGCCAACCAGAATGGAGGCGGCGAACTGGCCGGCTTCGGCCGAGTAATAGCTGACCGTCGTTTGGCCGGTCGTCGAATTAGTCGGGGCGATGCCCTGTTCGATCCGCAGCGCTTCGCTGCCGGTCTCCGCCGCCGAAGTCACAAGGGCGTTCGGCACTGGGTTGCCCCACTCGTCGTAGGCGAAGACTCGGACCACGTCCGGCGACGCGTTGTCGGCGGTCTGGTTATCGGACTCGACCTCGACATGGGTGATGTTCGTCACGCCGGGTTGCGGGGTGCACTCGACGCCGCAGACCTCGTCCGCGGCCCAGGCGATCTGCTTGGCAGAGCCGATGGGGCCCTTGGCCAGCGTCGCCGCCAGCCCGAAGGCGCCGGCCTTAGTCGAGTAGACCTCAACCGAGCACTGACCCGTGGCGTCGGTCTGGCAGGAAGACTGGCCGCCGGCCCAAGTCGGGTCGGACGGGACGATGGAGAAGCTGACCGTGTCGCCTGGGGCCAGCGCGCCCAGATAGTCCTTGACCGTCGCCGTCACGACATACGTGTTCTCATCGTCGGCCCCGGCGACCAGGGGCACAGCCATCCCGGACAGCTTGGGGACGATCACATAGCTCGACTGCTTCGGGTCGCCCAAACCAGCGCCGAAAGCCAACGTCAACGGCGAGCCGGCGGGAGTCTTGCCGTCCACAGTGACATCGGCCAGGTGGGCGCCGGCAGCCGTCGAGGTGTACCAAATCGTCGTCGTGCCATCGGCGCCTGTCGGCGTTATCGGAGACTGGATCGCCAAAGCCGGGTCGACCGTTGTCGAGGCGGTCGTTTGGCCGGCCACCGGATTGCCAAACTCGTCGTAGGCCCAGACTTTGGCGATGTCCCTCGCCTGGCCGTCAAAGTTGGCGCCGTTCTGAATGATCTCGACCCGCGTGACATTGGCCGAATTGACTGGCGTGCACTTTTCCACGCAGACCGGGCCGGCGGTGAAGACGACCTTCTTAGGCGCGTCGGTCAAAGCCGTGCCGGAGAAGCTGCCGTCGATCTCGTAGGTCCCAGCCAACTTCGAGGTGACCTTGACCTGGCAGGAGCCTTGGGGGCCGGTGACGCAGGTGGAGAGTCCGACGAAGGAAGCCCCGTCTTCGGCCGTGAAAGAAACCGGCACGCCCTCGACCAGGGCGCCGCCGAGGTCGGTGGCCGTGGCCGTGGCCGTGAAGGACTGGCCGACCGTCAAACTGGTCGCCGGGCTGACAGACAACGCCACCTTGGAAGCGGCGCCAGCGGTGAAGGACAAGGCGATCGGAGAGCCGGAGACGACCGAACCGCCAGCTGCCACATCGGCTTTATGAGAGCCCGAGATGGCCGAGGTGTAGGCGATGATCGCCTTGCCCTCGTCGTTGGTGAAACCGGAAGTCAAAGCGGCCACGAGGCTGTCGTCCGCCGGCGTCGTCGTCCAGAAAGCAACCACAGGGTTGCCATCGGCGTCGTAGGCGTAAAGCGTCGCCTCGTCGGCCGAGGTCCCGTCGGCCGGCTGGCCGTTCTTCGTCACCTCGACCCGAGTCCGGTGGGTCGGGTCAAGCGGCGTGCAGCTGTCGCCGACGCAGAGCGGTCCGGCCTTGAACTCGACTTCAACCGGCGAGCCTTTGACATCTGTCTTGACGCCGGACTCGGAGACCGTCGCGGAGAGATCGTAGGCGCCAGCGACGCGCGAGGTCACCTTGACCGAGCAGGAACCATTACTGTCCGTGTTGCAGAAGTCGGCCGACAGGCTGGCCGCCGAAGAGGAGATCTCGAAGGACACCGGGACATTCGCAAGGAGTTGGTTTTGGGCGTCGCGGACCGTCACCTGGGCCGTGTAAGACTGGCGGACCGGGATCGGCGACGCGTAACCATCCGGCGCCGTCACCGTCAACGAGCTGTTGCCAGCCGAGATGCCGGTGGTGACGAAGCGGATCTGGTTGAGGACCGAGCCATTAAAACCAGTCTTGTCATCAACGGCCACCGTGGCGGTGAAAGTGCCAATGGAGAGGGAGGTCCACTCCAACATGGCGGCGCCGTCAGAGCCGGTCAACACCGTCTGCGTCTCCGGTTGCAAAGTCGTGCCCTCACGGACAGCCACGACCACGGCGTTCTTGACCAGGTTGCCGTAGGTGTCGAAAGCCCAGACCCGAGCCGTGTCCTTGCTGACCCCATCGTCAGGCTGGTCGTTGTCGACCATGACAGCACGGGTCTGCTTGTCCGGGTCCGTCGTCTCGCAGTTGACAACGCAGACTCCGGCGGCGGTGAAGGTGACGACCGGCTGGTCGTCTAGGTCGGTCCCGGACACCCGGGCCGACAGCGTGAAATCACCGGCGGCCGTCGAGATGACAACGAAGGTGTAGACACCGCCAGGGCTCTCGACGAAGTTGTCGCCGACGACAGACGGCAGCGACGGGTTGGCCGACGTGGGCGTGCCGGCAATCGTGAAGTCCGCCGCCACGAGACCTTCGATCGGGTTGTCGTAAGCGTCGCGGACCGTCACCTTGGCCGCGATCTTCTGGCCGGCCATCTGCTCTTCCGGAGAAGCCTCCAGGTGCGACTTCGAGGGGTCGACTTGGCCGGCGCTGAAACGCACCGCAGCCGTCTTTTGGATCGCGCCGACCGTCGCCGTGACGGTGAAGGCTTCGGCGTCCTCAGACGACAGGAGATAGGTGTAGACGCCGGCTGTCGACTCCGTCGGACCTGTCACCGTCAGCGGCGGGTCGAGCGGGACCGAGGAAAGAGTGATTTCATTAGCAGTCAGACCCTTGATCGGGTTGCCGTATTGGTCCTTGACCGTCAAGGCGCCAGTCGCTTGGCCGGGCACCGCGACGACGCTCGGGTTGATCGTCCAAGTCGTCTGAGCGGAGTTCGGCGGGCCAGCGGTGAAGCTGATCGCCTCCGTGTCGTTGAGACCGCTGACCTGGGCAGTCAAATCATAATCGTCCGCCGTTTGCGAATAGACGGTGAAGCTGTAGGAGCCAGCGCCAAGGTTGAGGAAGCTGCCCGTCTTGACGTTGACGCCAGCCGGCGTCGAAGACAGGTTGAAATCAGCCGCCGTCAAGTTGGAAATGCCGACGTCGGAAGCGTCGACGACCTTGACCGTCGCTGTCACCGAAGCGCCCGCCTCGTTGCTGACCTGATGGCTGGCGGCGCTCAGAGTCAAATCGACCGACGAGATCGCCCCGAAGGCGAACTCAACCGCCGCCGACCGCACGATGTTTTGGCCGGCGCCGTCTTTGAGCGTCGCCGTGACGGTGTTCTGGCTCGGGTCCGCCGAAGTCAAGGTGTAAACGTAAACACCCGTCAAGCCATCTGAACCGGAACCTTGGACCGGGCCTTCAATCGTCAAACCAGCCGGCGTCTGGGCAATCGCGATGTCCTTGGCCTCCAAGGTCGTGACCGGATTGTCGAAAGCGTCCCGGACGGTCAATTCGGCGGTCGCCGAACCTGGGATTTGAACCTTGGCGGGGGTGATCGTCCAGGTCACCGCGGAATCGACCGGCGAGCCAGCCGTGAAAACAACCGCAGCTGTGTCAGACTGTCCGCCGTTGGCGGCTGTGAGCGTGTAAGAGCCCGCCTTGACGGCGTAGATGGTGTAGCGGTAGGTCCCGTCACCGTTGTTAATGAAGGAACCGGACTTTATTTGGACGCCGACAGGGGACGAGCTGAGAGCGATGTCGTCAGCTGTCAGGTTCGTCACCGGGGCGCCGTTGCTGGCCGTCACCGTGACCGTGGCGACAACCTCGGCCCCGGCGGCGTCGCTGACGACATGGCTGGCCGGGCTCACGGCCAGACCAACCTGGCCGACGGCGGCGAAGGACCAGGTGGCCGAGGCTTGCTTGGCCACATTGGCGCCCAGGCTATCCACGACGACGGCCTCGATGACATAGGCGCCAGGGGTGGCAGAGGTCAAGGTGAACTTGTAGCTGCCGGTGGCGTTGCCGAACTGGTCGACCTGCTTGACCGGGTCGCCGACCTGGCTGACGCCGTTGGGCAGGTTCAACGTGACATCGGCAGCTGGATCAAGGTCAACCGCATTGTCGAAAATGTCGAAAACCGTCAACGTGGCAGTCGTGTTGCCCGGTATCGTCACCAGGGCCGGGTCGACAGAGAAATCAACCTTGCCAGCGAGCGGCTTGAGAGGCGTGAAAAGGATATTGTCCTGGCCGGATTGGCTGTCGACAGTCGCCGTCACCTCGTAGAGAGCGGCCTTCGTGGCGTAGAGGCTGTAGGAGTAGGAACCATCGCCATTGTTGCGGAAAGAACCAGGCTTGACCTGGACGCCGGACGGCGTCGAAGCCAAGGCGATGTCTTCCTCCGTCAGGTCCGTGATGGCGATGCCGGCGGCGTCAGCCACCGTCACCAGGGCGTCTACGGCAGCGTCGGCGGCGGCGGAAACCGGAGCGGCATCTTGGGTGATCGCCAACGTCACCTGGCCGGCGCCGGCGAACGTGAAGCCCACCGGCGCGGTCTTGGAGAGGCCGGCAAAGACAGCCTCGACGACATAGGAGCGGGCGGCGGCGCTGGTCAAGGAAGCCGTGTAGACGCCGTCAGCCGTCTCGGACAAGGTCCCGACCGTCAGGCCCGCCGGGTCGCCGTTGACAGCGATGTCGGCGCCAGTCAAACCTGTGACAGCGTTGCCGAAGGCGTCTTGGACCGTCAACGTCGCCGTGGCCGAGCCGGGGATGACGACGTCAGCCGGGGCGACCTCGAAGGTCGTCGTGTCGGCCGACGGCGGACCGGCGGTAAACGTGACCTGGACGCTGTTCGTCGTCTGGCCGGAGACGGCCGCCTCGACGTCGTAGGTTCCGGCCGTCGTGCTGAAAAGCAGAACCTCGTAGGTCCCGTCGCCGTTGTTGTGGAAGGAATCAAGTTGGATGATGACGTCAGACGAAGCCGCCCCGGCCTTCGCGAAGGACCAGACGATGTCTTCCGCGGCCAGGTTCAGGACCGGGTTGTCAGAAGCGTCAAGAGCCGTCACCGTGGCTTTGACCTGAGCGTCGGCGGCCACAGAAACCGGAGCTGTGTCCTTGTCCAAGGCAAGGCTGGCGCTGGCCACACTCCCCGGCTCAAAGACGACCTGGCCGTTCAGAGCGAACGAGCCGGCAGCCGTCGGGACGGTGACGCCAACCTCGTAGGAGCCGGCCGTCGAGGTCGTCAAAGACCAGGTGTAGGTCCCGGCGGCGCCGGTCCCGACGCCGCCAGCCGTCAAGGCCCCCGGGTCAAGGGCGAGATTATCGGCCAAGCCGGAGACGGGGTTGTCGTAGGCGTCCTTGACCGTCAGCGTTGCGACCGCCGTGCCGCCGACCGCGAGCTGGCCGGGGTCGATCGAGAAGCTCGAGTTGGCAGCCGAAGGATCGCCCGGAACAAAGACAATCTGCTTGACGTTGGCGCCGGTGAAGACAGTGCCCGCAACCGTGGCCTGGACCGTGTAGTCATCTGCTATCTCAGCCGTCAACGTGTAGGTGTAGACACCCGAGCCCGGCGCGGTCTCGGCGAAGCTGCTCCAGTCGATGACGATGTTGGCCGGATCGGCCTGCGTTTCGAAGTCGGCGGCCGCCAAGCCGGGGATGGGCCGGTCGTGGGCGTCCTTGACCGCAACCGTGGCGAGCACAGAGGTCCCCACCGGGGCCGATGTCTTGTCAAGGGTCAGGGACGAATAGATTTCGCTCGGCACGATGGCCCGGAAGTCAGCCGTGTCTTCTAGCTGGACACCTTCGGGGGTGGCCTTGATCACCGTGTCGCAAGGCTGGGCGGAGGTGATGGACCAGGTGTAGACGCCGTCGCCGGCCTCGTTGAAGGCGCTGGCCGTGGCACAACCGCTGTTCAAGGCGAAAGCGCTCTCGGCCAAGCCTGTGGCCGGGTTCGCCAAGGCGTCCTTGACCGTCACCGTGACGGTCGCCTGCTCGCCGATCAAGAGGTCCTTCGGAGACACGACGAGGCTGGAGTTCGCCGCCGAAATGCCGGCGCGGTCGTATTTGAGGTCCTTGGGGCTGCCGTTAAGCTGCTTCGGCTCGAAACTGACCGGGTCAGGCAACGTGGCTTCCAACTCGAAGGTTCCGGGGGCAGAAGAGACAACCGTGACCGAGCAAACGCCCGCGACCGTCTGGCAGCTGGCCTCCGACAGACTCGGGCCGCCGGCTCCCTCATCGCCTTCCAAATCGAAGAAGACCGTGGCGTCATCGATCAGGTTGTCAAGGGCGTCTTTGACCGTGGCTGTGGCCGTGTAGGTGTTCTCGGCCGCCGCGCCGACAAGGAGGGCGCCGTTGGCGTTAAGGGCCGCGCCCGGCGTCACCGTCAAAGACGAGTTGCCCGGATCGGCGTCCGAGGCCTTAAACGTGACCGTGGCCGGGCTGTCTTTGATGGCCGCCCACGCCGTCGAAGGCAACTGGACTTCGGCCGTTATGGCATCCGTGTAGGTGTCGGCTTGGGTCGAGCGGGCGTAAAGCTCGCAGACGCCGTTGGCGTTGGTCGTGCAGACGTTGACCGCGGCGCCGTTGCCGTCTTGGATGGCGACGGCGGAGTTCGAGCTGGTGAAGCGGATCTGGCTGTCAGAGACGGCAGAGCCATCGGAGTCGCGGACCGTGGCCGTCAAAGCGACGACGCTGCCGACCGAAACCGTGCCGTCAGTCGGGGTCAAAGTAAGCTGCGACTTTGTCGCGTCGGGGGCCTTGGCGAAGGTCACCTCGACGATGACGTCGGCGCTGGCAGCGGCGTTGAAAGAGAAAGAGCTATTAAGGCCGGAGACCGTCACGGCGGGGCGGGAAACCTCAGCCCCGGTGAAGGTGTTGCGGATGACGACCGAAGCGACCTTCCAGTCGTTCGACGGGACCGTCGCGGTCACAGACTTCGACCCGACAGTAGCGGCCTTGCCGAGGCCGATGGCCGGCGCCGAGCCCGAGGCCGTCAAAGCGACGCCGTCGATCGTGAAAGTGCCCGTGGCGCCGGTCGTCTTGGCGGCCACCCGGTAGACCGAGCCGGCCACCTGGTAGCGGTAGTCCTCGATCTCGCCCAGTGTCGTCCAGGATTGAGTCCGGCTCGCGCTCGAGCCTTGATATTCGCCGGCTGAGTTGTCGGCCTTGACCGGCGCCGTCGAGCCGGCTTGGACCGAGACCCGGAAGTTGGCGTTTTGGGCCGTCGTGATCCCGGTCGTCGTGGTGGAAGGCGACCAGGCGGCGCTGGCCAAGCCGTCGGCGCCGATAGCCGGGGTCCAAGTCGGAGCGGCCGCCCAAGCGCCGCTGCCCGTGCCCGTGGCGGTCGAGGTGGTCCAGCCGCGCAGGGTCGTCTGAGAAGACGTCGCCAACGAGCCGTTGACCTGGGCCTTGGCCGCGTAAGAGCCGCCGACGACGAAGACCTGGCCGTCAATCGGCGTCCGGCCCAAGTAGGTGTCTATCCAGACGCCGTCGTCGGTGGCGTTGTGGGCGGCGTTGTCTGTGGCCGGGCCGTCGTATTTGCCGAGGCTGTCGCCCAACCAAACTTGGCTGGGGCTGAGGGAGCCGGCGACGTGGACGGGGGCGCCGGCGCTCATGCTGCTCGGGCCGGCGGCGGCGTCGCCGAAGGAGCCGGCGGCCGTGATGGCGAAGTCGACCGGCGGAATGTCGTCGGGGCTGGACAAGGTGACCGTCGAATAGGACGGGACGGCGACGGCGGCGCTAGCGGCGATGGTCGAACCGACCTCGCCGAGCGGTTGGTCGACGTAGGGGGCCGGCAGGGCGCCGACGCAGGGACCGGAGCTGTTGACGGCGTCGATGTTGTTGGTGCTGTAGTTAAAGCAGTGGGCGACGACCGTGTTGGCGCCACGGGCCGAGCTGGGGCCGGCGCCGGCGCTGGCGTAGGTCTGCAAGGCGTTGACGTACTGGGGATTGCTGGCGTCCGAGCTGAAATCAACCTGGGGCTGGGACAAGCGGACCTGGTAAGTGCCGGAACCGCCGACGATGAAGGAATAGTTGCCGGAACCGTCGGTTTGGCGGGTGCCTTCCAGCTTCCAGGCGCCATCTGCGCCAACTGAGTAGAGGGCGATGTCGACGCCGGCCACGCCGACGCCCGTGTCGATGTCGACGGCCCCAGTGCCGGCGCGGTCGTTGACCACGCGGCCGGCCACGACGTAGGCGGTTTGGCCGGAGGCCAGATCATCGACAGTGCGATCGAGGCTTGTGTTATATCCATACGGGACGTGGGTGGCGGTGCCCGACATCGGGTTGATGGCGTAGAGGTCGGTGCGGCCGATGTAAAGGAGGCCGTTGAGGAAGGCCATGCCGTAAACGTAATCGCCGCCGCCGACGTCGCTATATGGATAACGGCCAAAGTAACCCTGAGCGTCAGTGGAACCGTCTCCGCCGTAGGTCAGCATCGTGACGATGTTGTACTTCCAGCCCGACTGGTCGGCTCCGGGGACGACACGAACCAGGTAGACACGGCGGACGTTGTTGACAGGCCGGCCGTTGGAGCCGATCGGAGCCCAGATGCTCGAGGAAGGCGCCTCACCCTTGACGAGGATGTAGGCGTTGCCGTAACCGTCGAGAGCCATGTCGGAGGAAACGTAGCCATGGCCGCCGCAGGTATTGCCGCTCCCGAAGATGTTGTCCGAGGCGGCAGCGGGGAGGATCTGGCCCGAGGTCATGTATTTGTTGGTCTTAGGGTCGAAGACCATCATCCGGAAATCGCCGTTGAGGCCGCTGCATTCGCCGCCGGAGAAGAAGATCTGACCGGTTTTTTGGATGATCTCGCCGCCGGACCAGTAGTTGTAGCTCAAGCGGCCGCCCTCGGCGGTCGCCGGCCGCGGCAGCCAGTAAATGTTGCTGGGGGAGGCCGAGGCGGCGACGCCGGAGCCGGAGCCAGCCGGGCCGGCGGCGTAGCGCGCGACCGGGATGTAGTCAGAGCCGGGAGAACCCTCACTAGGATCGAAGCTGTTGCCGCTGTCCCAATACCAGGTGTAGAGGGCCGGCTTGCCCGTATAAGCGCCGGCGTCAACGGCGAGCGTTGTCAACGCCCCTGCGCTTATGACATCCCCCTTGGTCTCAGCCAGTTCTGTCATGGCGTTAGAAACGACACGGCCGTTGGCGTCCGTGCTGAAGCGCCCCATCCTGTCGTATGTAGAATTCAAACCGTAGTAGAGCGTCTGGTCGTCGACAGTGACAGCCGCAGTCAGATTGCCGCGGGGGATGTTGGCGGTGAGCGGAGCCGGGGCCGTCTTGGCGTACTGGCCGTTCGGGTCGATGCCGTTGGCCTGGGCAGCCTCGGCCGGCGGGGCAGACTGCACCTGCTGGGCGATGACGATCCCCCCGGCGGCGACAGCCGCGGCGGCGACGAGGGCGCCAAACCGACGAGCCTTATTCCAACGACGCGAAGCTACAGACGACCCTGCATACGACATAACCGTTCCCGTCTTCCGTGGAGTGTCACCGACGCTCTGCGTGACCAACCCAGCGCCTCAGTGTCTTCAGCGCCGCGTGTCGAAGGCATCTGAACCAGGGCGGCTGACACCGCCCGCATTCAAGGCGACACCTTCGCCAATGCGCTGTAGGGGTGATAGTACGTCGCGCAAACAAATGCTGGCTTTCCGACCACGCCGGCCGGCGGCCCGCAGCGGTCAAAGCGACGGCGCGAGAGAGCGGAGAGCGTGGACTGCCGCATCGTACGCGTCAGACGGCTTCTCGTCGACCAGGTTAGCGAGCAGACGATGGACAAAGCCAGGCAGGCCGGGGAGCGCGAGGCCGTAACGGCTGGCGAACTTCATGAAGCCCGTGTGGCCGATGAGGCGGGAAAACAAGTTGCCGATCCGATAGTGGCGGCCCCAGGCGGCGCTGAGACGGCGGGGATAAGACTGGAGGGCGGCCTCGGCGGCCAGGCTGCCAGGGCCGCAGCCGAGGGCGGCGTCGATGGCGGCGGCGGCGTAGCGGCCCGACTCCATGGCGTAGGAGATGCCCTCGCCGTTGAACGGGCTGACAAGACCGGCGGCGTCGCCTACGAGGAGGAGGCCTGAGGCGTAGGCGGGAACACGGTTGAAGCCCATGGG
>JAIRXC010000155.1 GCA_031268515.1 Propionibacteriaceae bacterium
CCATTGTCGTCGCGGCGGCTGTCTGGTTTGACGTCGGCGGCGCCGCCGCCCAGGGCCTGGAGATCGCCCTCACGACACTCGTCGGCCTCGCCGCCGTCCTCGTCCCCGGCCTCCTCCTCCTCCTCGCCTGGCGGATTTGGCGTCAGCCCGCCGCCGCCGCTCCCGGCCGTTCTGTCCTCGGCGGCGCCGCTGTCGTCTTCGGCCTCCTTGGCCTCCTGCACATCGCCCGCGGCCTGCCCCGCCCGGCCGACTTGCCCGCCGTCCGCCAGGCCGGCGGCCTGTTCGGCTTCTTCTCCAGCTCGGTCATCGTTGACATCTTGACGGTTTGGGTCGCTGTGCCCTTGCTCGTCCTCCTGGCCGGTTTCGGCGGCCTTGTCCTTGCCGGCAAGCCGTTGCGCGAGGTCGGCGCGGCGGCAGCCCGTTTGGGCCGGCGCGTCGGCGTCAAGCTGCGCGGCCGCCAACCGGCCGAACCGCCGAGCCCTGACGGCGACACGGCGGCTGACGGCCAGCTTGTTGTCCAAGGCTTCGACCCTCAGACTGCCGACCTCGGCCCACAAGGCGGCCCTTGGCCAGCGGCCGGCCAGCCGGGTCCCGAAGCGGGGGAGCGGACCGACGGTTTCGGCGGTGAGACGGCTGGCTTGCCTGTCGGCGAAACGGCCCCAGAGCTGTCAGTCAGCGTTCCCGGCGGCTTCGGCCCGCCTGACGGCGGCAGCCCCTCCCCGGCCCGGCCCCGGCCGGCGCGTTCCCGGACTCCCCGTCCCGCGCCCGCTAAGCCACGGGAAGCCACCGGCGACGGCCCGTACGCCTTGCCCGACCCGGCTCTCCTCAAACCTGGTTCCGTGCCCAAGGCCCGCAGCCAATCCTCGGACGCCATTGTCGCCGCCCTCACAGGAGTGCTGCGCCAGTTCGAGATCGACGCGGCTGTCACCGGCTACACCCGTGGTCCGACGGTCACCCGTTACGAGGTCGAACTCGGCCCGGCGGTCAAGGTCGAAAAGGTGACGGCGCTGTCGCGCAACATCGCCTACGCCGTGGCCTCGCCCGACATCCGCATCCTCTCGCCCATCCCCGGCAAATCGGCCATCGGCATCGAGATCCCAAACAAAGACAAGGAAGTTGTCTCGTTAGGCGATGTCCTGCGGTCGCCGGCCGCCCAAGGCGACCGCCACCCGCTGACGGTCGGGCTGGGCAAGGACGTCGAGGGCGGCTTCCTCGTCGCCAACTTGGCCAAGATGCCGCACCTGTTAGTGGCCGGCGCCACCGGTTCTGGCAAATCTAGCTTCGTTAACTCGATGATCACGTCGATCCTCATGCGGGCGACCCCCGAAGAGGTCCGGCTCATGCTCGTGGACCCCAAGCGAGTCGAGCTCAACCACTATGAGGGCATTCCCCACCTCATCACGCCCATCATCACGAACCCGAAGAAGGCCGCCGACGCCCTCGGCTGGGTCGTGCGCGAGATGGACCTGCGCTACGACGACCTGGCTGCCTTCGGTTTCCGCCACATCGACGACTTCAACCGGGCCGTCGCCAGCGGGGCGGCCCAGCCGTTGCCCGGCTCAGAGCGGGTCCTCGCCCCTTACCCGTATTTGCTGGTCGTCGTAGACGAGCTGAGCGACCTCATGATGGTGGCCCCGCGCGACGTCGAGGACTCTGTCGTCCGGATCACCCAGCTGGCCCGGGCGGCCGGCATCCACCTTGTCCTCGCCACCCAGCGCCCCTCGACCGATGTCGTGACCGGCCTCATCAAGGCCAATGTCCCTTCCCGCCTCAGCTTCGCCACCAGTTCGATGACGGATTCGCGGGTCATCCTCGACCAGCCGGGGGCGGAAAAGCTGGTCGGCCAAGGCGACGGCCTCTTCTTGCCCATGGGGGCGGGCAAGCCGACCCGGGTCCAAGGGGCCTGGGTGACGGAAGCGGAGATACGGGCGGTGGTGGCCCAGGTGGCGGCCCAGGCGCCGGCCGACTACCGGCCCGACGTGACAGCCGCGGCCGAGAGCACGGCCAAGGTGGCAGAAGACATCGGGGATGATCTCGACCTGGTCCTCGAAGCGGCCCGCCTCATCATTTCGCTCCAACTGGGTTCGACTTCGATGCTCCAACGCAAGCTCCGGGTTGGCTTCGCCAAAGCCGGCCGCCTCATGGACATCCTGGAAACCCGCGGCGTCGTCGGCCCGTCGGAAGGCTCGAAACCGCGCGACGTGCAGGTCAAGCCCGAGGACCTCGAAGAGGTCTTGGCGGCGTTGGCGGCAAGCTGAGCCGCCGCAAGGCGCGGTTGTTACGGCCGCCGCGCGCCGAGCCGGCTGGTCCGCGCGTGAAGCCGCCCCGGGCCGCGCCACAGTAGGCTCGGGCAGGTGACCAGCGCCATCTCGCTCCATATCGTCGGCCTCGGCTGCGCCCGCAACGACGTGGACGCCGAGGAACTGGCCGCCCGTTTCGCGGCCGCCGGTTTCGACTTGACGGCCTCTCCGGACGACGCCCAGATCGTTGTCGTCAACACCTGCGGTTTCATCGAAGCGGCCAAGCAGGACTCCATCGACCAGCTTTTGGCGGCGGCGGAATTGCGCCAATCAGGCCAGGCCCAGGTCGTCGTCGCGACCGGCTGCCTGGCCCAACGCTACGGCCGCGACCTGGCCGAAGCGATGCCCGAAGTCGACGCGGTCATCGGTTTCGGCGGCTATGAAAACATCGCCGCCACGGTCCGAGGTCTTCTGGCCGGCCGTCCGGCCGCCAGTCGGCCGCGGTCTGGCCGCCAGCTGTCTTTGACGCCGGCCGGCCCGCCGCCGCCTCGGCCGCTTCCGCCCGGCCCGCCGTCCCAGCCGCTTCCGCCCGGACCTGCCTCCGGCCCGCCGATCCTGCGCCGGCGTCTCAGCGACGCCCCGACAGCACCGCTCAAGATCGCTTCGGGCTGTGACCGGCGCTGCGCTTTCTGCGCCATCCCGAGTTTCCGTGGCCGCCTGGTTTCCCGGCCTCCGGCCGAGATCGCCGCCGAGGCCGCCTGGTTGCGCCAAGCCGGGGCCGTCGAGCTCTACCTCGTCTCCGAAAACACCACCTCGTACGGCAAGGATCTCGCCTTGGCCGACGGCTTGCCCCGGCTTCTCGCCGACCTCAGTCGGATCGAGCCGCCCGGCTGGCTCCGCCTCTCTTACCTCCAGCCGGCGGAACTCAAGGATTCCCTCATCGCCGCGGTGGCCGAAACGCCCCAGGCCGTCCCGTATTTCGACGTCCCCTTCCAACACGCCGCCGCCCCGGTCCTCAAACGGATGCGGCGGTTCGGGCAGGGCGACTCTTTCCTCAGCTTGCTTGAGCGCATCCGCCGGGCTTGCCCAGGCGCCGGCATCCGGAGCAACGTCATCGTCGGCTTCCCCGGCGAGACGGCCGCCGATCTGGCGGCCCTGGCGGATTTTCTGGCCGCCGCCGACCTCGACGCCATCGGCGTGTTCGGCTATTCCGACGAGGAAGGCACGGCTGCCGCCAGCCTTGACGGCCACCTTGACGAGGCTGAAATCGTTGCCCGCGTCGACGACATCGCCGACTTGGCCGACGTGCTCATGGCAGAACAGGCCCGCCGGCGCGTCGGCCAGACCGTCGATGTCTTGGTCGAAGGTTTTGAGGAGGGCCGTTGGCGTGGCCGCGCCGCTTGGCAGGGTCCGGAGTCCGACGGGGAGACCTGGTTGGAAAGCGGCGGGCCCGGTCTCGCCGTAGGGACGTTGGTCCGGGCCCGTGTCACCGCTGCCGAAGGCGTCGATTTGACCGCCGCGCCGTTGGGTGGCGGCGGCGGAACACCGTAGTATCAAGGGGTCACGCAGCGTCCGGCCAGCGGAAGGGATGACAGGCCCCATGGCTCCTCAGACGGAAGCCCCCGTCCCGGTTGTCAACCTCCCAAACGCCTTGACTTTGCTGCGGGTCTTGCTTGTGCCCCTGTTCGCCTGGCTGCTCTTGGCCTATCCGGACGACCCGGCCCGGCGCTGGCTGGCGACAGCGGTCTTCGCCATAGCTTTGGCGACGGATTTCATCGACGGGCGGATCGCCCGCCGCTACAACCTCATCACGGATTTCGGGAAGCTTTGGGACCCCATCGCGGACAAGGCGATCACGGGCATGGCTTTTGTCGGCCTCAGCCTCTTGGGCGAGCTGTGGTGGTGGGTCACCATCGTCATCCTCGTCCGCGAGTGGGGGATAACGGCGCTGCGTTTTGTGATCATCAAATACGGCGTCATGGCCGCCAACCGTGGCGGCAAGGCCAAGACGATGCTCCAGACCGTCGCCCTCCTCGTCTGGCTCGCGCCTTTGCCTGGCTTCGCCGTTTTCCATTGGCTCGCGGTCATCCTCATGGGGCTCGCCTTGGTTTTGACGGTCGTGACGGGCCTTGACTACGTGCGCGCGGCTTTCCGCCTGCGGGCCGACTGGCAAGCCAGACAGGCTGGGCAAACCGGCCTTGACGGGCAAACCGGGCGGCCCGGGCGTGGCGCCGATGCCTGAGCGTCCGGGTTTCACGGCGGCGGAACGCGGACTGCCATCCTCGGCGGCCGGGCGCGCTGGCGGTTTGCCGCCGGCCGGCCGGGCCGGTTCCGCCAAGCCGCGCCAAGGCCGCACGGACGCCGGGTTGGCGATCCGCCGTCTCACGGCCGCCGGGCAAACCGTGGCGACGGCCGAATCGATCACAGGCGGGTTGATCGCTGGGCGCCTGACCGCCGTGGCGGGCGCCTCCGCCGTCGTGCGGGGCGGCCTTGTCGTCTACGCGGCCGACCTCAAAACCCGCCTGGCCGGGGTTCCCGCCGCTCTCATCGTCCGGGCTGGGGTCGTCTCCGAGGCCGTCGCCGCCGCGTTGGCGGATGGCGCCAGGGAGGCTTGCCGGGCCGACTGGGGGATCGGGGTCACGGGCGTGGCGGGCCCGGGGCCGAGCGACGGCGTGCCGGCGGGCACGGTCTGGCTGGCCGTGGCGGGGCCGGACGGCCCGTGGACTGAGCGGCTCAGTTTGCCGGGGTCCCGGGCGGCTGTCCGAGCCGCCGTCGTCGCCCGGGCCGTCGCGGCGCTCCTCGCCGCGCTGGAGCGCCATGACAGGCAGAGCGCCGACGCCGCCGCCGGGGCTTAGAGGCTTCCGCGAAACGCTGCCCCGCCGCCTCGCGGGGCCGCAAAGGACAAGGCGGCATTCTGCGGCCGGCTGAGTCTTAGGCGAGCCTGGAACCGGGTCTGTCGGTTCAGGCCTTTGCGGCCGATCTGGGCTGAAGTCAGGCGCGGGTCTGAAGCCAGGCTCACCGGTAGGGGTTTCCCGCTGTCCGCGAGTGAAACCTTAGGAACCCCTGGAGCAGGGCAAACCGCCGCCGAGCTGACGCAGGGCCGAGTTTGAGTCCTACGCGGGCCTGGACCCAAGCCAACCGGTGACGCTGAGGTCAGAAGGTCGAAGTTGAGTCCTACGCGGGCTTGGAGCCGAGTTTTCACGGCGGCGGTTTCCCGGGCCGCGTTCCTTGAGCCCTACATGAGTCTGTGTCCGGGGCGGGCGCGCCGCGGCCCGAAGCCGGCCTGCGTCCTGGCCAGCGTCTACACTGGCCGCCATGGTGACGTCGATCAGCCCGTTGCGCCCCCTGCTCATGCGGGAACTGCTCGGTGAGTCTTTGCGCGCCATCCGAATCGCCCAAGGCCGCACTCTCCGCGACGTTTCCCACGACGCCCGGATCTCCCTCGGCTATCTCTCTGAGATCGAGCGCGGGGTCAAGGAAGCCTCGTCGGAACTGCTCGGCGCCATCGCCTGCGCCCTTGACGTCCCCTTGTCCGAGATCGTTTCGGATGTGGCTGCCCGTTTGGCCGACCACGAGCTCCGTGTCGCTTGGCCCAGCGAAGCCGCCGCCTGAGCGCCTCTCGCACCTGATGCGCGAAGCCGAGTTGTGGTCCCGCCTGGAGGCGGCGCTGGGAAGCGGCTACGCGCGAGCTTGGGCCGAACAGGTCGTCATGGCTGCCCTGGGCGGCCGGACCGCGGCCGAGGCGCTGGCGGCGGGGATGCCTTGCAAGAAGATCTGGCGGGCTGCCTGGGCTCAACTCGAACTCGGTCCGGACCAGCGCTGACGCGACGCCGCGTGGCGCGCCGGCGTCGGCGCGACATCGAACAGATGTTCGGTTAGACTCCTCCTGTCCCGCCCACAGGCTGGGGCCGTCATCGGCGTGTCATCCACAGATCGGCTCGCTGGCGGCGAATTGTCACAGGTCCGGCCTATGGTCTTGGGCACAAGCTCAAACACCAAAGGTCGAAACAGAAAGGACTCTCATCATGGCGGTGGCAGATCGCTCCAAGGCCCTCGAGGCGGCGTTGGCCCAGATCGAAAAACAGCATGGCAAGGGGTCGGTCATGCGTCTGGGAGAAAGGCCGCACGAGCCGATCGAGGTGATCCCGACCGGTTCCATAGCTTTGGACATCGCCCTCGGCATCGGCGGGTTGCCGCGAGGCCGAGTCGTTGAGATCTACGGCCCAGAGTCGAGCGGCAAGACGACTGTGGCCCTCCACGCCATCGCCAACGCCCAGGCCGCCGGCGGCGATTGCGCCTTCATCGACGCGGAACACGCCCTTGACCCGGAATACGCCCAAAAGCTCGGCGTCAACACCGACGAACTCCTCGTCAGCCAGCCCGACAACGGAGAACAGGCGCTGGAGATCGCCGACACGCTGGTCCGCTCCGGCGCCCTCGCCCTCATCGTCATCGACTCTGTCGCGGCCTTGACGCCGCGGGCCGAGATCGAAGGCGAGATGGGCGACAGCCACGTCGGGCTCCAGGCCCGTCTCATGAGCCAGGCCCTCCGCAAGATGGCGGGCGCGCTCAACAACGCCCACACGACGGCGATCTTCATCAACCAGCTGCGGGAAAAGATCGGCGTCATGTTCGGTTCGCCCGAGACGACGACAGGCGGCCGGGCTCTCAAGTTTTATTCTTCGGTCCGCCTCGACGTCCGGCGCATCGAATCTCTCAAAGACGGCTCTGAGGCGGTCGGCAACCGGACCCGGGTCAAGGTCGTCAAGAACAAGGTCGCCCCGCCCTTTAAGCAAGCTGAGTTTGACATCATTTACGGCGAAGGCATCTCCGCCGAAGGCAGCCTCATCGATCTGGGCGTCGAGAACGGCATAATCCGCAAGGCGGGGGCTTGGTTCACCTACGGCTCCGACCAACTCGGCCAAGGCAAGGAGAACGCCCGCACCTTCCTCAAGAAGAACCCCGAGGTGGCCCGCGAGATCGAAAGCAAGATCTTGGCCAAGGTCGGCATCGGCGTCTCCGAGGACGCCGAAGTGCCAGAGGGCATCGACCCGGTGACAGGCGAGGTGCTTTGACGGACGCGGCGGCCGAGGAAACAGAGCGGGCCCGTGAGGCCGCTCTGCGCAAGCTGACGGCTCGCGCTTGCTCCCGGCAACGCCTGGCCGAGCATCTGCGCCGGGGCGGCTTCGGGGAACAGGCAGTCGAGGAGGCGCTCCTACGGCTCAGCCGGGTCGGCCTCGTGGACGACGCCGCTTTCGCCCGCCAGTGGGTCAGCCAGCGCCGCGGCGCCAAGGGCCTCGGTTTGGCCCGCCTGCGCGAGGAACTGCGGAAACAAGGCGTGGCGGAGGAACTTGTTGAGGCGGCCTTGGCTGAAGCGGCTGACACGGGCGAGGATGAGGACGCGGTGGCGCGGGATTTCGCGCGCCGACGGCTCCGGAGCTTGGCCGGCCTGGACCGGACGGCCTTCGAACGCCGGCTGGCCGGACAATTGGGGCGGCGCGGTTTTCCGTCTGCGGTCGTCCGCCGGGTCGTCTTGGAGTTCGCGGCCGAGCGGGAAGCCGGCTTGGAGGCTGAGACCGTCGATTGGGAAGATGTCACCTGTCAAAGCCGATTGGAAAAACGTCACCTGGCAAAGCCGATTGGGAAGGCGTCACTGGCAAAGCCGACGGGCGCCGCTGCTGGCAGTTCCGGCCGACGGATGATCGCTGTCTCGATTGGCGGTGGAGTGGGCGGTGGAAGCGGCCGTCTTGTCTGGGCTGCCGGACCAGTGAGCTGCCGGGCCAGCCGCGACAGCAAAACGGGTGCGGTTGACGAAGGAAGCGGCCGTCTAGTCTGGGCCATAGGCCGTGTGGGGGACCCGGGCCGGCCGTCGTGGTTGGCGGTGGAAGCGGCCGCTTCCTCTGGGGGCGGGGACCTAGGGCCGCCGCCCCGGGCCGGCCCCGCCGTCGGAGACGCCCCTGTTGGCGTGTAGGTTCGCTTGGGCCGCCGCCTCGGGCCGGCTGGTTGGGAAGCAGAGGTGCGGAGAGCGTATGAACGAGGTTTGGCCGGCGCTGGCGGTGTCCGCCTTCGTCCTCGCCGCTGGCCTCGGAGTGTTGTTGTGGCGGCGTTCCCGGGCCGGCGGCGCCGAGCGGGCGGCCTTGGCGGCCGAGCGGGAGCGGCTGGAGCGCCAGCAGGCGGACGTTGACGCGGCCGAAGCTGACCTGGGCCGCCGCGCCCTTGAGCTCGACCGCCGCGCGCAGGAGGCGGACCGCCTTGCCGCCAGTCTGGACGAGCGAGGGCAGTCCCTCGACCGCCGGGCCGGCGAGTTGGACCACCAGGTCACAGACTTAGAAGAGCGGGAACGCTCTTTTGAGAAAGTCCAGAAAACCGCCTGGGCCGAGGGCCGAGCCGAACTGGAACGTTTGGCCGGCCTGACCGAGGAAGAGGCGCGCGACGAGATCAAGCAGGCCGTCGAGCAAGACGCCCGGCGGCGGGCCGCCGTGACCCGCCGCCAAGTCGAACAAGAGGCCCGCCGTCAAGCCGAACGGACCGCCCGCCGCATCCTCGTCGATGCGATCTCCCGGGTCGCCGTCGCCCCGGCCGGCCAGGCGGCCGTCAGCGTCCTAGACCTGCCCAGCGAAGCGGTTAAGGGCCGTCTGATCGGCCGCGAGGGCCGCAACATCCGCACTTTCGAACAGCTCACGGGCGCCGACCTTGTCATCGACGACACTCCCGGCGTCGTCCTCGTCTCCTGCTTCGACCCCAGGCGGCGGGCCGTGGCGGTGGCCGCCCTCAAAGAACTCGTGGCTGACGGGCGCATCCACCCATCGAGCATCGAGGCGGCCTGCGAGCGGGCCCGCGAGACAGTCGCGGCCGAGGGCGAGGAGGCGGTCGCCCAGGCCCTCGTGGCGGCGGGTGTGGCCGACCTCGCTCCCGAATTGCTGGGTTTCTTGGCGGTTCTCCACCACCGCACGTCGTATGGCCAAAACGTGTTGGACCATCTGGTCGAGGCGGCTCAACTGGCCGGGGGGATGGCGGCTGAGATCGGGCTTGACGCCGCCAGTTGCCGGCGGGCCGCCTTCCTCCACGACATCGGCAAGGCCGTCACCCTCGACCAAGAAGGCTCCCACGCCGCCCTCGGGGCCGAGATGGCCCGCCGGGCCGGCGAATCGGCCGCTGTCGTCAACGCCATCGCCGCCCATCACGGCGAGGTCGCCCCGGAGACGGCTGAGGCTGTCCTCACCCAGGTGGCCGACGCGGTCTCCGCCGGCCGTCCCGGGGCGCGCCGCGAATGGGCCGAGGATTACGCGGCCCGTCTGCGCCGGCTTGAAGAGATCGCCTGCGCCCACGACGGCATCGACCGGGCTTTCGCGGTCCGAGCCGGCCGCGAAGTCCGTGTCATGGTGCTCCCGGAGGCCGTTGACGATCATCAGACCGCCCGCTTGGCCAGCGACATCGCCTGTGAAATCGAAACTGAACTGGTCTATCCAGGCCAAGTCACGGTGACGGTCATCCGCGAATCGCGGGCCACGGCCGTCGCCGTCTGACGTTGCGGCGTCCCTGTTACCATCATCCGCGATGCCTGCCCCAGAAACAGCCCGGACCTACGAGGTCGTCACCTATGGCTGCCAGATGAACGTCCACGACTCCGAGCGCATCGCCGGCGTGCTCGAAGCGGCCGGCTATGCCCGCGCGGCGGCCGGCGTCCAGGCTGATGTCGTCGTTTTCAACACCTGCGCCGTGCGGGAGAACGCCGACAACCGCCTTTACGGCAGCGTCGGCCGTCTCGCCCCGGTCAAGGCCGGCCGGCCGGGAATGCAGATCGCCGTCGGCGGCTGCATGGCCCAAAAAGACCGGGAAGCTGTCATCGCCCGGGCGCCTTGGGTCGATGTCGTCTTCGGCCCCCACAACCTCGGCAGCTTGCCTGTCCTCTTGGAACGGGCCCGGATCACCGAGGAAGCCCAGGTCGAAATCAGCGAGTCGCTGGAACGCTTCCCCTCGACGCTGCCGAGCCGGCGCGAATCGGCGTATTCCGGCTGGGTCGCCATCTCCGTCGGCTGTAGCAATACCTGCACTTTTTGCATCGTGCCCGCCCTGCGTGGCAAACAAACCGATCGCCGGCCCGCCGACATCCTGGCCGAGATCCGGGTCCTCGTGGACGCCGGCGTCCAAGAGGTCACCTTGCTGGGCCAGAACGTCAACGCCTACGGCGCGGGTTTCGGGGACCGTGACGCCTTCGCCGGCCTCCTGCGGGCCTGCGGCGAGATCGATGGCCTGCGCCGGGTCCGTTTCACATCGCCGCACCCCAAAGACTTCACCGATTCCGTCATCGCCGCCATGGCCGAGACCGCCAACGTCATGCCGAGCCTGCACATGCCGCTGCAGTCGGGCAGCGACGACGTCCTCCGGCGGATGCGGCGGGCCTATCGCCGAGACCGTTTCCTCGGCCTCCTCGACAAGGTCCGCGAAAGCCTGCCCGACGCCGCCATCACGACCGACGTCATCGTCGGTTTCCCCGGTGAGACCGAGGCGGATTTCGAGGCGACGCTCGACGTCGTGCGCCAGGCCCGCTTCGCCCAGGCCTTCACTTTCCTCTATTCGATCCGCCCGGGCACTCCCGCCGCCGTCATGGACGGCCAAGTGCCCCACGCCGTCGTCCAAGAGCGCTATGAACGCCTCGTCGCCTTGGTCAAGGAGATCGCCCAAGAGGAGAACCAGACTCAGGTGGGGCGCGCGGTCGAGGTCATGTTCGCCGAGGGCGAGGGCCGCAAAGACGCCGGCGCCCACCGCTTGTCGGGACGGTCCCGCGACAATCGGCTCGTCCACGTGGCGGCCCCGGCGGACCCATCTGAGCGGCCGCGGCCCGGTGATCTGGCCTGGGCGACGGTCACCTACGCCGCCCCCCACTACCTCCTGGCCGACAGCCCTCTGAGCGGCCTCATCCGCAGTCGTGGCGGCGACGCCTGGGAAGAGGCCCAAAAGCCGGCTTCCCAGGCGGTCCCCCTCACGTTGTCCCGCAAATCCCGCCCGTAAAGGTCCCGCAAGTCAGGCCCGTAAAGCCGGCCTGGGGACGGCTGCTGCGCCGCGGCCGCTTTAGGGTCACTCCTCTTCGCCGTAGCCATACCAAAGGAAGGCGGCTTTGAAGGAGTTGAGCTGATACATGACGGTCATGGCGAGGTAGATCAAGGCGCCGGACGTGCCGATTGAGACGAAGTAGCCGTTGAGCGCGATGTTCATGAAGTTGGCGATGATCCAGCCGATCCAGGAAATGGCCTTGCCCTCGACCATGAGGTATTGGGAGATGACCTGGACGAGGAAGATGGCGACATTGAGGACGAGGACCCACAAGGGGGCTCCCTCGGGCAAGATCGTGTCGGCGAAGAAATAGAGGACGACCCCGCCGACGACTGCCAAACCGAGGGCGATGACGAGGTTGAGGTTCGTCGTTTTCGTCACCTTGATGTCTTTGCCCAAAGTGAAGAAACCCTTCAGATAGAGCAGGCCGCAATAGACGCCGACGAAGACATTGCCGAGGGCTCCGTAATTGTAATAGTTGAAAGTGTCGAAGCCAGCGCCGACGACCCCCAGGCCAGAGCCGAGTTTGCCCTTCTGATTGGCGAACAGCAAGACGATTGTCATTCCGAGGAAGCCGCCGATGAGCGATGTCGCCCACACGGCTTGGATTTGGCCGGGCCAGTCGTGGACGGCGCTGACGATGACGAGGGCGAAGCCGAGGATGAGCCAACCGACATCCCATTGCCGGCTTTTGACGAGTTTGTAGATGCTGTGTTTCATGGGTTTTCTTTCTGCTTGTGGAGGTTTTTGCCGACAGGTGGGGTTCGCCCTGCCGAAGGCCTTGCCCGCCGGCGCCGGCAAGGCCTTTTTGGGATCAGGTCCTTTCCCTGGCGCCGGGTTCCGGTTTTGCCGGCTGGCGCCGGCGCAAGAGCCTTACGTCACGATGTTGAGCGCGAGTTCGATCGACGCGCGCTCGCCGGCCGCCACGGCGTCTTCGCCGCCGACGAGGGAGTTGACTCCCGCGGCCAGGTCGTCTTGATAGAGGACGACGTTGTTGAGGATGGACAGCGCCTCGAAGCCCCGCAGCAGCCCGAGGGTCAACAAGATCCCCGATTCCATGTCGGCGCCGAGGACGCCTTTGCCAGACCAATAGGCTTCGACGGCTTCGTTATCATCCATGTAAAAGCCGTCGTGGCTGCGGATGATCCCAAAATGGGCCGATGGCGCCAGTTCCAAGGCGCGGGACAGCAGGCGAGGCGATGGCACAGCCGGAAAAGACCGTTTGACATAACGGGCCGACAGGCCGTCGTCTCGGACGACCCCCGTGCCGATGATCAATTCGCCTAAGCCAATGCCTTGCCGCATGGCGCCGGCGCTGCCGACCCGCACGATCGTCGTGACGCCGATGTTGACGAGTTCCTCGGCGGCGATTCCGGCCGACGGAGCTCCGACGCCGGTGGAAAGGACGAGGACGCGGACGCCGCGGTAGGCGCCGGCCAAAGACCGGAACTCGCGGTTATAGGCGAGATCGGCCGCGTCGCTTAAGAAAGGACGGAATTTGCCGACCCGGGCGGGGTCGCCGACCACGATGGCCCGGTCGATGCCCAGGCTCGCGTCGAGTTGGATATGGGGTTGTGCCGTCATGAGATGTGCCGCTCCTTTGCGTTGCCTCCCGACGGAAGGCCGGCCGAAAACGACGGCCGGCTGATCGGGCCTGTGCCATCGTACTCGAGGCTTTTGGCAAACCAGCCTGCTTGGGGAAAGCTTGGCCGCCTGAGCGCTTGAGCCTGTCTTGGCTCTTGGCGGTTGCCCAGAACATCGAAAACCCGACTGCCGCCGCCCGGCCCGCCGAGGCCCTTCGCGGCGTTCCGAGAAGGGGGACGCCAAGGCCGAGGTTGAAGATGGGCTGAGCTGGCTTTTCCCGGCGGCCCAGGAGGAGGCCTCGACAGACTGGTGGCGGTGTGGGCCAGCTCCTTCACAGCTGCCCTCTGTTCCGCGGCCCTGGCACAATGACGCTGTGAGCCGGCCTGACGTCCTAGTCATCCTCGGTCCGACGGCGTCCGGCAAGTCTGGTCTGGCGTTGCGCCTGGCCCGTTGGCTCCGTGGCCGCGGCCAGGCGGCGGAGATCGTCAACGCCGACTCCATGCTCGTCTACCGCGGCATGGACATCGGCACCGCCAAGCCGACTCTGGCCGAGCGAGCCGAGATCCCCCACCACCTTGTCGACATCATGGACATCGCCGAAACCGCCTCGGCCGCCGAGTTCCAAAGGCTCGCCCGCGCCGCCATCGCCGACTGCCAAGCCCGCGGAGCCGTGCCTCTTGTCGTCGGCGGCTCGGCCCTCTACCTCAGGGCCGTCACGGACCGCTTCGACTTTCCCGCTTCCGACCCGGCCGTCCGAGCCCGTCTCGAAACGGAATTGGCTGACCTAGGAGTCGCTGCTCTGTACGAGCGGCTGCGCACAGCCGCCCCCGCGGCGGCGGCGGGCATCTCGCCGCTCAACGCCCGCCGCGTCGTCCGCGCCCTCGAAGCCGTTGAGACGACGGGCGCCTTCCGCTCGACCCTGCCGGGCTGGGATTAC